>CAZAHB010000011.1:0-32085 GCA_964484945.1 uncultured Armatimonadia bacterium | reverse complement strand
GACCGGGGGGGGCACAACAACGAAGCGGGCGTCAAAGAACCATCCGACGCCGACAGAACACGTGTGCGACCCCCTCCCCCTGGGCGGCTTTCCTCCTATACTGCGGTGTAACTTGACGGTCAGCCCATGGGCGCTACGGCGTCGAGCAGTCGCGAGAAGCACACCGCAAGCTCCCAGCGGGGCATCCCCGACTGGAGGTGGAACTTCCCGTCATCCTGGCGGACCATTATCTCCTCGCCGATCGCGATCTCCGGAGGCGTAAGGTCCGCCGGGACCATCCCGTATCCGCGCATTACCGCGACGGCCAGTTCGACGAACTCGATGCGCTTGATGGGCGCGTCGTAGTCCATCATGATCGGAAGGGGACGGTCATCCGCGAGGTAGGTCTTCGTCAGCCGCTCCCAGGCTTCCATACCCCAGTGGTCGCGCAGGCCGCGACCATAGGTGGCGAGGTAGGGTTTGTAGTCCTCCTGCAGTTCCAGTCCTCGCGCTCGGGCCACATCGATAAAGCGGTTGAACGCCACCCACATCTCCGCCCGCTCGACGAACTGGTCGGGGCGGAATGTGTCGTCGCGGTATCCCTCGAGGATCCCGAGATTGTAGACCCGCTCGAGATCGTGCATGTATGGGGCTGTGGGGGGGACCGTCTCGGTGATGTAATCCTGCCCCCAGGCGCCGGTGGAGGCGACTGTCAGTACGACCGCAACTACTGCGAAGATGGCTACTTTTCGCACGGCGATTCCTCCTCGTGACGATTGGCGCCCAGGCACGCCTCACGTGACGACAAGTATCATGCCACAGAATGCCGGCCGTGTCAATATTTTGGGCACAATCGTTTGAGTATCCAGAGGTGTGTTGGGCCCCCGGGCCTTCCTCGTAATGACAAAACGCGACGGGTTCACGCTGGTCGCGAGTACCCATCGCTCCCGGCTTCGTCGGTTGCTTTTGCAAGAACGGTACTGCTGGATTCCGCCGCGGGCGATTGCGCTACCGGCCATTCTCTCGACGGCGCAGCATTATCGCAAAGAAGACCGATAAAAAGGCTGATAATCAGTTAAAACAGACACATACAGTAACACTTTGAGGTCAAAGGTTGTTGTAACTACACGGGCAGCATCGTCACAGCATTGCGCAAGCGAGGGACTATGTGCGATCAGGCGGGACAGGCCGAAGACGGCACGTCTGAAGATGCCCTCGTGCCGAGGCCGCCCGCGGTACTGCTTGCGGTGCCGATGCTCATTGTTCTGCTGCCCGGTCTGGCTGAGTTCACCGCTATGCTGCGCGCGACGCTGAGCCTCAAGCACCAGGCCGCGCGGGCGGCCGAGATGGCAGCGGTCGGGGCAGGGGTGGAGCTGCTGGCGTGATCTGTGTCAATCCGCGGGCGAGAACGATGCAGAGTGCGGGGATCGGATCAATGTGCAGCCATGCTGCGAGCATCAGCTGCTTTTCGGGAGGCTGAGTGCCCCGCTCTTTGGCGCCGGCCGGAATGGCGTTGTCGAACTGGACGAAGTCGCCGTTACTGAGCGGAAGCAGCTGAATCTGCCGAGGGGGCGCATCCAATGAGACCTGGACGCGGCACGACGCCGGTGCAGCAGTTGAAAGAGGACCTGATGGAGCTGCTTGTTGACGAAGACGCGCTGACTACAGTGGAGTATGCGCTGCTGCTGGCGCTGCTGGTGCTGGGCTGCGCGGTGTGCTTCCGCGGGCTTGGTATTGCCACCAGGGATGCTGCGGCTGAAGGCAGCGATCGGCTCCCCTCCGGTACGATCTCCCCTCAGAATCCGCCTGCTCCAACCGATCCGGGGGCGCCTCCGTCGTCGTGAGCCTCGCTATGTGAGTTCGCGCTTGAGGACCTTGCCCGCCGGGTTGCGGGGAAGCTCATCGCGGGACTCGATCTCCTGTGGGACCTGGTAGCTCGCCAGCGCCTGCGTGCATGCACGTTTGATCTCGCGCTCGCCCACGTCCGCCCCGTCCTCGACAACCACCACGGCCTTCACCAGTTCGCCCAGGTACGAGCGGATGCCGGTCGCCTCCACACCGACCACGGCTGTCTCGCGGACGCCCTCCACGCGCATGATGACGTCCTCGACCTCGCCGGCGACCACGTTCTCTCCGCCGACGATGATCACGTCCTTCTCGCGCCCATGTACATAGAGGTAGCCGTCCTCGTCATAGTGGGCCAGGTCGCCGGTGTGGAACCAGCTCCCGCGTATGTTCTCCGCCAGGCGGTTCGGCTGGCCCCAGTACCCGGGAATGACATTGTCGCGGTGGATCAGCAACTCGCCCGTCTCGCCGGCCGGGAGCTGCTCGCCATCCTCGTCGGCCACAATTGCCCGCACCTCCGGCAGCGGTTTGCCCACCGAGTCGGCGTGACTGAGCGCGTCCTCGCCGGGCAGCACGTGCGTCACCGACGTGGTCTCCGTAAGGCCGAAAAAGTTCCGCAGCGCCACGTGGGGGAGTAGTTCGCGCAGGCGCACGATCGTGTCGGGGTGCATCGGCGAACCCGCGTAGGCGATCAGTCGCAGTGAGGAGGTATCGCTCTCGGACAGGTCCTCGCCCTGCGCGAGCATGGCAAAGAGGGTTGGGGGCCCGAGGAAGGTCGTCACGCCCGCGCTCTCGATCAGCTCCACCAGTTCCGAGCGATCCGGACGGGGCGCGATCGCCAGCGTGCTGCCCAGATATGCCGCGGAGGGCAGCAGCGAGTAGAGCGCCGTGCAGTGGAACATCGGCAGCGCCAGCATGTGGATGTCCTCGTGGCGGAATGAGTGCGCGACGAGGCAGTTCTTCACGTTGAAGAGCAGATCGGTGTGGCGCATCATCGCGCCCTTGGGCTTGCCGGTGGTGCCGGAGGTATAGGCGATGACTGCCAGGTCCTCACCCCGCGGGTCGGCCTCCCGAAAGTCCGCGGGCGCTTCGCGCTGTATCAGGTTCGCGAAGTTCGCGCTGCGCTCAATCTCCGGTTCGGCGACGATGATCCGCTGAATGTCATCGGCATCACGCAGCCCCGCCTCGACGCCCCTTTCGACCCGCCCGTGGGTGATGAGTATCCGGGCGCGGGTGTCGCCGAGACAGTGCGTCATCTCTTCCTCGCCGAGGCGACAGTTCACCGCCGCAACCACGCCTCCTGCGCGCATCACCGCCCAGTACGCGAGGAAGAACTCCACGCAGTTTGGCATCGCAATGGCCACCGGCTGCCCCTCGTCGAGGCCGAAGCTGGTGCGCAGGTCATGTGCGATCGCCGCGGTCCGGCGGTCCACCTCGTGCCACGAATACTCGCGGCCCCCGCAGATGACGGCAGGCTTGTGCGGGAAACGGGCGACGGTCGTGCGCCAGTACTGAACGATGTTGCGCAGTTGTGGTCCGGACAAAGCAGCGGCCTCCCCCTTATCGGGCGACCTCGTAGATGTGGACGTCGTAGGGCTCGAATATGTCACCGACTTCGCCGCTGTCGGTTGCCACGACACAGCGGCGCTCGAAGAGCACTTTGATTTCCTGTTTCGGGGCTGCGCCGATGTCGAAGCCGATGGCTGCGGTCGTATCGGCAGTGTTGACCGCGACTACGATCTGCGCATCGTCACTGTCCCACGCGGCGACTCGCACAGGTCCCTGATGGGCGAGTTCAACCGGTTCAGGATCATTCTTCATCAGAGTCGGCGCGAGCCATTCGAGTTGGCGATTCGTCTCGATCATGCCCTCCCACAGGTCTGGTTGGTCGCGCGGGATGTGGTAGGCGACATGCTGTCCGATGGCCGGGAGCGACCAGGCGTGGTAGACAATCCCGTCGGCGCCGGCCATCAGCGCCAGGTAAACCATCGCGCGGTGTTCGGCGGCGGTGGGAGGGCGACCGTCGGGTTGCGGCGTCGGTGTCAATTCGGAGACCCAGCGGTTCCCCGACGACTGGATGACGGCCCAGACAGGTTTGTGCTCACCCACCGCTTCCCGCGCGGTGCGAACTGAGTCCGCGACGGCCGTGATCGGCCAGCGAGGTACCGGGTCGCTGAAGGCCATGACGATGTCCGCGAGTTCAGCAAAGCGAGTGAGCGACGGTGTCGGTCGCAGTGCCAGCGCGATCGGGTGGTGCTCGTCAGCCTCCGCGATCGCGGGATAGGGGCCGGATTCAGCCTTCCGATAGGCCTGATAGAGGGTGTCGAATGTGACCAGCTTGGTGTCGGGCAGGTCCAGACCGTTCCATCCTATCATCGCCGGGTGACCGTAGTACTTCCGCGCCATGTACTCCCAGAACTGCCCGTCCATTGTGTCCGAGGCAAGCATGACGTGAACGCCGGCATCCTGCGCCGCATCGGCGTAGCGCATGCTCAACAGCCGCGAGGGGGTAATGACGAAATTGCACCCGGCGTCGGCCACGACCGGCAGGTCGCTTTCGCGCTCGACGCGGTAGATTCCGACGGGGAAGATCGGTTCACCGTTGACCCACAGCCGTCCCCGGGAGTCATAGGCGGTCTCGGCGTCACTGTGCGCAGCGCGCACAACCGGCAGTTGCAGCACGTGCTCGCGGTCTTCGATCCTGCCCGTAACGTCAACGATGTATTTCTGCGTGAGCATCCCGGTGGCGGGCAGTTGGAGGCGCCACGGGCCGGCCATCCCCTCGTCGGAGAGGTGCTCGACATCGGCGCTGCGCTCCCCGGTGCCCACGATCATCGCCTCCAGCGCGACCTGTCGGGCGATCTGCGGCACCGCGTTGATTGTGCCCTCCACGATCACCTGCTCGGTCGGAACTGAAGAGAGGATGGTATTGCGAAAGGCCGGTTCGGTGATGGTCGCGTCCACCAGGCCCGGGACGTCCCGCTCCCATGCCATGTGGATTACGGAGGGGTCCTCGCCCTTCAGCGTAACGCGCAGCCTGTGCGGGCGGTCGAACTCGTACCTGTAGTCAATCTCCAGCTTCCGGTCTTCGCCGGGCGCGAGGCGACACTCGGTGTGCTCCCGGCGCCTGCGATCGCTGTCGGCTTCGGACGTCTCGATCTCCAGTCTGAGCGGCATCTCGCGCCTGGTGACATTCTGTACGCTGCAGCGGACCAGCCGCCGGTCGGGCATGCGATGGATGATCCCGGCCCTGTCCAGCTCAGCCTGAATCTCGCCACCGACCGGCCGCAGTGAGACACCGTCCCACCAGACCTGCCCTTCGCCCATGATGCGCAGGTAGACGACTACCTGCTGCGCGTCCTCGGGGACCTGCATCCGCGTTGTGTAACCATGCCAGTCCTCCGTTTCACCGAGCGGGTGAGAAACGCTGTGCAGCCCCGGTGTCTGAAACTCCCTTTCGGTGAAGTCCTGGTCGTACGCTGCCAGCGTGACCAGTGCCTGCGGATGCTTCTTCGTGCGATATGAGCAGGAAAAGAGCAGTTCGTCAGATTCCACATCTGTGACATCCACAGGCAGGCAGAAGGCCGTGTAGTCAGCGGGGAAGCCCGGCGATTCGAGCTTAAGGCAGTAGTCGCCGAACTCCTCGCCATCATCGGTCACCTCTGATTTGACCAGTTCGTCGCCGCGGAAATCGTGGTATGACCAGCCCTGGGGCGCATCGCCAGCTACCGGTCCCTCGAAGCCGCCGTTGCGCAACAGGTTCTGCGCCGCAGCCGGCGCGAGAGACATACAGAACAGCACGAGTGCGGTGAAAGCTCCAACGAGAGCGGTCTTACGCAATTGCGATCGCCTCCACTTCTATCCTGGCGCCCAGCGGCAGTGCGGCCACCTGGACAGTCGAGCGCGCCGGCGGCGCCTCATCGAAGTACCCGGCATAGATCTCGTTGAACTCGCCGAACTGATCGATGTCTGCGAGAAAGACGGTGGTCTTTACCACCCGGTCGAGGCCCGTGCCACAATCCTCCAGCAGCATTGAGAGGTTCTCCATCAACCGGCGCACTTCCGCCTCGAATGACTGCTGCACAAGCTCCTTCGTGTCCGGATCCAGACCGATTACGCCCGAGCAGAAGATCATGTCCCCGGCCTGCACCGCCTGTGAGTATGGTCCCACGGCGGGCGGGATGCGTTCGCTTGAGAGGACCTGCTTATCCATGGTATCACTCCCTGCGTCTGAGTATTCCTCTTCAGCGGAATCTGCAATCTCCGCGAGCAGTCCTTCTGCCTTCTCCACGTGCATTCGCACATCGGCGGCGGCCCTGTCGGCGCGGTCGAGCAGTTGACGGGCTGCCGTGGCCAGCTTCTGCGCATTGCCGCCCCCCGCGCTTCGATCGGCGCCCTGGACATCTGGCGCGTCCACAGGCTCCGACATCATCTCAAGAATCGCGCCGCGAATGGCCGCGGAGCTTAGGTCGTGCTGGCGCAGAGCCCGGTACGCCGCGCCCCGGCCCTCTCGCGCGAGTCCCAGCAGGATGTGCGCGGGCCGATCGGGTGGTGGTGCGACTGCGAGGCCTCATCGTGCGCGATGAGGATCGCCCTCCGCGCCCGATTCGTGAACCGCCGCCACATCTCCATGCTCAACGCCCCCTTCAGTGCTGGCCTCCTGCCGTCCCCGATTCCCGGTTCCCGCTTCTCGGTTCCCGACTACGCCTCCGCCCAGTAGACCCGCCGCTGCAGCTTGCTCTTCGCCACTGTGGCCGTTCCGAGCACCGTGGCGCCCCGTTTGGTGAGAAACTCGTCAAGCTCCCCCACCGTCACAATCGCGATCAGCTCCGCAACCTCCAGCGCATGCTCGATAAGCCCTCGACAGTTCTCTTCCTCGCGCTCATTGCCGATTCCGTATGGCAGATCAAGCACCGCACCGTCCCAATAGCCGCGGGCTTTCCGGCCGTCACCGACTGTCAGCCACGCCGCCTGTCCGTGATGACACACATTGACCGCAGCTTGTTCCGCTACGTTCTGGCTGATCTCCCAGCCGAAAGGTTCCACGCCCGCGTATCCGGCTTCGATCAGCACCGTCCCCGAGCCGCAGCACGGGTCGATAATGCGATCCCCCGGGACCGCCACCAGGTTCACCAGTGCCCGCGCGATCCGGGGCGGTAGCGCGCATGAGTACTGGAAGGGGCGCTGCTCGTGGCCCACCCAGCCCTTTGATGTGCGGGAGACCAGTTCGCCGAGCAGCCAGCCACTCTCCAGCCCCCACGCCACCAGTTCGACTGCCGGCCGCGAGAGGTCCGGAGAACCGCTGATCGTATCCGCGATCGCGTGCTCGATATCCTGTGATCCCGGCGCATCGATCCGCGTGCTCTTACGGGCGCGGATGCGGAAGCGCTCCAGCCGCAGGCCAAGCTTCTCCGATTCGGCCAGCAACTCCTTCAGAGTTCGCGCGCGCGTAAGCAGCCGGCAACACTCCGTGACGTATGCCGACCGCGCGACATCCACCCCCACCCGTCCCCATGCCAGCCGCCGCACGTCGGTCGGTTCGTCGCGCTGGTCCTCGGGAAGGCGCGGCGGCGCCGTATCGCCGGTCATCGCGCGGAACTCCAGGCGCGCAAGCTCATGATGCCCCGGCGGCTGTGCGATGCGGTAGAAGAAGGGCCCGGTTTGATCGCTCACAGTCGCGCCTCCTCCAGCCGGCACTCGCCCACTACATCCCACGGCAGCGGGTCGTCCTGCTCGCCGAGGTAGTCGTCAAGCGACAGTCCCGCGTCGCGAAGCGCTTTCGTGAAATCTCCCGGGCCGCCGCCGGCGGCGGCGATGAGCACCGGCGTCAGTTCGCGGCTGCCTCGCCCCAGCGCGGTCTGGACGGCGCTCCAGCGCGGCGATGAGGAGCGCACATCGGCCCGCGTCCGCTCGCGGAGTTGATTGCGCAGGCGCTTGAGACGCCGCCGGACCACGGCCGGTTCGGGCACGGCCGTTCGCTCGAACTCCGTGTGGGGCCTGGGTACCAGCGCGCCGGCCGCGACGGTTACGTGGATTCCTGGAACATCCGCCTCCAGCGCCTCCACAAACGCCGCGGTGCGCTCGACGATGGTGTCGCTCTCTTCCGGCAACCCCAGCATGAAGTAGAGCTTTACATCGGTCATCCCGGCCGCGGCTGCGATCTCGACGGCATCGCGCACCGTTTCGTAGTCCACGCCCTTGCCGATCACCCGCGCAAGCTCCGGATCTGCCGTCTCCGGCGCGAGGGTAATCGTGCGTTGACCGCCCGCCGCCAGCGCGTCGATCAGCGCCTCGGTCACGCCTTCGGCCCGCAGCGAGGAGGTCGTCACACGCCCGCCCATCTGCACGATCCTGGTCGCAATCTGCTCGATATGCGGGTGATCGGCAACCGCCGCACCGACAAGCCCGATGCGATCGGTGAACTGCAGCCCTTCTCGTGCGCTGGCGAGGATGGACTCGGGGCTGCGGGTCCGCATCGGATGGTAGATTTGCCTTGCGAGGCAGAATCGGCAGCCTCGCGGGCAGCCACGGCCCGTCTCGATGAGAAATGACGAGGGAAACTCCGAGTGCGGTGAGAGCACCTCGGTGGTGGTCGGAACATCCTCGAGATTGCTGAGCGCGACCCTCGGGATCGGAAGCTCCTGTTGCAGCGCTGGAATGTAGAAGCCCGCGATCTCCGCAAGCCCCTCGAGCACCTGCTCTCTTCCACCACGCGATCCGGCGTCATGTCCCAGCAGCACCTCCGCCAGAGGTCCGATAATCGGCTCCGCCTCGCCCACGAACAACGCGTCGGCGATCGGGGCGAGCGGCTCGGGGTTGGCGGTCACGGATGGACCGCCCGCGATGACGATGGGGGAGAAGCGGGTGCGGTCTTCGCTGAGCACCGGCACACCGCCCTCCGCCAGCGCCGCCGGGACGTTCAGCCAGTCAAGCTCAAATGAGGAGGTGATTGCAATGACATCGAAAGCACCCAGCGCCGTGTCGTACTCCAGCGATCTCAGCGTCTCATCGAGGCGGCGGTCCTGCTCGCGGATTCCGGGGTAGAAGATGCGCTCGCAGAGGATCTGCCCGTGGCGGTTGAGGAGGCCACAGAGGCTCTGCAAGGCCAGATTCGCCATTCCGACGGCATAATCACTGGGGAACAGCAATCCCACGCGCAGCCGCCCGCTCCCGGCCGGCTGCCCGTGAACCCAGGTTTCATCTGCCAGCACATTTCTGCGAAAAAGCTCCAATAATGCCTCCTCCGCCCGGTCTCGCCGCGTGGTGGCAATATATCAGAAAGAGGGGGTAAACGACAACCTTGACGCGGCGGGGCAGATGGTGTAGAGTCTGACCACCTCCGGCCCGGACACCGGCGCCGGAGCTTGCTATTCTCGGATGGTGAACGCAGGCGCGTGCTGCCTGAGCCACGGCATCCGGAGGCGTTGACAGAACGCCCGCAATCAGATAGATTTAATGCAAGGAAAGTCGAACCCCGCTCTCATCCTGCGACACCCGCGGAGCGCGGTCCAGAAGGTAGTCGATAGCAATGTTGCTCGCGCTCGAGATCATATCCAGCGTACTGGCACTGGCCTTGATTGTGACGGTCGTGCTGCAGACATCGAAGGCAGAGAGCTTCTCTGCCGCGATGGGCGGCACGGACTCGAGTCAGTTCCGCAAAGGCACACGTGAAGAGTTGCTTGCGCGCTTGACCAAGTATTTCGCCATCGCCTGGATTGTTTGCGTAACAATGGGCTCAATCGTCTGGTACAGTATGCACTGAGCAGGCGACGTTGGCGCGCAGGCCGTATCCTTGACGTGTGCTTCGGTATGTCGTATACTGAGTTTCCGTCGCGGCGCGTGAAAGCCGTGCGTCGTGACAAGTGTTCATTGGAATGTGGTTTCCGGCGGCGCCGCGGATGGCGCTGGTCCGGAGAACGGTCGATCAGCACGTCTCAGGACCTGCCGCGGAGGCGGGTCTGATACCATGGAACGTGTCTTATCCCGTGGAGGTGGGGTTGCATGCAGGGGTCGGTGAGGACACACCGTTCACTACGGAGCATGGACGAGGACGACGTAATCAAGCTGGCCAAAGAGGGCAGCGGTGATGCGACGGAGTTTCTGCTAAAGAAGTATCAGGGCCTCGTTGAGGCGAAGGCGAAGAGCTACTTCCTGATGGGCGCGGAGCGTGATGATGTCATTCAGGAGGGCATGATCGGGCTCTTCAAGGCGATCCGCGACTTCTCGTTGCACAAGTTCGGAGGTTTTCGGAAGTTCGCCGCATTGTGCGTAACCAGGCAGATCATCAGCGCCGTCAAGTGCGCGAGTCGGCAAAAGCACCAGGCGCTGAACTCTTACGTGTCCATGGAGGCATCGCCACCGGACGCCGATGAAGACGGCATGCTGGAAGAGGTCCTGACCGATGACGGCGAACACGGTCCGGAGTCAAAGGTGATCGGCAGGGAGTTACAGCGAAAAGTTGCTCTGGAGATGGAGCGATCCCTGTCAGATCTCGAACGGGAAGTATTACAGGAATATCTGCACGGGCACTCCTACCGGGATATCGCCGAGAAACTTGGCACGAACGTCAAACAAGTTGACAACGCTCTCCAGCGGGCGAAGAAGAAGCTGGAAGAGCATGTTCCTGTCGGGTCCGAGTAAAGACTGGACAGGGCCGGCAGGGACTGGTATGATAATGCGCCCGCCGTGGTAATGCGACGGTGGGCGCGACACGGGCCGGCGTAGCTCAGTGGTAGAGCAGCTCACTTGTAATGAGCAGGTCGTCCGTTCGAATCGGATCGCCGGCTCCATGGTGCAGTGAGTGCCGCGCAGCACACGCCGGGAACAAGTTGACAACTGGTAGCGTGGAGGGATGCCCGAGTCTGGCCAAAGGGAGCAGACTGTAAATCTGCCGGCATACGCCTACGGGGGTTCAAATCCTCCTCCCTCCACCATCATCCCCGCCCACGTAGCTCAGGGGTAGAGCGTGTCCTTGGTAAGGACAAGGTCATGGGTTCAAATCCCATCGTGGGCTCCAGTCTTCTCTGATCAGCGGCCCGGAACGCACGCGGCATACTCCGCCAGGCGGATGATGCGACTGCGTCACGGCCGGAAACATTGTCTTGTAGCGGCCCGGTGGCATCCGGGCGAATTTGGCTCAACACCGGACCGGTCGGCAGTTTTGCCGGCCATCTGCCCGGGATGTGCTGGGCAGCTCACGGAGTTTAGGAGGAAGGAAGTTCAATGGCGAGGGAAACATTCGAGCGGACAAAGCCGCACGTGAACGTCGGTACCATCGGTCACGTCGATCACGGCAAGACGACGTTGACCTCCGCGATTACCAAGAACCTGGCAGCTTCCGATGAGGGAGACGCCGACCCGCTGGACTTCGCAGCGATCGACGCCGCTCCCGAGGAGCGAGACCGCGGTGTGACCATCGCGACCTGCCACGTTGAGTATGAGACGAAGGAGCGCCACTACGCTCACGTGGACTGCCCGGGACATCGCGACTACATCAAGAACATGATCACCGGAGCGGCGCAGATGGACGGCTCCATTCTGGTCGTCGCCGCAACCGATGGTCCGATGCCGCAGACCAACGAGCACGTGCTGCTTGCCCGCCAGGTGGACGTGCCCGCGATGGTCGTCTTTCTCAATAAGGTGGATATCGCCGACCCCGAGTTGCTCGAACTGGTTGAACTCGAGGTCCGGGAACTGCTCGACGAGTACGAGTTCCCCGGCGATGACACCCCGGTCATCATGGGCTCGGCACTCGAAGCAATGGAGTGCGCCTGCGGCGATCGTGAGTGCGAGAAGTGCGGGCCGATCTTCGAACTGCTCGACGCAGTTGACAGCTACATTCCGACGCCCCAGCGCCCGCTCGACCAGCCGTTCCTGATGCCCGTGGAGGACGTCTTCACCATCTCCGGTCGTGGCACAGTCGCCACCGGCCGCATCGAGCGTGGTAAGATCAACACCGGCGACGATGTCGAGATCGTCGGTCTGCGCGAGACCCAGACATCGGTCGTCACCGGTGTGGAGATGTTCCGCAAGACGCTCGACGAAGGGCTGGCCGGCGATAACGTCGGTCTGCTGCTGCGCGGGATCGAGCGCGAGGAGATCGAGCGCGGGCAGGTCGTCGCGGCCCCCGGGTCGATTACGCCGCACACGAAGTTCGAGGGCGAGGTCTACGTTCTGACCCAGTCTGAGGGTGGCCGACACAAGCCATTCTTCACCGGCTATCGCCCGCAGTTCTACTTCCGGACCACCGACGTGACCGGCGATGTGACGCTGCCTGAGGGCACCGAAATGGTCATGCCCGGCGATAACGTCACCATCAGCGTCGAGCTGATTCAGCCGATCGCGATGGAGCAGGGCGTTCGCTTCGCAATCCGCGAGGGCGGTCTGACGGTCGGCGCCGGAGTCGTCACCGAGGTCTACGAGTAATGGGGCGGATGTGACTGATGCCAGCAACTAAGATCATATTGCGCTGCGGAGAATGCGGCGAGAATAATTACTACACCAAAAAGAACCGGCAGAACGTGTCGGATTCTCTGGAACTGAGCAAGTACTGCTCCAGGTGCCGAAAGCACACCAAACACGAGGAGACGCGCGTACGACGGTAAGATCGCACATTCGCCCCAGAAAGTCGCGCCGCATTGAGCAGGGGCATAGCTCAACTAGGCAGAGCACCGGTCTCCAAAACCGGCGGTTGTGGGTTCGATTCCCGCTGCCCCTGCCAGAAAACGGCACGGCCAGGGACGATAACCAGGAGACATGCGTACCAGCGGGCGCAGTGTATCTGCGCCCGCCATGCGCCTCCCATCACAGGTTTGTGGAGGTGGCCCAGCGGCCGTCGCGGGCCGCCGGGGAGAGGACATAGATGCTAGAGCGTATCAGGCGCCCGTTCATCGCAATAGGTGACTTCTTCAAAGAAGTCTGGATGGAACTGCAACGCGTCGTGTGGCCCAGTCACGAGGAGACCTACGCCTTTACCGGTGTGGTCATCGTGGCCGTCGGTATCATCGCCGTGTGGATCGGGCTGCTTGACCTGATTTTCACTCGACTCGTGGGGTTGCTGAACCTCTACGAGTAGACTGTTGCCGAGTTTGCTGCCGTATGAAGAGGCGGGACCATGGCCAAGCAGTGGTACGTGCTACATACCCTCACGGGGAAGGAGAACAAGGTCAAAGCCAGCATAGAAAAGCGGGCTGAGGCCAGGGAACTCTCCCACCTGCTGGGGCGCATTCTGGTCCCCACCGAGACTGAAATCCGCTCCTCGGGGGGACAGCGCCGCGAGGTGAAGCGCAAGCTCTACCCGGGGTATGTACTTATTGAAGTAGACGCGACCGATCACATGCGGCAGTTGATCACCCAGACGAATGGGGTCACGCACTTTGTCGGCTCATCGGATGAGCCCGTCCCGCTGCGGCCCGACGAGGTCAAGCAGATCCTGGAGGTCGTTGGGGAGGAAAGCCAGCGGCCGAAGGCAATCTGGAGCGTCGGTCAGAGCGTGCGCGTGACCGAAGGGCCGTTTGGAGAGTTCACGGGAAAGATCATCGAGGTCAACGCCGAGCGCGAGACCGCCAAAGTGCTGATCTCGATTTTCGGTCGCGAGACACCGGTCGAGTTGGACTTTACGCAAATCGAGAAGCTTTAGTCGTCCGCCCGCCAACAGCGCGGGACGGCGGCGTAAGGAGCGCCCGAGATGCCGAAAAAAGTACTTACAACTATCAAGCTGCAGGTCCCGGCCGGAAAGGCTACCCCGGCACCCCCGGTAGGCCCGGCGCTGGGGCAGCACGGCTTGAACATCATGGACTTCTGCAAAGCATTCAATGCGCAGACGGCGCAACAGATGGGCGACATCATTCCCGTCGAGATCACCGTCTACGCCGACCGCAGCTTTGACTTCATCTGCAAAAGCCCGCCTGCGTCGAGCTTGCTGAAGAAGGCCGCGGACCTCGAGAAGGCAAGTGGTCAGGCCGGGAAGATGCTGGTGGGTGAGGTCACCTGGGACGAGGTCCGCGACATTGCTGAGATAAAGATGGAGGACCTCAACGCGCGCGACCTCGATGCGGCCGCGAACATCATTGCCGGAACTGCGCGAAGCATGGGTCTGAAGGTCGTGGAAGAGGCGACCGGCGCCGAGTACGTTGACGCGAGCGAGACCGTTGTAGAGGAAGAGAAGCCCGAGGCACCTGCGGTGGCGGCCGTCGGCGAAGCCGGCGAGGAAGCTGTCGAGGAAGGTGCAGAGGGAGCCGAGGCGGCAGAAGAGGAGCCTGTCGAGGAAGGCGCCCCCGAGTAAAGGCCTGCCGAAAGAGATTTGGACGCAGAGGTGACGGTCATGCCGAGGAAAAGGACATCAAGTAAGCGATACGAGGCGGCGCGCGAGAAAGTAGATGTCAAGCACTACTACACGCTTGATGAAGCGATCTCGCTGGTCAAAGAGACAGCCACCGCCGAGTTTGAGGAAACGGTTGACTGCGCCATCAAGTTGGGCGTGGAGACCGGCAAGGGCGACCAGAACGTGCGCGGGACGATCGTCCTGCCGCACGGAACGGGCAAGGTACCCCGAGTAGCCGTCTTCGCCGAAGGAGAGGCGGTCCGTGAGGCCGAGGAGGCCGGGGCCGACCGCGTCGGCGGTGAGGACCTTGTCGAGGACATCCAGAATGGCTGGGACGAGTGGGACATTCTCGTCGCGCAGCCGCAGATGATGCGGATCGTCGGGCCCCTGGGGAAGCAACTTGGCCCGCGCATGCCCTCGAAGAAGGCCGGTAACATCACCGACGACGTCGGCGCAGCGGTCGAAGCGCTCAAGGCCGGCAAGGTCGAGTTCAAGATGGATCGTGGCGCGGTGCTTCATGTGCCTCTGGGCCTGACCTCATTCAGCGATGAGGAGCTTCGGGAGAACTTCGAGGCTCTGATCGAGGCTGTTGTAGCGGCACGGCCGGCAGCTGCAAGCGGTCGCTTCATCAGAAGCATCACGCTGTCGGCGACGATGGGGCCGGGCGTGAAGGTGAAGGTGGATGACGTCGTCTCTCGACGGGCGGCGTAAGGTTTCGTAAGACAATTTGACGGACTATCCGGGCTAAAGACAGCCGGTGCCCACGAGGGCGTAATGGGGCGCAATGCGCTCCGCCTGCCGAGGCCAGGAGCACCCCAAGCGACGAGTGCATGCGGGAGCGCCTGATTTCGGCGCTCCCGCTCGCGATTCAGGGCCTCGGTGTCGAGGAGGTGAACCGATATTCCCACACAGGAAAAGAAGGACATGGTACGCGAGATGCGCGAGGCTCTTTGCGAGTCTGACAGCGTCTACCTGACCTGTTTCGAGGGGCTGACCGTTGCCGAAGCGACCGAGTTGCGCGGACAGTTGCTTGACGCTGGCGGCCGAATGCAGGTGGTGAAGAATCGTCTTCTCAAAATCGCGATCAAGGACACGCCATATGAGGGCTTCGACGAACTGCTGACAGGTCCGAACGCATTGACCTACTGTGGCGAGGATCCGATCGAGCCACTGAAGGTTTTGGCTGAGTTCGCCGAAGAGCACGAACAGCCGCCGGTGAAGGCGGGGGTTGTCGAGGGAGAGATGGTCTCCCCCGAGGAGATTGAGAAGCTGGCGCAGGTGCCTGCACGCGACGAGCTAATGGCGAGCGTGGTCGGCGGCTTCGCCGGACCGGTCAATGAACTGGTCTTCACGCTCAGTGGTCTGGTCTCGGACGTGGTGTACACGCTGGAGGCCATCGTTGATGAGAAGGGCGGCGAACAGGCCGCGTGACAGAGGCGCGACCTGGCGCACCCGTAAAGCATTCAAGCTGCACGTAAAGGAGATAGAAAAATGACGGTTGACGAGATCATTGAGGCGGTAGACGAGTTGACGGTGCTGGAGCTGGTTGAGCTGAAGGACAAGCTCCAGGAGAAGTACGGCGTGAGCGCCGCGGCGCCGGTGGCCGTGGCCGGTGGTGGCGGTGGCGAAGCCGCTGAAGAGGAAGAGGAGGAGCAGACCGCATTTGACGTGGTCATCGCGGATGCGGGCGACGAGAAGATCAAGGTTATCAAGGCCGTCCGCGAGGTCTCCACGTCCCTGGGTCTGAAGGAGGCCAAGGAACTCGTCGAGTCGGCCCCCGACGCCGTCGTAGCCGAGGGCGTAACGAAGGAAGAGGCCGAGTCGATGCAGGAACGCCTCGAAGAGGCCGGTGCAGAGGTCGATCTGAAGTAAGCGCCTGGTTGTGGTCTGAAGACGCGACATGGGGTCGGCCTGAGGCCGGCCCCATCGCAATACGTGCTCTGCGTGAAAGAGGAAGGAATCGTCCGGGCGGCGTAGAATCATCCACCAGTGCTCACCGGTACAACAAGCGAGGTCTACATCGAAGCAATGTCATGGACCAACTGGGATGAAGTCTTTGAGCGTCTCGAGGAGCTTGGCGGCTATCAGACTGTCTCCGATTTCGCCGTCGCATAC
Source organism: uncultured Armatimonadia bacterium (assembly GCA_964484945.1). Classification (GTDB taxonomy): domain Bacteria; phylum Armatimonadota; class Zipacnadia; order Zipacnadales; family UBA5352; genus UBA5352. The sequence goes on along the minus strand of CAZAHB010000011.1, from coordinate 15,824 downwards.
TACGACCTGATAGCCGACTACCTCTATGGCAGCAGTCGCGCGTCGGAGGGGTTGAGGCTCCGCCTGGAGGAGTTTCTGGAGGTTCTCGGGCGCTACCATCGGGCACTGGATGTGTTCACGCGGGAGGATCAGGTCACACTGGGCAACGTCAGAGCGGCTGCCGAGAAGCGCGATATTGCCCTGGAGGTGCTGCTCGAGCAATTGTCCGTGGACGCGGGGCATGGTGAGGTGGAAATCGGCCGCCTTCTGCTGACCGCGGAGTGCTGCTATCAACTGGGGTTGGTGGAGAGGGTTGTGGAGCGCCTGGAGGCCGCGGTTGAGGCCGGCGCGAGCCACCCGCTGGTGCTCTTCGCTCTGGGCTACAATCGATATGGGCTTGCCACGCACGCCTTTACTGAGTATGATTCGGATACAGGCCAGCGCGTGGTACATGATGAGGATCGTTTCCGACTTGCCTGTCTCAGCGCGGTAAGCGTTATGCAGGATGGTCTGACAGGTGGCGCGTTCGATGGACAGTTACACTGGTGGATTGGGACGATCCTTCACGCGGCAGGCTTTGCCGAAGCCGCCCGGGCAAGCCTCGATAAGGCGGCCGAAATCGACCGCCAGTTGGCGATGCAGTTGGGTATTGATGATGACAGTTGGGCCGTGGAACTTGATATAGAACGTGATTTCGAGTACGATTTGGGTAGGCGGACACACCCAATTACCGAAGATGAGGTGCGACGCGCAGCGTACCTGTTGCGTCGAAGTTACACCGCATCGGACATACTCGATGAGTAGCACGCGCCGACGTGGGGTTGACATCAGGCGCGCAATAACGGATGCACCGCCCGCGAGGGCGATGATGCGCTGCGTTTGGGAACGCAGTGAATGACGTGAAGGAGGCTGCACAATGAGAAGCAGATGGGGCATCGTACTAATGGTGCTGGCGCTTGTGGCGGCAGTAACTTCGGTGGCCATGCTGGCAGGCTGCCCTGCCCAGCCGGACACTGACACCGAGCCAATGCCGCCGCCTGAGGATGTTGCACCGCCGCCCGAGGATATGGAGCCACCGGTGGAGGAAATGGACCAGCCCGCCGAGGGCGAAGCTACTGACGGCGACATGGAAGAGCCCGCCGAAGACGGCGCCGAGGCCGAGATGGACGACGCCGCGGACGACGGTGCCGCAGGTGATGACATGGACGCGCCCGCTGACGAAGGCGGCGAAGCCGAAGCACCTATCGGCACCGAGGGCTGATTTGCGTCAGTCACCAGACAATCGCAACGGCCCCCGTTTGTCGGGGGCCGCTTGCTATGTACGGGTTAGTGCCAGCCCGGTCTCACTCCGAAGCTGATGAACTGACCACCATGTCGTCGCGGTGGATCACCTCTTCAGCCCCTTCGCGACCGATCAGTTCGGGTATCTGCGACGAATGGGCTCCCCGAATAGCCTCGGTTTCTGTCGCAGAGTAGTTGACCAGGCCGCGGGCGATCTCTCTGTCTTCACCGTCGCGGACGATCACCAAGTCTCCTGCATCGAATTCCCCTCGCACCTGCGTTATCCCGATCGGCAGCAGGCTCGCCCCGTCGGGTTGCAGCAGCGCTCGCCGGGCGCCGTCGTCAACCACAAGCTCGCCCTGTGGCATCAGATGGACCGCCAGCCAGGCCTTGCGACTGGGCAGGCGGGGACGCGCGAACATGCAGGTGCCGATTTCCTCGTCGCTGAGGACGCGTGTGAGCACGCGCCGGGCGTTGCCATCCGCGATTACCACGCGGATGCCGCAGTCCGTCGCGCGTCGAGCGGCCTCGATCTTCTTCTCCATCCCACCGAGCGATTCGGGACCGCCCGCGCCGGATGCATACTGCTCCACATCCTCGTGCGGATGCACCTGGCATATCAACTCTGCGTCCGCGTTCGAGCGAGGATCGGCGGTGAAGAGGCCGGCCTGGTCGGAGAGCATTACCAGCAACTCCGCCGGCGTGATCGCGACCGCGACCATCGCGGCCAGCAGATCATTCTCACCGAAAGTAACGCTCTCCACGGAGACGCTGTCATTCTCGTTGAGAACCGGCACCACATTCCAGTCCAGCAGATCCTCCAGCGTCTCACGTAACCGCAGGCACCGCCCGCGGTTGACGACATCGTCCTGGGTGAGGAGCACCTGTGCGGCCGTCAGGCCCATCGCGCTCAGAGCCTCCGACCAGTACTGCACCAGCAGCGGCTGGCCCACAGCCGCCGCGGATGGCCGCTCGCGCGGGCGCAGCCGCTTCCCCGCATCGAGGATCATGCGGCGGCCGATCCCGACCGCGCCCGAGGTGACCAGCAGTACCTCGATACCGCTGTCCATCAACTCACGGATTTCGGCGCTGAGGCGCTCGAGGAACTCCCGACGCGGCTCGCCGTCGGCGTCTACTACCAGTCGGGTGCCGATTTTGACCACGATGCGATCCGGCCGATTCCACTCAGGTTCTGGCTCCACCGTGGTCTCCTTCATGTGCGAATCTGACCGTCGCCGCGGCAAACGTACTTGAAGATCGTAAGCTGTGCCGCCCCGACCGGTCCCCGAGCGTGGATTTTGTCGGTGGAGACGCCGATCTCCGCGCCCAGACCGAACACACCGCCATCGGTCAGGCGGGTCGAGGCGTTGTGGTAGACCGCCGCGGAGTCGACCTCGCGCAGGAAGCGCTCGGCGACCGCGTCATCTTCGGTTATGACCGCCTCGGTCAGCCCGGACGTATGTTCGGCGATCGTGGCGAGCGCATCGTCCAGCGAATCGACGATCATGATCGAGAGCACCAGATCGAGGTACTCGGTGTCGAAGTCCTCGTCGGTCGCCGCCTCGATCTCTGCATCCACCATGGCCTGTGTGCGCGGGCAGCCGCGAAGCTCCACGCCCGCCTCGAGCAGGGCGTCCACGATGGCGTTGAGCACATCGCCGGCGTCCTCGTGTACGTAAAGGTTCTCCACCGCGTTGCACACGCCGGGACGCTGGACCTTCGCGTTGTGCACGAGCTTGACTGCCAGGTCCAGGTCGGCCGCTTTGTCCACGTAAATCTGCGTCATGCCCCGATAGTGCTTCAGCACGGGAACCTGCGCGTTCTCGGTGACCGCGCGGATCAGGCCCTCTCCGCCCCGCGGGATGATCAGGTCGATGTACTCGGGCAGCCGGCACATCACCTGCACGCCCTCGCGATCGGTGACGGGCACCATGCTGATGGTGCCTGCAGGCAGACCCGCTCCCTCCGCCGCGTCCTGGAGCACGCGGGCGATGGCGAGGTTCGAGTTGATTGATTCCGAGCCGCCGCGCAGCACGCAGGCGTTGCCCGACTTGATGCACAGCCCGGCCGCATCCGCGGTCACGTTCGGGCGCGACTCGTAGATAATGCCGATCACACCGATGGGGATCGCGACGCGCTGGATCTGAAGACCGTTGTCGATCTCCCACTGTTTAAGCACATCTCCAACCGGATCGGGCAGGTCTGCGATCTCCTCCAGCCCGACGGCGATCTTCTCGATGCGCTCTTCGTCGAGGAAGAGCCGGTCCAGCATGGCCGAACTCAGTCCGCCGGCCTCTCCGGCCTCCATGTCCTCGGCGTTGGCCTCCATGATCTCATCGGCATTGTCCCGCAGCGCCTGGGCCATCTGGCGCAGCGCTTCGGCACGCGTCTCGGCGTCGATGCTCCCGAGTGTTCGGCTGGCCTCGCGAGCGGCCCTCGCGGCCTGTTCAACCTGATCGTGCACTGACATGGTTGTTGCCTCCTGCGTGGTGTGTTGCAACCGTGTATCTTAAAGCACCGTAGGGACCAGTGCCTCGTTCATATATCGTCGTCACGGATGCTGCCGGCGACAGCGCGGCGGATGAACGGCCACATAACTACCGCTACGCCCGCGGCAATGCCGAGCAACGGAAGCGCTGCCACAAAGCCCATCACTGCCAGTACTGTGGCGGTCAGAAGCCCCGCATCCGCGGCCAGCACACCAACGAGGTAGTGGGTCCGCCATGACCTCGGGATCCGCTCAGCGACAGCTCCGAGCGCCGCATAGCCGGCGATGGGGAGAGCGAGCGCCGTCAGAGCGACATACCACGGCAGCGGGAAACGGTAGCCGAGTACGAGAAGCCCCGTCATGGCCAGAAAGCCGCCGGCCATGATCCCCGCGATCCGGGCGTTGAAGAGAACCGTTCCCGCGTCAGGCTGCGGACGCTGCTTCCACTGCAGCGCTTTCGCGCCACAGTTCGGGCAGCGCCGAACAGACGGGGCATCCGGCAGCTTCGTCCCGCACACAGGACAGGTGCGTTCCTGAGGGCTCTCATCCTGGCGCATACTCATCGCCTCGCTCAACCGCGCTCACCTGACTCATATTGAACCACACTGCGACGCACCGCGCAAGGCGGGTGGGGACGAGCGACGAGCGACGAGCGACGAGCGACGAGCTACGAGCTACGAGCTACGAGCTACGAGCTACGAGCTACGAGCTACGAGCTGACGGCTGACGGCTGACGGCTGACGGCTGACCGCTGACCGCTGACCGCTGACCGCTGACCGCTGACCGCTGACCGCTGACGGCTGACCGCCCACGGTGCCGATGGGGGTGCACTTGAGATGGGATTGACGCGAACGCATCGGCCCGGCGCCTGCGAGGCGGAAGGGGCTCGGCATCAACGCCTGATGGTTGCAATGATCACGGCAACGAATGCGGGCCTTGCGCCCCGCGTCGGGCGAAGGCTCGCCCGACCTCCGAACGGCAACCCACTCGCTGCGCGACCCACGCCCTCGACGGGGTCGAGTTTCGAGCAGGCCCGGCCATCCAAAGGCGTGTGGGTGTCGTCCGGAGGGATGGAGAGCCAGAAGTGGCGTCTACCTCCCTCCATCCGTCGCGCACAGCGCGACAGCCCGTTTGCCCATATGCGCACTGTTTCATGCGGAGCCGGCGGAAGGGGCGGGCGGCCCTCATCGGGAATGTACGCTCACAGTGAGCCATATGACACTCCAATTGGGTCGCTCAGAGGGAGCCCACCATGAACGTTATCATGATCGTCGCAGACAGCTTTCGCAAGGACCACCTCGGCTGCTACGGGAACGACTGGATCGAGACGCCGAACCTTGATCGCTTCGCGGAGAAGAGCACCCTGATCGATGGGGCGTACGCTGATTCGCTGAATACCGGGCCCTGCCGCACATCCATGATGCAGGGCCGCATAAACTTCCCGTTCCGCCCCTGGCAGCCGTTCGAGCGCGAGGATCTGCCTGTCGCCGAGTGGCTGTGGGATAAGGGCGCCACCTCGGCGTTCATTACCGACGTCTATCACCTGCACAAGCATGGATACAACTATGACCGCGGCTTCGATGAGCGCGTCTTTATCCGCGGCCAGGAGTACGATCCGTGGATCCTGCCCTCGCAGGTGGATGCCGAGCAGATCGAAGAGCAATTCCAGCGGCAGTTCAAGCCCAGTGAGGTGTCGGACAAGACTGACCGCATGGCCAGGCTGTTCCGCCAGTACCTGCGCAACGTGTCCGTGCGAGAGAGCGAGGAGGACTACTTCTGCGCGCAGGTATGCCTGCGGGCCATCAAGTGGCTGGAGGATCATCGCGGCGAGGACGACCTCTTCCTGTGGGTGGATATGTTCGACCCGCACGAACCCTGGGATCCGCCGCTTGAACTGAAGGAGCAGTATAATCCCGGGTATACCGGCAAGGAGATCATCGACCCGGTGCCCTCGCAGGTCGAGGGCTACCTGAGCCCGGCGGAGATCGCGAATGTGCGCGCTCTCTACGCCGGCGAAGTGACCTTCGTGGACAAATGGATCGGGGAGTTGCTGCGCGCGGCGGAGGGAATGGGCTACTTCGATGACACGGTCATCATTTTCACCAGCGACCACGGAGAGCCGCTCAACGATCACGGCTTTGTGCGCAAGCACCGGCCGTGGCTGTATGAGGAACTTGCGGCTGTCCCGCTGATGGTGCACCTCCCGGGCGCGGGAGCGGGCGAGAGGCGCGAAGCGCTGGTCCGGCTGTCGGACATCGCACCGACGATCTGCGAGGCCATGGGTGTGGATCCGATGCCCGGCACGCACGGCACGAGCCTGCTGCCGCTGGTGCGCGGGGATGTCCCGAGCGTGCGCGACTACGCGATCACGGGCATCCACTGCAACAGCGCGGCGATTCGGGACGGAAAGTGGACACTGCTGCTGCCTGGCGGCAGCGGCGAGGATGAGCTGTATGACCGCGAGAACGACCCCGATGAGCTGTGCAACGTGATTGGGCAGTATCAGGACGAGGCCTGCCAACTTGAGGCGGAGTTCCGCCGCGAGCTGGAGGGGCTGAGGTGGGAGTGAACCGATCGGTGCGTTGAGGGTGGAGGGGCCATGTGGCTGTGGCGTCTTCTCAGATTCGTCCTGTGCGCGGTGCCGGCCGCGGCGCTGGCGGTGGCGGTCCCGTGGGCGATTTTCGATCCCCTTGTGCGCCTCGGAGTGCCGGAAGATCCCGTTGTCTACCAGATTTGCATCATCGTCAGCGCAACGGTTCTGATGGTCGGCGTCGCGGCCGCCTGGCATATCGCCGGCTGGTCGCTTGTCGGGCCCAGCGATGATGTGCCGCGCGTGCTCCGCGAGAACAGCTATCCCGCGGCCGTCGTCATCCTTCTGCTGATCGCGCTGGCATGGGGCATCGCAGCGGCCACGGCTGCTGCGAACGTGGTGGACGCGATCGCGCAGTGGGGGTTCGTCGGACAGATCGTGGCCGGTGCCCTGGTGGTGTTCGTACTGTCCATGGCAGGCATCGGGTGGAAGCTGGTCTGCGGGGATTCGGTTACAAAGCAGGAGATCGCGGAGAGGACGCCGGCCCTGCTGAAGATCGTTGCAGCGCTGCTGTTATCGGTCGCGCAGCATCTGCAGAGCATCGGGAAATACCTTGCGGACCGGCTCCCGAGGAGACGAGGCACCTGACAGAGGGTCGAAGATCGTGGCTCAGGGCTGTTCGGGCAGATATTCTGAGACTGACGTTGCCACCGAGTCGGCGAGTGCGGCATAGCCTTCGGAACCGAAGTGCAGCGAGTCCGTGTGCCAGTCGCAGTGATCGACCACTACCGCGTAGAGGTCGTCGATGGGCACGCCGAGTTCGTTCATGACGCGCGCCGCGATCTCGTTGCGACGCAGCACGACCCCGTTACGTTCCGGATCAAGCTGCTTCTCCGGCAGGGTTACCGCCGATGTCGAACTGCCCCACACCAGCGCGGCCTCCGGTGCCAGTTCGCGCAGCTTCTCGACCATGCGACGAAGTCCCGCCTCGTACTGGGCGTCGGTCAGGTGACCACCGTGCAGCCCGTTATTGAAGTGGATGACCGCGTGCTCGTAGCCGTCTGTGGCGAGGGTTAACTCGAGCAGCAGCGCCGGATCGCAGGCACTCTTGCTGGTGGCCAGAAGATCAACGTTCGCCCGCCCCTCCAGCAGCTCGCAGACATGAGATTTGTAGCCGTTGGCGATGGAGTCCCCCACAAGCAACACGCGCGGCAGCGTCGTGTCGGGCGCGTGCTCCCAGCGCAGGATCGCCCACTCTGTGTTCTCACGGGTCCGGTCATCGATCGCTTCCTCGGCCATAGCCATCCCTGCCGTCAGAAGTATCAGCGCGAGCATCAGTCGCACACTAAGCGCCTCCCTCAGCGTCCCCGCGCGTAATGCTCCGTATCGCGTAGATCGGCTTGTCCTGCGCTTCGTAGTAGGTGCGGGCCTGCAGTTCGGCCAGCAGGCCCATGGTGATGAACTGAAAGCCCACCAGGATCAGCAGCACCGCCAGCAGCAGCGCCGGACGATTGCCGATGTCCTCGCCGAAGGCGAACTTGCGGAAGCTCAGCCACAGGGCCATGAAGAAGCCGATAAGGCCCGAGGCCAGCCCCCACTTGCCGAAGACCTGGATGGGGCGCGTGGCATAGCTGAGCAGGAACTTGACCGTCATCAGGTCCAGGAAGACGCGTATCGTGCGCGAGAGGCCGTACTTTGATGTGCCGAACTCGCGCGCGTGATGAGAGACCACGACCTCGGTGATGTGCGCACCGGCCCAGCGCGCGAGCGCCGGGATGAAGCGGTGCATCTCACCGTAAAGCTGTACGTCCTCGATGATCTCGCGCCGATAGGCCTTCAGCGAGCAGCCGTAGTCGTGCAGGCGCACGCCGGTGACGGTTGAGATCAGCCAGTTGGCGGCCTTGGAGGGCAGGATGCGCGTGAACCAGTCATCCTGGCGGTCCTTGCGCCAGCCGCTGACACAGTCGTAGCCCTCGTCGATCTTATCCAGCAGCTTCGGGATGTCGCGCGGGTCGTTCTGCAGATCGGCGTCCATGGCGACGATCACGTCGCCGCGGGCGTGGTCGAAGCCGGCGCTCATTGCGGCGGTCTGGCCGAAGTTGCGCCGAAGATGAATGGCCGCGAAGCGCTCATCGGCGCGCGCGATCTCATCCATCTTCTCGCGCGAGCGATCCCCGGAACCGTCGTTGACGAGAATGACCTCCCAGGTGCGGTCGATCTTCTCCAGAGCGCCTTTCAGCGCGTCCCTGAGGTGGGGGAGAGCCTCTTCCTCGTTATAGACGGGGATGACGACGGAGACATCGACACGGTTTTCGTCCCCGGTCTCCGCCTCTTCTTCCCAGCTATGTTTCATAGTGCGCTCCTTGGGCGGGACTGTTCTCTCAAGCTGCGCCTGATGGCCGGATCGACACCAGTGGATGCCGCCGGCCTTCTGGCTGTCAATTCGCCGGAGCCTGCATGTGACCTTCGCGCGTACCGCGGTGACTTATCTGAAGAAGACGAGCCACAGGTAGCCCGTGCACAGCCCGAGCGCCACCAGTGTCATCGGAAGACCCCACTTGAGGAAGCGGATGAAGCCGATCGGATGACCCGAGCGCGATGAGATCCCTGAGACGACCACGTTGGCCGATGCGCCGATCAGCGTGATGTTTCCGCCCAGGCACGCGCCGAGCGAAAGCGCCCACCAGACCGGCATAATGGTTTCATTGCGCACGAGTTCCGCCGCCGTCGAGTAGGCCTCGGGATTCTGCGCAAGCTCCGGCGCGACCGCTTTGAGCAGCGCTGCCATTGTCGCCACAAACGGGATGTTGTCGATAATCCCCGACGCGAATGCGGAGAACCAAAGCACGATTATGGTGAGCGCAAATGAGTCTCCGTTCGTGACATCGATCATGCCGCGGCCCAGCGCGTTGACGACACCGACCTTAACGAGGCCCGCGACCATGATGAACAGGCCGATGAAGAAGAAGATAGTCGGCCACTCGATTTCCTCGAGGGTCTCGCGCGGGCCCTCCGGGTGGAGCAGCAGCAGGAGTGCGGCGCCACCAAGTGCGATTGACGCGGGCTCGAGATGGAACACCCCGTGCAGGCCAAAGCCGACCAGGACGAGGGCGATGACGAAAAGGCAGCGCCAGAGCAGCGATTTGTCTGTGAGTGCGCGGGATTCGTCAAATTGCATCACACGCAGGCGCTGCTCCTCGTCTACCGAAAAGCGCTTGCCGAGAAACAGCCAGATGAAGCCCACGAAGAGGAGGAAGATGATGCCGATAATCGGCCCGTTTACCTGCAGGAACTCCAGGAACGTGATGTTGGCCTGTGACGCGATGATGATGTTCGGCGGATCGCCGACCAGGGTGGCGGTGCCGCCGATGTTCGACGCGAGGATCACGAAGATCAGGAAAGGCACCGGGTCAAGCTCCAGCGCCTCGTAGATGACGATGACAGTCGGCGCGATCAGAAGCACCGTGGTCACGTTATCCAGCGCCGCCGAGAGGACCGCCGTTGACAACGTCATCCCGATGAGGATCGGGATCGGGCGCCCACGGCCGATCTTCGCGGTCTTGATCGCCACCCACTCGAAGAGGCCGGTCCTCCGGGTGATGTTGACGATAATCATCATGCCCATCAGCAGGAAGATGGTGTTCCAGTCGATTCCCTCGACCTCATGGGTTCCTCGGAACGCTGTGTGCTGGTCAATGACTCCCAGAAGGATCATCAGGGCGCCGCCTGCGAGGGCGACCTTGGTCTTGTTGACTTTGTCTGAGGCAATCAGGACGTAAGCCGCCACGAAAATGCCGGCGGCGAGCCAGCCGAGCGAGGTCATGGATCGGATGCAACTCCCAGGTCAGTTCAGATTGTCTGGTTGAAGAGCTTCCTAGCCCCGGGGACGGGCGCGGGGCCGTCTGCACAATCGGGGTGCTTATGCCGCGAAGAAGCGGAGCCACAGGTAGATGCCGCACAGCCCGATGAACGGTAGCGTAATCGGAAGACCGTATGCCAGGAAGCGCTTGAATGAGATCGGGTACCCCGAGCGCCTGGCGATCGCCGCTGCCACGAGGTTCGTAGGCGCGCCGATGAGCGCGAAGTTTTGCCCGATGCCCGAACCAAGTGACAGCGCCCACCAGATCGGTCGCATCGCAGCATGCGTCATTGCTTCACTGATCGGCAGCGCCGGGTTAAGAACATGACCGATGTGACGGACAACAGGTGCCATGGCAGCCACGAACGGGATGCTTCCCATGAGCGCGGACGCGATTGCGGCCAGCCACAGGGAGGCGCCTGTCAGCGCGAATGTCTGCCCGCCGGTCACCTGGACCATCCACGCTCCGATAAGCTCAATGACGCCGGCCTCTTCCAGACCGCCGACCATGATGAACAGGCCGATGAAGAAGAAGACGGTCGGCCATTCAACCTCTTCGAGCGCCTCGTCCACACCCTCAGGATCAAGCAGCATCAGCAAGGACGCCCCGCACAACGCCACCGTCGCGGGCTCCAGCCCCAGCCTGTCATGGACGATGAAACCGGTAAAGATCAGGATGAGGACCACCAGTGACTTTACCAGCAGCGGCGTATTGCGCAGGGCCCGGGTCTCATCGAGCCCCATGATGCGCGCCCGCTGCTCCGGCTCAACATCCACCGATCTGAGAGTCAGCCACACGATCGCGCACAGCAGAACGAAGATCAGGGACACGACAGGCAGGTTCACGTTGACGAAATCCATGAAGCTGAAGCCGGTGGCTGATCCAATGATGATATTGGCGGGATGCCCGATGAGCGTAGCTGAGCCGCCGATGTTGGACGCGAAGACAATGAAGATCAGATACGGCACCGGATCCACCTCGAGCGCCTCATAGATCACGATGGCGGTCGGGATCACAAGCAACACAGTTGTTACATTGTCAATCAGCGCCGACAGCACCGCGGTGCTGCAGGACATACCTATCAAAATAAGCACCGGTCGGCCCCGGCCGACCTTCGCGGTGCGAACGGCGATCCAGTCGAAAAGACCTGTCTTTCGGGTGATGTTGACGACGATCATCATCCCGATAAGCAGGAAGATTGTGTTCCAGTCAACTCCCTCGATGACCTCAGTGCCGTGGAATGCGGTGTGTTGATCGAGGATACCGAGGGCGATCATGAGCGAGGCGCCGGCGAGCACCACCGTGGACTTCGGCAGTCTGTCGAGTATCAGAAGTGCGTAGACTGCTACGAAAATCCCGGTGGCGAGCCAGGCGGTCGCTGTCATGGATGACATGCAACTCCAAGGGAGGGATTGACCAGCTCACTTATGATGTACTTCCGGCACAGCCGCCCCACATAGGCCTCATCGCTGACAACGAAGACCTGGGGCTGGTGGTGGCGCATGATCAGCAGGGTCGCCTGAGCGGCCAGTTCATCCTTGTCGATGGTAACATAGCCGTCGGTGCGCATGATCTCCTGAACAGTGAGGTCCTGCAGATCCTCGTCCGAGAGGTCGCGCAGGCCGTAGCAGCGTGGGAGATAGCTCAGGCTGTCAAGGTCCGCAGCAGAGGTGGGAACTGCAAGTGCGAGCACGTCTTCTTCGCCGACCATGCCGATGATCCGGTCCTCGTCATCGAGCACGGCGATACTACTGTGCTCGTAGTCTGTCAGCAACTCCGCGGCTCGCTGGATGGAGTCATCGGGCGACAGCGTCGGAGCCTCTGTCTGCATCAGCTCACGGGCGATCATCAGGGCGCCTCCTGGGACGGCACACAAAAAAGCCCGGAGACCACCATCCGGTGGGCACCGGCGCTCACATAAAACTACTGTGCATATTATACCCGTTGAGACTGCGCGAGACAAGGGTGAGTGAGCCTGTGGGCGACGCGGTTCGCGCATCAGTAGTCATTCTTCCAGGGGCCCGCAATGGCCTCAACAGCCTCCTCACCAAGGCGCGCGCCCAATTGCGCGGCGTACAGGCTCATCGGCGTGACGTGTTCGCCGAAAGAGGCCCAGTATCCGTCACCGGAGCGTTTCTTCGCGATACAGCCGACGGCCCAGTTCCGGGCTGTCGGGGGGCGCTGACAGATGATGCGGTACGCCTCGCAGTTCCAGAACACCATCTGCGCGCCGGCCCAGCCGTGGCCGGTCCCCGAGGGACCGCGGTCGCGCACGTTCAGCGAGTTGCCGTTGATAACCACGTTGTCGTAGAGCGTGCCGGTTGCCCAGCGATGGTGCGGGCCGCTGTCCGAGTAAGCGTTGTCCGCGCGGCAATCGACGAACGCGTTCGGCCCGGGGGCGCGTGCGTGCATCACGAAGTCATGACGGCCTTTCCGGGCGTAGCAGCGAAGAAAGAGCGCCTGCTGGCCGTTCGCTGCGAAAGAGTACCGGCGCGCGCCGGTGATCTTCGACACCGGGTCCAGGCATGCGCAATCCTGAACAGTCACGGACTTGCTGCCCCTGCGTGTCCAGACACAGGCGTAGCCGAAATGGACGCTCGTGACATCGCGCACCCATGCGTCCTCGGCCTTCTCCACCCGGATCAGGCTCCAGCCATGATCCTCGTCGGCGTGATACTCGCGACCTCCGCGCGTGGCGGTGACCTCCGTGTCGAAATCCGAGATACCCCGGAGGTATTCCACACCCACATTTCGGATCCGCTCGGGCCACTCGTAGCGGTAGACGTAGCCGCCGCCGAACTCTTTGTCGAGCGACATGACCATCGGCGCATCGACGGTGACCTCATCCCCATCCACGGCGACAATCTCGCGCTCGTAGTGGATTGTGTATGAGGATGGCTTCCACTGGTGGACCGTTCGACCCTCGGGGACGGGGATTCGGTCCATGCCGATGGTGTGAATCCACTCTGCGGTGGCCGGGCGCACAACCACCACCCGGTCGCCGATCGAGAAGCGGCTTGCATCCGCCACGTGCATCGTGTGAGCGCCGATCGGGACGTATTCGTCGGTGATCTCAACGCGGCTGTCCTCGATCTCGGTTCGAGAGCCCGCGCCCAGCAGTTTGATGAGCGTGCGCTGGCCGGTGCCGGTCGCGCGGAGGATAGTGCCGTTATCACCGCTGCCCTCGCCGCGCAGCACGACGCCGCTCGCGGCAATGCGGAGAGTGCCATCCACCTGGTACTCTCCGGCGCGCAAAAGCACCGCCCCACGGAAGCCCTCGTCATTCAGCGGCATCTCGCCGACCTGATCGATGGCGGCCTGAATCCGCTCGGTGTCGTCACCCTCCGCGGGCTCAAGGGCGACCTGCGCGGGCACGTCTGGCAGCGCCACACCGCCGCCACGGTAGCCGCAGTTGGAGAAGTCGGGGACGGTGTTGCCGCGCTCGTCGGCCTCATAAACGGGGGACCCGTCGGGAGCGAGACGCACCGGGACGGGGAGTTCCTCGGCAGTTGACGCGCAGCACACGATTACGCTTGCGACGATCGCCAGCAGGAGGGACATGAGAGCACCACCGGGTTCGAGATGGATGTACGCGTGCAGGGGTTGTTCGAACACTGGAGGGGAAGGACCTTCCGCTGACGTCGGCAATGGTGATCCGCCGCCGAGATCTCTACCACTTCACGAAGTTAGGCTGTGGAGAGCGACGGGTTGAAGGAAACGCAGGAAAGCCGGGCGGGCAAAAGATTGCGAAGATTCCTGAGCTGAAGCGCCCCGAAGACTACATTTCGGCTCGGCGTGGAAGCAACGATGCGTGTGGAGCACGTGACGGAGGTCACAAATCGCGGCGGGCCTTAAACAGCCCGAGCCCGCCCTGATTCGCTGCTCCGACATCATTTGGGGCTCTGCCCCGGTAGCGGCTCTTATGGGTTCGCCGCTCAATTATGGTCAGCCGGTCAGCCTGGGCGGGCTCGGATCGAATTGGGCTTTGTATCAATCAAAGGCCTCACTCCTCTGTTCTTGCGGGTGGGTGCTTTCTCCCGCACCTGCCCTCCGCAGGTCCTCGCCACCTCACCTCGCACTGTGAGTATACCGCATCGGGCAGGAATATCAAACTTCATTTTATAATTCGGCGCGGGCCAGAGGACTCCTGCAAAGTTTTTCTCGGGCAGGGAGGCAGGCCCGTCACGACGAACCTGAAAAGGAAGAAGCACTGACGCGCCCGCGCGGGAGGACACCAAATGTCACAACGCACCTGTCCCAACTGCGGCGAGACCGTCCCGGACGGCAAATACTGCGCAGAATGCGGCGCACCGCTGGCAGAGTCTGAGGATGCTTCGGGGGCCGAAGAGGCTCGGGAGGAGCCGTCGGAGGATGCGCTCCCTCCTCCACCGGAAGAAGCCGGCGAGCCGGTTGAGGCCGAAGAACCGGCCGAAGTTGCCGGAGCGGAGCAGTCGGGCACGGACATCCCGCCGTCAGAGCCGCCCACAGCCGCCGCGCCACAGCAACCGGCGGTGTCCGAGGGGGAGGAAGAACCGTCCGAGGCAGTCGGGGTATCGCCGGACGAGCTTGAGCCGCAGGGGCCTCACCAGGAGCCGAAGGTAGCAGGCGCGACGCCGATGGAGCAGGCCACTGAGAGCGCTCGTGCGCCCGGTCCGCCGCTGGACGGGCAGCTACGATGCCCTCACTGCGGGGAGGCCGTGTACGAGGGTGAGCGAGTCTGCTGGAACTGTTCGCGCAGGCTGGAAGCCCCTGAGGAGGAGCCCACCGAGCGGCCGCAGCCGCCCGCGGGCGAACCCGCCTCGGGTGCGCCCGCAGTGGGGCCCGAACAACCCCGGTCCGGCCGCGAAGATACCGAGCGCGTTTCGGGCGCCGCCCGGCCGCAGGAGCGCCCCGCGGCAGAGCCCTCTGAAGAGGCCATGTCCTACGCGTGGTGGTCGTTCGGCCTCGGACTGTTGTCGGTCTTCACCTGTGGGGTGCTCGGACTGCTGGGGATTGCGGCGATCTGGCTGGGGATATCCGCCACGCGCAGGGATGCAGGGCCGGTCGCGATCGCGGGCACCGTCTTCGGCGTCATGGGCGTGTTGATCCTGATCGCATGGGTCATCGCTCTCGCGATAGCAATGCCGCAGTTGTTGCATGCCCGCCCGACGCATGTCATGCTACCCGGCTTTTTCTAAGGAGCCTCCCCCATGTCGAGCGTGTTTCGCGGATCGATCACACTGCTTCTGCTTGCCGCCATCTCCGCCAGCACCGGCTTGGCCGAGCCGGTGGCGCCGCCGGATCCCAGTAATGCGCCACATACTGTGGCCGGCGAACCCGCGCACGGGCGCCTCGAGCCGCTCGGGGTGCTTGTCGGACATACGTACGCCGTTCCCACGCTCATCGAAGGGATGGAATACCAGGACGCGGATACCCGAGCGCGCTGCTGCTTTCTGCTGGGGCAAATTGCGTCCCGCGAGGCCTCTGACGTCCTCGAGGCGGCGCTCGAGGATCCCAGCCGCACGGTGCGGCTTTTCGCGGGCATGGCGCTGGCGCGAATGGGCGAGACGTCAGGCATACCGGCAGCGCGCGCGGCATACCTGGGGCAGCGATGGTGGATCCGCTACTGGGCCGTGGATGCCCTCGCGCGCGTCGGCAGAGTGCCACAAGCGGCCCTGGACGACCCGGATCCGCTGGTGCGGAAGCT
>CAZAHB010000010.1:0-50242 GCA_964484945.1 uncultured Armatimonadia bacterium | reverse complement strand
TCGGGCGCGTACTGGATGGGAGGCACGCTGTCCACATCGGGCAGCGGCTCCAGAGCGATATCATCGAACCACGCGGTGCCGGTCCCGGTGGTGTCGAAGTTCACGCGCATCTGCACGGTGATGTGCGTTGTTCCCTGTGGAGGTTGGATGAGGGTCGTGTGGCGCGTCCAGTCGGTCTTCCCCTCGACGAGAATCGCCCGGTAGTTCGCGCCGTGCCATGTCCCGTCCTTGTGATAGACCGGGACCACGCGCGCCGAACAGCCCGCCAGATCGGTCCGAATGTCCGCGGACAGACGGTAGACCTGGATGTCGGGGAGCGCCTCGATCTCCGTCTGATGCCAGCGGCCGTGATCTTTCGGCGCGTTCGCGGTGATGCGCGCAACTGTCCCGCCCCGGTCCTGCTCCAGCGCGTATTCGGGGGCTCCGTTCGGCACGGAGGTGGTCCATCCGACTGCCTCATCCCCCTCGGCTTCCTCGAAACCGGGGTTGGTCAGCAGATTCTGCGCATCCTGTGACCAGCAGCATGTGGCGACGAGCAGGGCGAGCGCGGTTGCGAGTGTGCGCATCAAATCACTCCGGTCAGCGTTGGGCCATGGCGCGGATCTTCGCGAGGGCGAGTTCGCCCTTCCGGCCCCAGCCATTCTTTCCCTTCTGGACCTCCGGGCGGACCTGCGTGTAGAGGTCATGCGCGGCTCCGGGAAGCTCGTCTTCGTCCCAGGCGCCGACAAGGTCCTGGATTGCTTCGGTGGCCGCCACGCGCCTGCCGAGGGTCAGCGCGCACTCCCAGTCCATCCGAGGCGCTCTGCCACGACTGCGCCCCACAGTGTCAGCACTGGCGCGCGGTTGATGATGACGACATTGTCGGGCATGGGGATCGACCTCTTTCTGAACGGCGCACAGTCGAGACGCCACGTAACGGCTACTTCGCCTCGCGCCACGCCGACATCGCGATCGTGACTTCATCCAGGTCGATCAGAGGATACTCCCGCACGGTGATCGTGTCACCGGACGCGCTCTCGACCTGCCAGCCGGTATCCGCGCCGCGGACCCAGGCGTCCTGCAGCACCAGGCCCTCCGGCAGCGGCTCGGCAAGTGTCATCGTGCGGTCATCCACGGATACGACCTTTCGCGTGATTCGCGGCCGGGCAAGCTCAATCGCCTCGCCATCGACTGCCAGCGAGGTGCCCTCGTGCAGGTACATCGCGCGGACGGATCCGTCGTCGTGAAGTGACACGTAGCCGAAGCGTCCAGCCATAGTAATCGGACCGTACTCGCGGGGCTCGTCGTCCAGCGCGGAGATGAGCCAGTCGGTGCGCTCTCCCACCTCGATGGCGACCGCAATCGCGCCGCTGTCATCCGGGCGCACCTCCCGCACCGAACGTATTGGCGACGCCTCGCCCATCCACGGAGCGATCACTGTCGCGAAGATGCTGTCCACGTCGTCGCCGGAGCGCTCTGCAAGGATCTGTGTGATCGGCGGCGCGTCAAGGTGACTGCCCTTGTAGGTGCGCCAGCCGGGCGCGTCGCCGATGAGCAGCCGGTCGATGGGGGAGGCGCTCCAGGCGTCGAGCTTCACGTCCTCGTTCGTCCACGTGACATGCCACGAACCCCGCGGCTGCGCGACCTGCAGGTTTGACACGCCCCACTTGTAGCTGCCGATGGTCATCATGCCCTCTTCGGGCGAGAGTGTGAGTTCGCCCGCGTCGAAGCCGCTCCCGCTGGAGTTTAGGCCGTAGTGATGTTCCCCGCCGCCGGTGACGCGGAAGATGTCCGCCGCGTAGCACCCGCCGTTCGGAAGACGAACCAGCGCGACCGTGCGGCGGTACTGCGAGCACTGCTCGTAGGCGCTCGGCGCCGCGGCCTGGATAAGCTCGATATCCGGGGCGGTGCCAAACAGTTCCAGCGAGGAGTGCCGGCCCTTTGTCACCTGGTTCTGCCGGTCCACGGTGACGATGTTGTGTGACATGGTACCCTTCGTCCACGCGTTGCGCGGGTCGTCCCAGATGTAGCCGCGGTCGGACGCCATCTCTTTGCCCAGCGCGAAGAAGCTTATCCCGAGCGTGTCCATGTGCCGGTGCCCGTGGTAGGCATAGCCGTTGAAGTACAGCGCGGTATCTCCGTGTGGCTCGTGGTTGCGCAGCACACCCACCTGCCAGCCGGGCCAGTACTCGGTGCGGAGCGGAAGCCTTGCGTCGCCATCGGCCGACATGTCCGGGCGGCGGTTCCAGAGCGCGTACTCGCTGCCCTTTTCGGCCAGCGGCGCCCCCTGCGTGGTCTCCAGCAGCCCCGCGTACGCGTCACCGTAGTGATCCGCGAGGATCTCGACCCAGTGCGAGGAGACGCGCGCGGTGTAGTGCGTGTCACCGATGATCGGATAATGGCGATCGGGGCGCATCATGCGGACCATGGAGAGCAGGGCAAGCCGGTATCGCGGCAGGTCTTCGAACGGGTTGAGGTCATCGAAACGTTCTCCATTCTCGTCGGTGTATCCCTCCGGATCGGAGTAGCCGACGAGGATGTCGGGGATCTCCTCCATCAGTCCCAGGTGCATCGAGGAGTAGGACGGCGATTCCTTGCAGAAGCCGTCGAAGTGGAAGGACCTGTTCATCAGCGCCTCGAAGCCGGCCAGACCGCGCCGGACGCGCTCGGGTTGCTCGAAGAGAATCCCGCAGGCGGCCGAGAGTGCTCGCCCCGGCCCGCACTTGTTGTTGATCTTCGGATAGTTCTCGAGGTCCGCGCACCCGGCGAGGATCAGATCGTTGACGATCCGCTCGTCCATCTCCTCGGTCAGCACCGGCGTGCCGTCCTCGTATCTCGCGTCCCGGATGAGATCGTACGCGACCGTCGCGCGCAACAGGAAGCTGCCTTCGCCGCCGACTCCGGCGCGCAGGCGTCCATCGCCCCAGAAGCCCTTCAGCCGGGTGCATCTTGAGTTCCCGGGGAACGCTGTCAGGATCGCCTCCGGGTCCTCGAAGACACCCTGGGTCTTCTGCTCGCCCATCGCGGCCGTGGCCTCGCCCGGCGGCATGTCCGCGAAGCTGCCGTAGTAGCTGTGATAGAGCCAGTTCGGGTAGCGTTTCGCGAGTGCGTCCAGCACCCACGCGCAGCGTTCTGCGTACGGCACCTCACCGGTCAGCGCATAGACCTTCGCAAGGTGTATGGCGCGGGCCGCGACCCAGCTTGCGCGCTTGAGGCGGATTACGCCGCTGAAGCTCACGTGTACCGGCCAGGCGGCCCAGCGATAGGCGTACTTGCCCGTGTCATCCTCCGGATGCGCAGTCTCCTCGGGCGGCACGTAGAAGGTAAAGGTCTGGCCCATGCGCTCGGCAGTGATAGACCCGGTTTCGGGATACTCCGCGTTGGGGTACACGGTCCCGCAGTACTTGCAGGTGAGCTGATCGGGGTTCTCGTAGCTCCACCGGAAGACATTCGTCTCGCCCATCGAGCATTGCTCACCGACGCAGTTCGGGCAGACCTGCCCGTAGACCGGCCACGGCGTCTTCTCCGGAACCATCTTCGCGAGCCACGCGCGATCGTGCTCCATCAGGGGGGCGACAACGCGCCGGTGGCTGTCGAGTCTCGCCTTCGCCCAGTCATAGCGCTCGATGTTCTCGCGGGCGATGGCTATGTTGTGGGGCGTGTAGAGCGTTTGGGGCTCGGCACTCACCTGGCTGGCGGGAGAGAGCATCAGCGCCGCCTCCACTGCTGCGACCATGACTGCAAGCAATACGCGTCCGCGCATCCGTTATCACTCCGATTGAGGCTCTGCAGGCGCGTTCTCGCCGGCTGTCGCCTGGTCTGACGCTTCAGGCCCGACGCCTGTTCGGGCGGCTTGCTGTTGCGCGGAAGTGTCAGGCTCCAGTCGTTGAATGCACCTGTCGAGTGCGGCAAGCTGCTCCTGGATGACCATCTGCCGACGCTCGATCTTCGCGGTCTCATCGCCGAGGAGAACATTGGCCAAG
Source organism: uncultured Armatimonadia bacterium (assembly GCA_964484945.1). GTDB lineage: Bacteria > Armatimonadota > Zipacnadia > Zipacnadales > UBA5352 > UBA5352. The sequence goes on along the minus strand of CAZAHB010000010.1, from coordinate 46,280 downwards.
CCCGCCGTCAGGGCGCCTGTGAGCACGATGCCGAGTATCACCAGCAGAACTGTCAGAATCCCCGAAATGGTTTCTCCCGGGTCGTCGATATCACCGTAGCCGCCGGTGACCACTGTGGTGAAGCTCCACCAGATCCCCTGCCAGAAATTCTCCACCCCCTCCGCGTTGGCCTCCGTGTGCGAGATGACGATTCCCCCCAGTACCAGCAGGGCGAGAGTGAGCGCGAGCGGTCGGCTGAACACCTGCAGTCGGAAGGTCGCGGCAATCTTGTCGAAGCCGCGCGAGAAGAACGCCAGTGCCCGCAGTGCCCTGACCACGCGCGCCGCCCGCGCCAGTCGGGCCAGTCTGGCGGCCCGCGCCAGCCGCGCGATCCGGCCCAGACGCAGCATTCCAGCCAGCGGTAGTGAGGCGAAGAAGTCGATCCAGAACGCGCGCCAGTACCAGCGGGTCGAATCGGCCAGCCGCATGCGCCAGAAGAACTCCCACAGGAAGACGCCGCAGATGGCGGTGTCGATGATGGTGAGCAGGTTCTGCTGACGCGGGGTGAGTTGGTACGCGGTCTCCATCCAGAGGATGACCAGCACCGCCGCGATGAGCACGAGGATAAGCCCCTCGAGCGCGCTCACCATCGCGCGGCTGCCGAGGCGTTCGAGCATCCGATCGCGCAGGATCCGGTGCTGACGGGCGTCCTCGATGCGTTCGAGCGCCTGCTCGACCGTCTCGAGGTCCTCGCGAAGCAGCAGAATGTGCTCCTTCGCGCGCTGCATGTCGCTCCAGCGGCCCTCGTCCCGGGCATCCCGCCAGGCGCTGCCGAGTTCGGCGACCTCTTCGGCAACCTGGTCCCGCTCGCGCTCCGCATCCTCCTTCATGCGTTCGAGCGTCTCAGCGCTGAGTTCGCGGAGCGGCTGGTGGCGTGCGTCCGATACGATCTGCCGGGCGATACGGACGGCGTCTTCTGTCACGACACGGACCCCCAGTATCTGCGCGATGATTGTGAAAGTGCCGAGCACCTCGGTGACGGTAACATATACCGGGGCGGTCGGCAACCGCGCGCGATACGCGCTGGTCTCAGGGGATTTCGGCAGGTATACCCGCGTCCGAAGCCGAATGAGTTTGCGAGAAGACCAACGGACGTCGTAAAGGATATTGTGTGTATGTATGAATTGATGGTAGATGAGTGGCCCGAGCCCGGCGACCGGCCCCCGGTCCTGATAATTGGCATGGCAGGCTGGATGGACGGCGGCAGTGTCTCCACCGCAGGGGTGGGGTTTATCGGGGACCAGCTTGGCGCGCGGGACTTCGCCGAGATCGATCCACTCGATTTCTACATCTTCCACTTTCCCGTCTCCAGCATCCCGATTTCGGTTGTGCTCGAGGACGGACGGGCGGTGGTGCAGCCAGTCAACCCGATGGAATTCACGGCCGTCTTCCGACCACACACTCAGATCGAAGACGGTGTCATCGAGCGGTTGGAGTACCCGAACAACATCTTCTCGTACGCCAGGACCGAAGGCGATATTCCCGACCTGGTGCTCTTTTCCGGCGAGGAGCCACACGTGCGGTGGGGCGCCTACTGTGACTGCATCTTCGGCGTCTGCGAGGAGCTGGGGATCAAGGACGTATACTTCCTCGGCAGCGTCGCAGGGCCGGTGCCTCACACGCGCGAGCCGAGGCTGCGCGCGTCCGTGGCTGATGAGAAGCTGAAGGATGAGCTGGCGGATGCCGGACTGCTGTTCAGCGATTACGAGGGTCCCTCGAGCATCATCACGTCCCTCACCTACCACTCCATGGAGCTGGATATCAAGATGCGCAGTCTCACGGTCGAGGTGCCGCACTATCCGTTCCTGGACATGCCCACCTACCCCCGCAGTATCCTCAAGGGGTTGTCCGCGCTGGATGACCTCCTCGGACTTGATCTGGACCTCGAGGACCTCGAAGAGGCCGCACTGGACGCTGATAACAAGCTGGACGCGCTCATGGAGGATAACGACGAGTTCCGCGAGCTTGTTGCGAAGCTCGAGGAGGCGTATGAGTACGAGGAGACGCCCGCCGACGAGGAGTTGCTCAGGCGCCTGATAGACAGCGTTGACCTCGAAGAGGGAGCAGGGGACCAGTGAGATGAGCCATGCGTGATTCTTGTGGATCTCAGGCCCCATGCTTCGTGATGTGAACATCCAGATCCCTGAAGAAGAGCTTTGTGTGATCGTCGGGCGTATCGATGCCGGACGAAAACGTTGCCTCGCTGTGGCGGGGCCTCCCGTTTCACAACCGGTGGAGCGCGCGCCTGTGTGAGTGCTTGCCGGGCTCAACGGTGGCTGCATGCCGCATAACCCGCGAAATAGCAAACCCTCAGCCTCACAGTGAGAGTTAGAAGGGGCAACTTATGTTCGGGCTGTCGCCAACGTTTCTCTGGATAGCATCGTTTGCCATAGCAGCCGCCGTGGTGAATAGTCTGGGGATCTATGCTATTTTCAGGCACAGGGAGTGGGCTGACAAGAACAAGACCTACTTCATGTGCTTTGCCGCCGGTGTCTTAGTTGCAACTCCTCTGATATTGGCTTTGCCGAACGCTTTGAGTAATCACCCGGATGCTGGATTCTGGGCATTGTTCGGTTTCCTGTTCATGTATTTTTCGAACCAGATAGTCAAGAAGTATTCGAAGCAGGAGACGACAGCTTTTGGGATCACTGCCGCCGAGGGAATTGGCATCCATTCTCTGATAGATGGAGTGGTCTATACAGCAACCTTCAGCGCGAGTGTCCTTGTCGGAGTCATGGCCGGCATTGGATTGGTAGTCCATGAATTCGCTGAGGGAATCATTGTTTATCTCGTGTTATTGAAGGGAGGAACCGACGAGGTAAAGGCGGCCTGGTATGCCTTCATAACAGCCGCTTTAACCACTCCTCTCGGAGCATTTGTGGCGTATCCGTTCATACATCAACTGGACAAGCCCCACCTGGGATTGATGATGGGCTTTGTGGCCGGCGTTCTACTCTACGTGTCTGCCTCGCATCTGTTGCCCGAAGCTCGTGAATATGAGAAGATCCATTCTGTTTGGGCCTTCTTGAGTGGTGTTGCTCTCGCGTTGTTCATAGTGTTTACCAAGACGGCAGCGTGACGGCATAAGGGCCGAATGCATGTCGGCCGCTCTGACTGCGGAGCAGGCGCGCCAGGAGTATCCCGCCCACTGCCGGCCGGTGCGCCGATCATCGTGCTCGCCGGCATGTTCTCCCTGTTCACTGTCAGCGCCACTCCGCTGGCCGAGAAGTTCAGACATCGGCCCGGGCCCGGTCCCGAAGTCAGGGAAGAGAGCGGTAGTATCGGCTGACCTTGGTCAGACCCGCCAGAATATCCTCGACGTCCTCGAGCGTATAGCCCTCATTCCACGAAGCGGTCCACACGTTGTCCATCGCCCAGTTGGTCTTCGGATAGTCCTCGCGCCGGTACTCGACCTTCCTGCCGTACGGTGGCTCCCACGGGAAGTTGCTGTCTCCGTATGCGGCGTAATTCTGAAAGGCCGGGAGCATGCAGATCGGCTCTCCGCGGGCCGTATTACGGCGCAGCGGCAGCCCCTCCGCGATGGCGGCCTGGTTGAACGTATCCGCATCACAGCCGATCTCGTCATCATCGATCGAGCATGCCACGCGCCACCAGGTATGCGTGGCCTTTGGATGCACCTTCGCCGGCAGCACGCCCGGGATCTTTTCGATGCCGGCCATCAGCGCCTCGGCGGTCTCGGTGCGATTGCCGACGATGCGATCGAGCTTGCGCGTCTGCGCCAGCGCCACTGCGCCGACAAGCTCGCTCATGCGGTAGTTCATGCCGAAGCGATCCACCTTCCGGCCCTCGCCCGAGCGGTCGTAATACTTATCATGGAAGCGATAGGCCTCGTCGGCCAGATCCGGGTCATCAGTGACCACGATGCCGCCGTCACCGGTGGTGATCTGCTTCGACTGCTGCAGCGAGAAGCAGCCGAAGTCACCGAAGGTCCCCACATCCTGCCCATCCCACTTCGCGTCGTGTGACTGCGCGCAGTCCTCGATCAGGTAGAGGTCGTGTTCGTCCACGATATCCATGATCGCATCCATGTTGCAGGGCTGCCCCAGCAGGTGTACCACCATGAGCGCCCGGGTGCGATCCGTGATCCTCTCGCGGATCGTGTCCGGGTCGATGAGCATCGTCAGCGGGTCCACGTCCGCGAATACCGGGATGCAGTTGCACTGAACGATGGCGATGATCGAGCCCATATCGGTGACGGGCGTGGTGATGACCTCGTCGCCGGGCTCAAGCTGCAGCGCGCCCATGGCCGTATGCAGCGAGGCGGTACCCGAGCTGACCGCACACGCGAACCTCGTGCCATGCCGCTGCGAGAACTCCTCCTCGAACTGCTTGACCACCGACCCATACTGATAGCCCAGGCTGCCCGATTCGACGACCTGCTTGAGAAGCTCCATCTCCTCGTCGCCAAAATCCCGACCGGAAGCGTTCGCGATCGTCGGCCACGGGTTTGTCTCGGTGTCACGCGTCTTCGGTCCGCCATTCACTGCAAGCTCTTCGGACATTGCCCATACCTCCACCGGCCTGTGTGATGCCTGGCGCGAAACTTTCGGAGTCCACCATCATTAAGTTCGTCGCAGCGGGAGGGAATCACCTCCGTTGCGACGCATGTTTCCACAGTGACCGTCCATTCTCAGCGAGCGGTGATGGCCATGAGCGACGAACGCGAGCTTGACTGGGAGAAGATGGCCAAGTGTGCGCTTGGCATATTGTGGCTCAACGCACACGGTGACGGCTTCGGGACCCGGGTGTGGAAGAGCATGCCATGGGACCTGACCGACATCATGTATGAAAAGGGCTGGATCAGCGATCCGAAGAGCAAAGCCAAATCGGTTGTGCTCACGGAAGAGGGCGAGCGCCTCTCACAGGAGTTCCTTGAGAAGCATTTCGGTACACCCGATTAGTCGCAAAGGGGAGATCATCATCATGCGAAATCCATGGCTGCTGTCAGCATGTCTACTGAGTGCGGCGACGGCGACGTGGGCCGCCGACTACCCCGTCGAAAACCAGCTTCTCACGAACCCCGGCTTCGAGATCGACGAGAATGAGGACGGGGTGCCGGACGGGTGGAACACGGATGAGACGCGCTCGCGGCTGCGGGAGATCGTCTTTATGGGGGGCAACAACGCGCTCGTGAGCGTGGGGGAGACCTACGTCCTCGCCACCCAGGAGATCGAGCTTGAGCCCGGCGAGACCTATACCGTCAGCTTCCGCGCCCGCGGCTCGGGGGGCGGCATCGCCGGGGCGCTGATCGTCCACGGTGAGGAGAAGCCGACCACCGAGAAGGCGCTTCTGTGGAATGTGGCGGTCGATGAGGATTACACCGAGTTCGGCCGCGCGTTCGTGGCACCCAATCCGAAAGCCCGGCTTTACATCTACAACATCGCCAGGCAGGGCGAGGTCGCGTACGACTGGGTCTCCGTCACGAAGGGCGAGCCGACCAGGGCGTACGTGAACTCCTTCGACCTCGGCGAGCGTGATACACCGATTACCGAACCGGTTGTACGCGAGGGCATCACGCGCTGGGCGAAGCCGCTTGCTGGAGGCCCGGTCAGGACGCTGATCGACCTCTACAACTACCGCACCGTCCGCGAAGTCGTCGAACTCGCGCAGCGCTTCGAGATGGACTACGACATACTCGACGGTGGCTACAGCGGGGACGCGATTTGCTCGCCAGACGGCCGAGAGGTCATGCGCGCCATGGATGCCGGCGAGTACGAGGTCTACGTCATCGGGGGCCGCCTCGACCCACAGTTCGAGACACAGGTGCGCGAGAAGGTCGAGCAGGGCGCGGGCCTGGTGGTCATCTCCGGCCTCGCGCGAACCGGCAGCTACTTCGAAAAGGGGGACCTTGAGGCCGTCGGTGAGGACCACTATATCATGCGTGATCTTCCCTGGGCCCACATGCCGGCCCATCTTCTGAACGAAGTGCGCGTCGGGCAGATCGGCGAGGGCCGCGTGGTCTGGCTGAACTTCCCGAACGAGATCTCGCGCGTCTGGGGCATCTACCCCGTGGAGATCGGCGAGTACACCGCCTGGAAGAATCGCGAGATGCGCTACTGGGAGTACTGGTACGCCTTCATGGCCCGCGCGATCCACTACGCGGCGCGGGGGGAGAGTGAGATGCACCTGGCGCTCGACAGGGATGATCTCACCGCGAGGGTCGAAAACGCCCCGGAGGGCGCGACCGTCGAGATGCGCACCCGGCACGCCCGCGAACTGCGCTGGGGGGAACCGGACCTGCCCTGTCCGAGCGAGACCATCGAGGCCGGCGAGGCATTCTCCATCCGCCTGTCTGAGGACCTGCCCGTCGGTCAGACCATCGTGGACGCGACGGTGCGCGATGCCGACGGCGGCGCGCTCTACTGGGGCACCGTGGTGCCCCTCTGCCCGCCCTCCTGCATCAAGCAGCTTGAGGTGGATGCGGAGTTCTACCAGCCGGGCGACACCGTCACGGCAACCCTGACCGCGCAGGCCGTCCCCGACGGTGCCAGATACCAGGCGCGCCTGGTGGATGCGTGGGAGCGCGTCATCTGGCAGGAGTCGGCGCCCGCCGAGTCCGTCACGACGGTCGAACTTAGGCCCGCCCCCGAGCAGATCCTGACCGCCGGTCACAAGCTCTTCGTCAGGCTGATGCACGAGGGGCGGGAGATCGATTCGGCGTGGACGGACGTCTACTTCCCGAGGATCAACAACGAGGCGCCGCTGAAGGAGTGGCACATCAGTACCTGGGGCGACGGCTTCACCAACCCGTTCATCACCGGCCAGTACTCGAAGATGCTGATGGAACTGGGCTTTTCAGGGAAATTCGGCAGTGCTCCTTACATGACGGTCGAGACGCCGCTGATCACCGCCACACACTCGCACGCGGGCGGCCCCTTCACCGGCCGCGCGAAGATTGAGGACGGCGTGCGCCATCCGTGCCTGAGCGATCCGGAGGTCATCGAGGGCTGGCAGACCGAGGCGCCCGAGGAGGTCGCGAACTACCGCAAGTTCGGCCCGTTCGGTGTGAATGTCCGCGATGAGGCCACGCTGGCCAGTCGCCACACCCGTCGCGAGGTCTGCTTCTCCGAACACTGCCAGCCGCGCTACCGCGAGTGGTTGCGCGAGCAGTACGGCGACATCGCGGCTCTGAACGCAAGCTGGGGCACCGCTCATGAGAGTTTCGACGAGATTTCCGGGGCGCGCACCGAGGACGTGCGAGGTACCGACAACTTCGGGCCGTTCGTGGACTTTCGCACCTTCATGACCGACGTGTGGATCGACTCGATGCGCAGCATCACCGACTCTTACGAGGGCGCGTGGCCGGGGATGCGCGTCGGCCACACCAACACCTTCGGCACCATGCCCACGAACGGGAATGACTTCTGGAAGCTCTGCACGCAGACGGGCTTCGAGTGGGCGCAGGAGTACTCTGAGGCGATCAAGGGCTCCGCGCAGAAGGCCGTGTTCGAACTGTGGCGGAGCTTCCTGCAGGGCCGTACCGGCGAGGACTTCCCGAACTATGGCTGGATCGGCTACAACCACGCCCCCGAGGCGGTGAAGTACGAACCGTGGTGGCTGGCGCTGCATGACAGCGGCGGTGTGACCTATTTCGCCACCAACGCGGTCCTGCCCGAGCGCGGGAAGTCCTGGGCGCTGGTGCATCCGACGCAGGCATACACCCAGTACTCCTATGACGTGCAGGAGACGCTCACGGACCTGCGAGAGGGCATCGGCAAGGCGCTGCTCGAGGGCCGGCGCGCAGATCCGGATGTGGCGATCCTGTGGTCACACCCGAGCATGCTGGTGGCGTGGTGTGAGAGCGAGTGGACGCAGCCGGTGCCGCCCGAAAACGAAGTGGATGACAGTTACGGAAGCTGGTTCAAGTCCGCGTTCTACTTCCGCCTGGCGCTGCAGGAGCTGCAGCTGATGTACAACTACGTGGCGCCCGAGCAGATCCTCGCGGGTGAGCTTGAAAACTACCAACTGCTCTACCTGCCGATGACCTGCGCGATCTCCGACGAGCTTGGCGAGGCGCTGGCGGAGTGGGTGGAGGGCGGTGGGACGCTCTTCGCGGACATGCGCTTTGCGGTCACCGACGAGCACGGCACGCCGCGCGATGGTGAGCTGCTGGAGCGGCTGTTCGGCGTGCGCCGGACGGAGCCGGGGGCGGTCTACGAGCTTGCGACACTCACGGGGCCGGGCGGGCAGTCCTTCGAGACCTCGGCGCACGAGATCGTGGAGGCGGTCGGGGACGCGGAGACCGACGCGTCCTACCCGGACGGGACCCCGACGGCGATCTTCCGGCAAGTTGGTGCGGGGAAGACCGCTTATCTGAACGGCGTGCTGCCGAAGTATGCCCCGACAGTGATGGACATGTTCGATGAGCTGATGCGTGAGGGAGGGGTGGAGCGCCATGTGTCGGTGGACAGTGGCGATCCGGAGAATCCGGCCCGGGCGTGGGAGTGCGCGCGGTATGAACTGGGGGAAGCCGAAATCGTGGGATTGATCCGCGATCATCGGCTTGTCGAGGAGGCGCAGACCTGCCAGGTGACCTTCCCGGCCGGCCACGCGTATGACATGCGCGCCCGCGAGTACCTCGGCGATACGGATCAGGTCGAACTGACGCTCGGACCGGGCGAGACTGCGATGCTGTGCGTGTTGCCCTACGAGGTGACGGGCGTGCAGATCGTGGGGGCGGACAACGAGATGCGCGCCTCCGTGCTCGCCGACGGCGACCGTACCGACCACGTGCTGCACGTGACGGTGACCGACCCCGACGGCAATCCCGCGCCCACTTACACCCGCAACATCCTCGCTGAGGGCGGCAGCGCCGACCTGCACATCCCGCTGGCGCTGAATGACCCGGCGGGCGAATGGACGGTGACGGTGCGCGACGTGCTCTCGGGCGTCGAGGCCAGCGGCAGCTTCGAGTGGCGCTTTGGCGAGTGAGCGCGTGCTCCCTGAAGCGAAGGCGGCCGCCTTGTAAGTGCGGGGCGGCCGCATGACCGTACGAAAGCCAGCCTGTCTGGAACCGGCCGCCATGGGAGGTGTGTCGTGTGGTACGTGATACGTAGCCAATGCGGTGAAGTGTGCCACAACTAAAGGAGTCGCGCCGGCCCTCGGTCAAATTGCACTGCAGTAGCCCAGTCGAGTGTCTCGGGAGTCTGATTCGCCATGTGCCGCCATCGGGTGATGCTCGTCACAGTTGCCGCGCTTGTTGTTGCAACCGCCGTGAGCGGGTATGCGGAGAGCTTTGCTGAGGACTGGCAGCAGCAGTGGACCGAGGCGCTGTCACAGAATGTCGATGATGAGATGGTCCAGCGCACCGATGACGGCGCGCTGGAGATCGACGCCCCTCCCAGCGGCCACGTTTACTGGTTCGGTGGCGAAGAGATGCACGATTTCTCCGTAAGCGCCCGCGTCAAGTTCCTCCGCGCCGACGACAAGTACTCCGGCTTCAGCCTCTTCGCCCGCTGGAATGGGAACGTCTGGACCGAGCGCGACGGATACTGGGTCTACCTGCGGCCGAAGTTCCGGTCGCTTTTCATGCAGAAGATCCAGGGCGGTAAGCTCAACGACGAGTTCCCCGACAGGGTAGACGCGACGCGCCCGAAGGCGGTCCCGCTCAATGAGTGGATAGATCTCCGCGTCGAAGCGCGGGGGCGGACGATCGAGGTCTACCTCAATGACGAGTTGCATATCACAGCCACCGACGATGGCCGGTTCCCGATCCTGAGCGGCCGGGTTGGTTTCGGTGTGGGTAACGCCCACGTGGTCGTCGCTGACATCGAGCAGACAAACCTGGAGGATACCGCGGAGCTTGAGGTCGAAAGCTACCGTTACGTAAACGAGCCCACTCGCGGTGATGAGAACCATACTGTGCTGACGGATGGCGAGGTCAATCCTCGCGATGAGCAGGCCTTCTGGCGCATGAACGGACCGGTCCCGGAGATTGTCTTCGACCTCGGCCGAGAGTTCTTCATCACTCGGGCGGCCCTGCATGCCATTTCGTCCCCGGCGCTCAACATCGCGTCCGCCGATATCCTGGGCAGCGCCGATGGTGAGGACTGGCAGGCGCTCGCGTCATTCCGCAACGAGGATGCGCGCCGCGCGGAGGCTCGGCACGAGATTGCGGGCGATGTGCGCGGTGTTGCGAGATACGTCAAGCTCATCCTCAGCCGCCCGGCCGCCGACCAGGATGTGGAGCTTGCAGAGGTGGACTTCTACGGCCGCCCACCGAAGAGGACCGAAAGGCAGCCGCGGCCGCGGAATACGTGACCGGCCCCGATATGCCCCCGACCACCGACGCCGCGCGCGAGGATGAAAACTACTGGTACCTCCAGAGCGACATCGCGCGTTTTGCGATCGACAGGCAGCACGGGATTGTCGGAGGCGTGTGGAGCACCTCGCATGACATGAAGTGCATGGAGCGGGTAAGCGACACGTACTACCTCTACACCCGCGACGGCGACACCGAGACAGACGAGTACGCGGATGCGGTCACGGGAGCCGATCGCGATGACGGCGGCCTGGTGCTCACCTGCCGGAATCCTCAGCTTCCGAATATCCAGATCGAGAAGCGCTACCGGGTCAGCCCCGATGGCCGGCGGCTGATCAAGCGCCTGGCGTGGACGAACAGGGGCGAGGCTGAGGATCGATTCCTCACCCACCAGGCGAAGGGTATCGCCACCGAGGACTTCCGCTCGGGCGGCGTCTACATGGGCAATGACCGCGGCCTGGGCGCGCGGCTGTTCTGCGATGATGTGACGATGCCCCGCCAGTACACGGCCCTCGGCGCCCGTAACGCGAAGGTCGTCCTGCTGCATCGCTACGACCTCGGCTGGGGCGTGGGGCAGTTCCGCCACCAGATCAACGACCACTGGTGCCGGCCGCTGACCTCGCGCTATCACGAACGCGAGAATCACCCACCGATCTACATGCCCAACGGCTGGGAGTTCGGCGTCGCGACGCTGCACCTCGCGCCCGGCGAGCAGCAGTCCACCGAGGTCCAGTTTGCCCTTTATGACGGACGCCAGATCGACTTCTACGATATGTGGCGCCATCTGCCGGAGACTGAGGCGGTATTCACGCCCATCGAGCGCCCGGACTGGCACCTCGACATCAAGACAACCTCCAACATCAGCCAGTACGAGATGGCCGAGGACATGGAGCCGGCCCTGATGAGCGTCAGGCGAGCGCTGGCGCTGGTGGAGACCGGGCAACTGTACAACCTCACGCACATCCACGGCGTCTGGGGCGAGTGGTACGCCGAGGGCGTGGTCGAAACCGGTGAGGGCGCGAAGATCGACACGCAGTGGCTGAAGAACTTCATCAACGAGGCGCACGCGATGTCGCCGCGGATGAAACTGGGCGTATACACGTGGGCGTGGGCGGTGCATCCGCGCTCGGACGTGTACCAGCAGCACCCCGAGTGGTTCATCACCCGCGACCGCAGCGGGCAGATCTTCAACGCCTACTCCAACATGGTCCTCAATCACCTCCGGCGCTTCAGCATCCCTGCGAGCATGGATGAACTGATGGGGCAGTTCGAGGCGATTATGGAGCAGTTCAACGGGGATTTCTTCTACCTCGACGGCGGTGGCGGTGGCGCGAATCTCATCGACTGGGAGCACCTCGGGATTGATCAGGACTACCACTACGAGGAGTTGTACCGCCGCATCCGCGAGGTCACCCGCGCGCAGGGCGATGACCGCGGGGTCTGGTTCAATGCGCGCACCGGTCCATGGTTCGATATCGGCTACTTCGAGGGCATCGATCGGAAGCTCCACGCCTCCACGTGGCGCGAGTCCGCGGACGGCCTCAGCGCGGTGAAGATCCGTCAGGTCTTCGACCCCGAGCAGGTGATCGTCCCGCTCTACTGGCGCACACAGACGCTGCCGTTCTACAGCAACTACGTCATCGGCCTGGGGATCACGCCGTCCCGGCCGCTCGGCGCGGATGATTTCCTGCGCAAGCTGCCCTACATCGAGGCCGCGTACGAGACCCGGCGCATGCAGTGGCTGGAGGCGGATCTGGAGCCGGACTGGCGCGTGGACCCGGACACCGAGATCGAGGCGTACGCGCTGAAGCACGGCGAGTCTGCAGTGCTGTCGGTCATCGACCATCGAGATGATGCCGGCACCGCGACCATCTCCGCGGACACAGCGAAGCTCGGCCTCGATCCGGACCGGCCGGTGTATGCGTTCGTGCACTCGCTGCGCGACAGTCGCGAGGCGTGGGAGGCACTTCCCGAGGGCGAGAGGCGCGATGTGTACCGCGAGAGCGGCTGGGGCCTCGAATCGGTCGGGAAGTTGCTGGATGTGCGGGTCATCGAGCGTCCCGGAGAGCGGATTGAGCTTGAGTTGCCGACCACGCAGCACATCCTCAGCATGGCGGTCCTGAGCCACTCTCCCGCGCGAGTATTCTCTGTCGATGGCCTCCGCGTGAACTTCCAGGGCACCGATGTCCTGGAAGCGAGCGTCGATGCACAGATGCAGGATGGCGCCATCAACCTGACCGCCGATGTGCCCGAGGGCGGCGGTGAGGCGATCGTTGCGCTGCCGGACGGGCAGACAGTCGCGTCCGAGGATGCGCGTGTTGTGCTGGCAGACACCCGCCTGGCAATCGTTCCCCTGCCGGCGGGGGAGAGCGCGGTTGAGCTTCCGCTGGAGGACGCGCCTGTGGTAGCCGGCCCGCTGACCGTGCAGGCTCCGGAGAGCGTGGCCGCCGGTGGGGTACTTTCGCTGCAGGTGCCGGGCGCGACCGGGGAGGCGCACGTGTCGGTGACGCGCGATGACGTGCTCATCTACGCCGGGGAAGTCCCGATTGAGGCCGAGGCGGCAAACGTACCCGTTCCGGAGCAGACCCGCGCCGGCACGCTGCAGGTGGCGGTGGGCGCCCGGGTCGGTGGGGAGCTTCAGCACGCGACCACGCAGGTCGCCGTCACCGGCTCATACCAGCCGGACATCCCGCCGTGGCGGCTCCCGAAGCTCGGCGCCTTCCGCGATGTGCAGGAGGCCGATGTCACCGCGAACGGCCTGCACGTGATCGGCGTCGGCACCGACAGCTTCGACGGCCGCGCGAAGCCGCAGGTGGCCATCGCTGAGCCGGAGGCCCTGCGTATCGGCGGCGGGATCGCCGACGCGCCGGTGACGCGCTACGGATACGGCTACGGCGGCCTGGAGTTCGAGGATGCGCGGGTGCTGAAGCTGAAGATCACGAATACCTTCTACGACGCGTGGACCTTCCACCGCGGCATGCCCTCCCACCACCCGCAGTACACGAGCACGTTCGCGGGGCTGATGGTGGACTATCACACCGGTGAGGGATATACGAAGCGCGTGGCGCTCGGAATGGGCCTGCTCAATCCCAGGCGAACGATCAACCGTCCGGTATGGGGGGCGAAGACCGCGCCCGACCAGTTCATCAACCTCGCGGATGCGATCAACGAGGGCCGCGAGATGACCCTGGCGATTGACCTTGCGCAGTGGGCGCCGAAGGGCTGGGACGGACGCGTGTGGCTGGCGGCGGGGGCCGAGAACGTCTACCCGTCGCGGCGCCTCTATGCGGAGATCCTCGAGGCCGCCGACTCGCCGGAAGGGTTCGAGGTCATCGAGGGGCAGTCTGTCGGGGACCTGTACAGGATTCGCGAGTACACCGTAGCCCGCGCAGAAGAGGCGCCGGAGATCGACGGTGACCTTGGTGATGTGGTCTGGCAGCAGAACACACCGGCGAGCGAATTCGGGCTGCTGGGTAAGCTGAGCCAGTCGAAGCAGAAGACCCGGGCGTGGGCGGCGTGGGACGATGAGGGGCTGTATGTCGCCTACCGCTGCCCGGAGAGCGAAAAGGAGCAGCCGACCCTCGCCTCGGAGAAGATCTGGAATCGCGATGCGTCCGACACCGCGCTGGATCCGGATGGTGACCGCGAGACATTCATCCAGATCATCGTGGACGCGGCGGGGAATATGCAGCAGTTCAGCCACGGCTACAACGGTGAAGACCGCGCCTACGCCGGGGTGGAGACGGCTGTGGGCGAGTATGACGGCGGGTGGACCGTCGAACTTGCGGTCCCATGGAGCGCGATGGAGGTCGAGCCCTCAAGCGGCATGGAGATGACCGGCAACTGGGTGCGCTACCGGCCCTACCCGCCCGTCGATGAGATGCAGACATGGTCGCCGATGCCCGGCCCGGCGATCAACGATCCGGAACGATTCGGCGTCTGGACACTGGAGTGACAGTCAAATGCGGAAGTTACTGGTCGTCGCGAGCATGATGCTGGCCGCCGTCGCCCTGGCTCAGGACGCGGAGGGTCCTGTTCCCGCCACCGAGGCGGTGAACTGGAACTTCGAGAGCGGGGAATTGGCCGATGGCTGGCGGCACAAGGACAACGCGACTGTCGAGGTCGTGGACGCGGGCGGAGAGCGCGGCAATGTGCTCGATTTCTCCACCACCTACGGCGAGTACAGCTTCGCGTGGATGACGCATCAGCCCGGCCCACGCATGGACTTCAGCGATACGTGGGCGGTCGAGTTCATGATCCGCGGGGATGGGTCGGGCGCCATTGTGAGACCGACGCTCGGGGTGATCAGGCAGGGCGAGCCCACGCTCTACTACACATCGCGCCGGGACTGGGTGCCCCTGGACTTCACCGGGTGGCAGCAGCGGCGCCTGCACATCGTCGGCCTGGAGCCGAAGGGCGACTCGAATATCATCGAGGACCTGGAGCGGATGAGCTTCGTTCAGTTCATGGTCAATGCCGGGGACGCCCCCAGCACCACGCTGGCGGTTGATGACATCCGCGCGGTGCCGGCGGAGGGTGAACAGTCCGAGCAGCTTGCTCACTGGCGGGAGCAGATGGCGTCGCTCTACGCGCCGATGAACAAGGACGGCAGTAACATCCTGCCCAACGGCGACTTCCGGTTAAGCGCCGACGGCCGCCATCCGCAGTTCTGGCGCGCCGTGGACTGGGGAACCGACAGCGAGATGTACCGGCAGGATTCAGAGGGACGCGATGGTTCCGCCTGCGTGGCCGTCAACTGTCCCGGGCCCGGGCATCGTGGCAGCTATCAGGTCAACGTTCCGGTGGAGCCCGGGCCGTATGTGTTCTCAGCCTGGGCCCGGCCCGACCTGACCGAAGTCGAGAGTGGAAAGGGCCCGCGCGTGCGAATCAGTTTCATCAATGCTGAGGGCCGTGGCATCGGCAACAGGCACTTCGACGGGGACCCGAACCGTGAGGGCTGGCAGCGCATCGACGGCAGGATCGAGGTCGGGCCCGAGAGCCCGGAAGTGCAGATCAACCTCTTCAATTACTTCGCTGCGGGCACCGTCTGCTGGGATGATGTCACCCTCGCGTGGGATGTCGAGGAGCATGAGCGCCGGGAGCGTATCCGACAGCAGAATCTGGCCGACCTGGCGGAGGTGCGACCGATGATCGTCGAGGCGACCGGGCACCTCAACGACCTCACGGAGCGCGTCGGCGAACCCGACCAGTATGAGGCGATGGCGCTGGCGATGCTCGAGTGGGCCCTGCAGGACGCCGAGTACGCGATCGAGGCGGAACTGGGGACGAACGCGAAGGCGACCGTGCAGGGCGTCCAGGACTACATCCAGCGCTTTGACGAGATCATGGCGCAGGCGCGTGAGAACCCGCTCGAAACACTACCGCCTGACGCTGACGCGAATCCCTACGTGGCTTCGCTCAACGCGGGCGCCGCGAAACACTCGCGCGAGCCGACCGGCTACGCCAAGGGCGAGGAGGGCTACCACCAGGTCGAAAACGCCTGGCGCTTCGCGGGCCTGGGGCGTAACTGCCTTGTAATGACCTGGGGGCTCACTCACCCGCGCAGCGAGCATCACGGCGACCCGCTTCTGGTGAAGAATCTGTTTGACACCATGCAGGGCGTGTTGCAGAACCACCGCGACGGGGACTGGAACCCCGGCCGCCAGGCGCGCTTCGGCGCCGACCCGAACATCCCGCGCTTCACGCTCGGACCTACTTTCGACGCATACTGGCAGCTCAAGCAGCAGTTGCCATGGCTCATCCTGCCCGCGAAGGAAGAGGAGTGGCTGGATGAGATCCGTGTCTGCGTGGAGCACCAGTACGAGGAGTACGGGCTGAAGAACTTCACCACCGGGACCTACGGGGCCGGCAACTATCCCAATCAGGATGTCTACTACCTGCTGATCAGCGAACTCGCACACCGCGTGTGGGGGGACGATAAGTTCGCCGATCACGTGCAGCTTTTCCTGGACTTTCTGGAGGACACCGTTTACCCGATGGGCGGGATGATCTACCACGGGACCCAGAACGAGTGCTTTACCTATCACAACCTCAACATCAGCTTCCTGGCCCGCTTCCTGCAGTACACCGGCAACGAGCAGGCGCGGCGGATCATCGAAAAGACCGTGGACTTCTACCCGATCATGGTCGAACCATCGGGGATGGTGGAGAACTACACCGATCCCTCGTGGAAGCACTATGCGGCCTGGGCACATCCGCAGGCCCCGGATATCGTGGCCTCGCTCACCGGCGACCGCCAGAACAAACGGGTGGCGAACATCGCCATCGAGCGGAGCGGAGCGGGGGACAGCATCCACTCCGTCTATGCGGCTGAGTGGTGGAAGGACATTCCCGAGGAGCCGCTGCCGGATGACTACATCATCTTCGACGAAAACGTGCAGGCGCCGAGGGCGCGCTTCGCACCATTCTCTTTTGCCATGAACGGTCGCGACTTCGGCGAGGGGCAGATCGGCAAAGATACCTTCATCGGCTGCCTCCGGGCGCCGGTGGGGCTGGCCGAAGGGGAGGTCGGCTCGCTGCTCATCGCCACCAGCGAGTTCCGCCTCAGACCGGAGGGCCTGCATTGGAAGGCCGCGCGATACGTGTCGGGCGATGAGGAATTCTCGCACATAATCGGCGGCGACGAGTTCGCCTCACTGGCGGTGCGCTACCGGATAACCAGGCCCGGTCACGGCGGTAACTCCCGCACTCTCCCGTGGGAGGGCACCCAGCAGTGGTTCGCCTCGAAGGATCGCCTGGTGGGCCTGCTGCACATCACCGCGCTGGAGGATTATGAGAGCGCCGGGATCTGGGGCCGACTGCGCTTCGGACGCGCCACCGGCGAGAACGTGCTCGAAGAATCGCCGGAGATGGAGGACACGTTCAAGTACGGTCCGTTGCTGGCGCGTATTCACGCGCACAACTACGCAAGCATCGAGACTGCGCCGAGCGAGATCTTCTACCTCGATGAGCCGGAGAAGTTCCGTGGTCGCGAAATACTGCTCAAAGACGCTGAGAGCGCTGCACCCGAGGAGCCGGACAGGCGCACTACCTACGAAGCCGGCACCGATCACTGGTTCCTCTGTGAGGTACTCCCCTGCGAGTCGGACTTTGCGAGCGTCGCGGAGCCCATCGAGGATGATGGGGTGCGCGGGCTGCGCTTCACCGACGGTGATGATACATGGGTAGTGCTGCACAACCTCTCCGACGCCGAACAGCAGTGGAGCGGTCCCGTGCCCGACGACGCCGCGGTGAGGCTGTTCGTGCAGGGCGAGCATGGTAACGGTCAACTGCTCGGCAGACAGGGCGGCACAATCACCGTGGACCTCGAACCCGGCGAGCACGTGGTATTGAAGGCGGTGGCGCAATGACGATAGCACGGAACGGCACGGCTGACCTCCCCCCCCGGCCCCCTCTCCCTGGCGCCGCAAACAACGCGGCGCCAGGCGGGAGAGGGGGAGAACACAACCCCTGGCGGCGATTCGCCTCACCGTCTGGCGACTGTGCCCCCGGCTCTTTCCCCCTCCCGCCGGGAATGTCGTCTATCTTCCACTTCGCTGTGCGAAGTGCGGGAGGGGGTGCCGGAGCGTAAGACCTGCGCGAATCGCTTGTCGGTGCTCCGGCGGGGGAGGTCAGGCTACCGATGCACATTGGGTTTCCTGCTCCCCCTCGTCCTTCTCCTCAGCGCCACCCTCGCCGCAGCCGACCTTCCGCAAATCACAATCGAGGCCGAGGACTACTCCGAGGTCACCGGCGGCACGGTCCGGGTTCTCGACCGCCCTGAGGCATCGGGAGGCCAGTGCGTCAGCTACTGGGAGGAGCCGGGTGTGGCGGTCACCTGCGAGTTCGAGGTCGCGCAGGCCGGCGAGTACTGCCTGACGCTGCGCTATGCGCTCAACTGGCCGGACACCCGCCGCGAGGTGCGCATCGACGGGGAAGTCGTCGAGGGCCTGGATGACGTGCTCCTGCCCACGACCGGGTCATGGGGCGACTTCCGCATGATGACGCTCGCAGGCGAGGACGGCGGGCGCGCGCGCATCCCGCTGGAGCCGGGGACGCACACACTGACCCTCGCGAACGTCGATTCCCGTGGGCTGTCGTGGGATGCGGCGACCCTCCACGATCCCGAGACGCTCATGGCCGACGCGCCGCTGAGCGAGGAGGAGCTTGCGGCATTTGCGGACCGTCTGCCGGATAGTGCGCGGCGGCTGCTGATGACCGGGCCCGCGCAGGAGGACTTGAGCGCGGGGAACGTCGCGATGGCGTTTGCCGGGGGGATGCTGCAGGCGCTGAAGGTCGATGATGTCTTCTTTGCGATGCCACGAGAGGTGCAGATGCCGATTGAGTGGGAGCATCACCGCCTTGGCCCGGTCGCGCTGGCGACAGTCGCCGTGGTTCCTGAGGAGGGGCACTCGCTTCGCGGGCTCCTCGCAACCAACGGGAGCAGCTTCGTAACGGTGGCGGCCGGGATCGGCGAGCACACTATGGCCGGTGGGCGCGCGGTCGGGCTGCCGAGCCCGCTGATTGCGTGGCGCGACGGGCAGCCGTGGCGGCTCGCGCTTGCGCCGATGATGGAACGCATCGCGTCCGGCGAGGTCGCGCACGACATGGAGATCGAGGATCTGACGCTGTCTGCGAGCGGGAATCTGAGTGCGGAGATGGTCGATGAGCCGCTACCTTACCTGCTGGTCGGCTGGGTGCCGCTGGTCAATGACGGTCTGAAGGTCGCGGCGGCGAAGGTCGGGCCGGCGCTGCGGCCCGCGGACGCGCGCGTCAGGGTGCTGGTGGAGGGCGAAGATACCGTGGTGCGCTCCTCAACAGACATGCCGCCCGCCCTTGCGCGCTTCTACGGCATTCCACAGTTCGAGGTGCGCGTGCATCCTGACGTGAGCATGACTATCACCACAGACGCGGGGGAGACGCTGGCGCTTCCGGCGCCGTGAACAACGTCCAGGCGAGGGCGCCTGGACTCCGGGCGTGGGTGCGAGGGAGACGCCGGCGCTTCCGGCGCCGTGAGCCGTCTCCCAGTCGTTTGTAGGACGGGCATCCTGCCCGTCAATGGCGTTCGACATCGTGTATTTGGGTGTCAAGGCCCGGACGACAACGGCGACGGGCCGGAACCCCGTCCTGCAAACAGCAACGGACAACGCCAGACGACCAGCGGCACAACGCCGTGTTCGTCTCTGCAAGGAGGTCATACATGCGCAACACAGTGATCGCCCTGATCCTGATCGCGCTCATCGCCGCGCCCGGCTTCGCGCAGGACGAAGAGAAGCAGGGCCGGCCGTTCGCGCTTGATGATACCGAGACGAATCTGGCGCTCGACCAGCCCTATCTCTACTCCTCCGTGCCGAGCTATCGCCTGACAAAGAACGCGACCGATCTGCGGGACCTGACCGACGGTGAACTGGGCTACCGCCCGGATGAGAAGATCTGGTTCGACGCCAACGCGGTCGCGTGGCGCGGTGATCCGACTGTCAACATCCAGCTTGACCTCGGTGGGGTCGAGGCTATCGGCGAGATCGGCATCCGGCTGCTGGGCGGGGCGGAACAGGGCGGACTTAAGTTCCCCAACGAGGTCATCGCGCTGGTCAGCGATGACGCGGAAACGTGGCACGAGGTCGGGCACTTCAACCGCCGCGACGAGCAGGACATCGAGCGCTTCGACGTCCCTCCCGAGGAGGGTGTGGCGTGGACGTATCCACTGCGCTTCCAGGATCTGCAGGCGGCCGGACGCTACGTCGGACTGCGCATCATCGGCCAGACCTCATTCATCGCCAGTGACGAGATGTGGGCGTTCGAGGGCGAGCATGAGGTCGCTCAGGCCAGGGAGTATCCGGTCTATGACGGCAACTTCCTCGTGCACCAGTTCACCCCCGGCGGGCTCACCGCCTATTTTTCGAAGCCCACTGTGTACGCAGGCACGAACTTCCAGTCCTTCCAGACCATGCGCGGTTACGACAACCGTCCGGAGGAGACTAACGGGAAGCCCTGTGAACTGATCGTGGACCTGCCCGAGGGCGTCACGCTCCGCAGGTGGATGCTCAATCCGCGCTTCGGCGGCAGCACGGTTGATGAGTTCGACACAGCCACCGTGGAGGATGAGGCGGGGACCTTCACCCGCTATATCGTGCCCACTCGCGGCGTGTGGATCCTGGACTGGGGGACGCTCTTCTTCGCAACCGACCGCGAGGACGGATGGAGCGGAACAATGCGCCTCGGCTGCCGGTGGGATGGCGGGGTGCAGAAGCCCGAGACCTACACCATCGAGGCGGTCGAAGTCGAGCCGGTCGAGCGCTTTGAGCAGATCAACGTTTCCATGGCATGGATGAACCACAGCTTCTGGCAGAAGTGGCCGGACTTCCTCGAAAGCTATGCTGCCTGCGGCTTCAGCGCGGTCCCGATTTTCCCGCGCTACGCTGAACCCGAGGACGAGGCGCTCTTCGCGAAGCTGGACCGGGCGCGAGAGACGGGGCTGGATGTGATCAACAATTCCAGCCCGCTGCACGCGGTCAAGGGCCAGCACGAGGACCATCCGGAGGTCATGTGCCAGATCGACGGCGAACCCGCCCGCTGGCTCTGCCCGTCCTACCGCGGCGAACTGTGGCAGGAGGAGGTCAATCGCGTCGCCGAGCGCTACTCGTGGACAGAGGCCGAGTGGTTCTTCTACGATCAGGAGACATTCACCGGCTGGTATGGCGGCGACCGGGACGGAAACGAGGAGGCGAAGCGCTGCTCGCGGTGCTCGGCGGCGTATGAGGGCTTCGACGGGACCTGGGACGAGTTCATCGCCCACCAGGGCGCCAACTTCTACCGCGCGGTGCACGCCCGCATTGCACAGATCGCCCCTGACGCCACCTTCCAGGCGGGGGCATACAACGTCGAGCCGAAGGGCGTCTACCACGACATCTGGGACTGGGACGCGCTCTATCCGGAGCTGCACCAGTTATCGATGCCCTCACTCTACGGCTGGCGCCCTGCGCCGATCGGCGACAACATCCGCGAGAACCGCGCGCTGCTGCGCTACTCGGACATCATCCCCTGGCTGCAGTCGGGGAACCTCGGAGAGATGCCCGCGGAGATACTGCGCTGCTGCCTGCTGGAGACGCTGCTCAACGGTGGCCGTGGCGCGGCATACTACACCCACGCGGGCTTCGACGCCGCCGATATGCGCGCGGTGTCGCGGGTCGTGGCGATGCTGCGACCGTACGAGGATATCATCATCGGCGGCGAGCTTCTGGAGGGCGCGACCGCAGACAACGAGGCAGTCCACCTCAGCGCCATCCGCACCGGCGAGCGCGGGCTGCTGCTGGTCGGCGAGTACGAGAGCAGTGATGCGACCGAGTGCGCGGTGACGCCCCCGAGCGGCTTTCACGTCGTCAGTGAACTCACCGCAGACGGGCCTGACGAGTGCGAGACCGATCCACTCACGGTGACGCTCGACGAAACGCGAGGACGAGTGTATCTTCTGGAGGCGAACTGATGACCCGAATCACGATTGTGCTTGCACTGAGCGTCCTTGCGCAGGCGGCCCCTGCGCAGGAGTACGAGTTCGAGAACCTCGGCGCGCCCTGCGTCGAGACCGGGCTGAAGCTGACCTTCACGACCGCGCACCCGGACGGCTACGACATCGCGTGGGGGCGGCTTGAAGGTCCCGGTACTCAGGGCCTTCTCGGCATCCGACTGGACACCGGCGAGAAACGCTTCGTCGATCTGAGTATGCACGGGAAGAGCCATGTGGCGGCCATTGCCGCGGCGGACGGCCGGACGCTTTATGCTTACGCCGGCAGCCCGCACGCGCACTTCATGCGGTATGACCCGGTCACCGATGAACTCACCGATCTCGGCGCACCCGCGCAGAATGCATCCTATTTCGCTCAGGGCGAACTGGCGCCAGACGGTCGTTTCTACATCGGGACCTATCCCCGCGCGCAACTGGTCTGGATCGACATCGCCACCGGTGAGATGGGCACGACCGGGAAGATCACCGATTCGCGCGAGAACCGCTACATCTTCCCGTCGGTCGCAGCCAGCGATGACAACATCATCTACTGCCCGGTCGGCCTTCACCACCAGGAGATGTACGCGTATGATCCCGCAACGGGCGAGGCCACGCAGATTCTCCCGGACGGTCTGAGCGCGCAGCCACATTCACCGCGAGTGTGGCGTGGTCAGGATGGTCGCGTGTACGGACAGACAGGCGGCACGAAGTATCTGTGCACGCCGACGGGCATCGACACCGAGGCGGAGATCGCCGAGCCAGAGAAGCGGCGCGTGCAGAGCGGCGAGTGGGTCTTCTGGAGCATCGGCCACGACGGCGCGATCGAGATGACGCACCGGGAGACGGGGGAGACGCGCAAGCTCCAGACGGACTACGAGGGCCTCGCGGCCATGATCTACTCGGTCGGCGACCAGTGGCGCGGGCGCATCTGGGGCGGCACCGGGTTTCCCGCGTGGGCGTTCTCGTGTGATATTGAGACCGGTAAGCTGGTTGACCACGGTCGCCAGACAGGCGGACGCATTCAGATTTACGATCTGATGGCCACGCCCGAGGGGCTTTTGCTGAGCAGCTACACCGGCGCTCATCTCAACCTGTGGGATCCTTTCGCCACGGATGAGGACGATCGAAACCAGAAACTTACAGGCGGGCGCTCGATCGACCAGGAGCGGCCGATCCGCTGGACGCGCGGGCCGGACGGGCACTACTACATCGGCACGCGACCCATCAAGGGGCATGTCGGCGGCGGCCTGTGCCGGGTAACGCTTGATCCGCTCGAGGCGACCTGGTGGCAGGACCCGATCGGCCCGCAGAGCGTCATGGGCTGCGTGGCTATCGAGGAAACCGGGCAGCTTCTGTGCGCGACCTCCCACTACGGTGGCACAAGCTCCATCCCCGAGGAGGACGTGGGCTACGTGTTCCTCTGGGATTGCGCGGAAGAAGAGGTCGTCTGCAAGGATATGCCCGTCGAGGGCGCGGTTTCCTACTCAGCGCCGGTCCGCGCGGAGACAGGGGTGGTCTACGGCATCGCCTACACCGCCGAGCGCGAGCGGATCATCTTCGGCTGGGACCCGATCGAGCGCGAGCTTGTCTGCACCGCCGACCTGCCCAGCCAGGCCTACCGCTTCCCGTATCTGCACAGTGAGCCGGTCGGTCCTGACGGGCTGATCGTCGGCCTTGCCGGGGACGCAATCTACGCCATCGACCCGGCGGACCACTCGGTGGAGATCCTCGCGCGTCATGACTCGATCAGCAAGGCCCACGGCTTCTCCGTGACCGAGGATGGCGTGCTCTACTACGGCTCGGGCGCGGAGTTGTGGCGTTGCGATCTGCTGCCCTGACGGCCGACGACCGCGGGCTGGAACTCATATTCAAGCAATTCGCTGCTGGTCAAGGTGATCCGAATCTGAGTTGACGATGAGTGAGCGCGTTGCGTCGTCAGAAGGGGCGGCCCTCGCGCCTTGCCGTTTGAGGCGTGAGGGTGATCCCGGCCACGGGCGGGATCAGCTTCCTTGCCCGCCCGTTGTTGTCCGTTATGTATGTGGCAAACCGAACGACGGGCTGGCAGGGAAGCTGTCGCCCTCGTGCCGCAGGACCCCGCGAAGCGGGAGTCACGACAGCGGACACTCGGGCGCGACTTTTCCCGCCTGAGGCGCGAAAAGCAGCCCCGCCGTACGACTTCCGTTGATGGCCTCGCAGTTTCTGGAATATGAGTGGAAGCCCGCGCCACATGATGGGGATGCCTTTCCGTGCATGGGGGGCAGGCATCCTGCCTGCCGACGTTGCGGTCACCTACCGCCGATCGATCCGCACCAGCACGAAGCTTGCCGGGCGGATGCGCACCTTCAGGGTGCCATCCTCCAGCGGGATCTCGCGCTCACTCAACGCATTGTATGCGCGCACATCCGCGTCCGCCAGCCCCATCTGCGCCAGGTCCACCGCCACCTGCGTCTCGACGACCTCGTGGCGCGTATTGCCCACCACGAGCAGCGCCCGCTCGCCCTCTCGCAGATAGAGGCTGCACCTGACGTCATCATCTGCCACGCGGGCGAGGCCGCGCTCCTCGGCCTCAAAGTAGGGAACCCACCGCGCGTCGCGGTAGCCGAACTCGTCGTAGGTGGTCCAGAGGTTGACGGTCTTACGCTGCATGTCATTGCGGCCGGTCGCGCCCTGGCACCACACTGAGGTCCCGTGCAGCAGCCCGTACATGTAGTGCATCGGCTCGTAGGAGTGCGAGTCACCGCCGAGCAGGATCGGCCAGACCCCCCACGGTTTGGCCATCCAGCGCACCCGGCATTTCAGCAGGTCCTCGTAATTCTCGTGCTCGCCCGTGTAGTAGACGTCGGTGAAGCTCATGCTGGGGATAAACGTATTGTATGACACGTGATTGACGAGGAACCCGTCCGGGTTGTGCGCGTGGATGATGCGGTACATGCGCTTGAGGTACTCCCGGGTGCCGAAGACCGGGAAGGTCGGGCGCAGTGTGCCCTCGCGGTCGATGTAGCCGCAGCCATGGTGGCGATTCGTGCACGGGTAGCAGTGACCGTTGCCATCGGTGTAGATGCCGTCGAAGCCATGCTGCTCGATGAGCCACTCGCTGCCGGCGGCGAGGTAGTCGCGATAGCCCTCCGCGCGCCCGCAACAGTCCAGGAACATGTGGCCCTTCGGCGGCTCGCTCGGCTGGCTGGAGACGGGTTCGCGGCGCCACTCGTGGCCGAACTGCCGACTCCAGCGGGTCGGCGCGCCGATGCCCATGTAGCCGGTATACGTCGATGTGCGCACATCCACCTCGTCGAAAGCCTCGTTCATGCTCACCAGGTCGTGCTCCGGCTCGATGAACAACGGCAGCGGCCAGCCGTGTTCGTCGCGCTGGTCACCGGGCATCCATGACCAAAGGTTGTACGAGTCGGCCTTCCAGACCTCGCGATACATCTCCATGCAGGGCCGTGGCTTCTTGAAGCGCAGGCGCAGGGCGGAGCCGAACTGCCCGTCGGCGAATGTGCAGCCGATTGACGGCATGCCGCCAAGCTCCCCGGAGAGCCCGGAGATGCTGTCCGCGCGCGTCTCGGCGTCGGCGCCATCCGGCACGAAGCGATCGTCGAAGTGATCCAGCAGGAGCGTGCTGTCATCAGCCGCGAATGATCCGTCCGGGACCGCATACGATTCGCCCGAGTAGCGCTGCACCTCCGAGATGCGCAGTTCGTCAACGTCGATGTCCGTGTAGCCGCGATAGGAGTTCGTGCAGCCGAAAGTGACGCGCAGCTTCTCGGGTGCCGCGGCCATCAGTTCCGCGTTCGGGATCGGCCCCTCATGCATGCCGGCGAGCGAGCCGTCCACATACAGCGCGACCGCGTCCGGCCCCCACACGATCGCGACGTGCGAGAAGCCGCCATCGGGCACTCTGAAGCCCGAGACGTCCACCAGCGGCTCGTCCGCGCCCGAGGCCGTCAGCACGAACCGGCCATCACTTGAGTCGTGATACTTCAGCTCCAGCGCGCCGCCGTCGCCGCTGAATGTCAGCACCTCGCGGATGGAACTGCCGACAACGGTCGCCTTTCCGAGCCAGAACTCAAGTGTTCCCTCGCGCGGATCGATGTTCCCGCGGCCGGGATAGACCAGCTTCTCGTTGTATGTAATTCGACTCTTCTGCGGATCGCCCAGGTTGACTGCGCTGGTGGGGCTTGCGAAGCGATACAGCCACGGATCCCCATCCGGGACCTCCTTGACGGGTGTGGCGATCAGCCCGAAGGTGATCGTGACCGGCTCGGAGACCGTGACCGTTTCTCGGATCATGTTGGCGCGCAGCCGCACCACGTCTCCGTCAGGAACGACCTCCAGCA
This sequence comes from uncultured Armatimonadia bacterium, assembly GCA_964484945.1. Taxonomy (GTDB): domain Bacteria; phylum Armatimonadota; class Zipacnadia; order Zipacnadales; family UBA5352; genus UBA5352. Next base: position 20,122 of record CAZAHB010000010.1, on the reverse strand, counting down.
TCTGGCTGTCGTCCTTGGGCGCCCAGTACTGGTCGCTCTCGGCGAACCATGCCAGGCCCATGTCGTCGTTGCCCACCCAGACCTGCGGCATGAACGCGCTGCTCCAGGGGCCGTCCGCCATCCGCCGGGCCTTCGAGAACCGTCCGCTTGAAGGCAGTAGAAAACGCGCGAAATCCCGCTTGACCGGGATCTCCAGCACGAGTTGGTCGAGGGGCGCCTCGCCATCCGGCGTGAGCGTCAGATCGTAGCGCTGCATGCCGTCGAACTCGGTGCGCACATCGATCTGCGCGGCCAGCGCACCTGCCGAACCGGTCGCGGTCATCTCCGCGGCTACTGCGGCGGTATTCGTGACCTCGGCGTCCACTTCCGAGAGGTCAACTTCCTCACCCGCGGCGCGCAACCTCAGCGTCGGCGCGGCAGCGAGCATCTCCGCGTCCTGGTTGACGATCTGTCGTGGCATGGCATGGCCCTGATGCCGGTATACGCGGCCCCAGACGCCGATGTCTCCGCCCGTGACCTCCACCGGCGTCCAGGTATTCGGCACGGTGGGCTCCTCGCCGGCGTCCGAGCGCCAGAATACGGGCTTCTCATACTTCTGACAGGCCGCTTCCGCCTCGGCCAGCACCGTTCCATCCGGCGCGACAGCCTGCGAAGCAACGGTGTATTCGCCCGGCTGAAGGTCCGTGATATCGACCGCGCCTTCACCGACGCCGCGCTCAAACCGCGCAATCTCGCACGAGCCGACTTCCTGGTCGCCGCGCAGCACCTGCGCGCGGGCCACAATGTTCTCCGGCGGATCGTCGAGGCCCCCGATGTTCGCGGTGACCCACAGCTTCCCCTCGTAGGGATAGCCGGCGACCGAGATGTCATACGCCTTCATGACCTCGAACGGGATGCGGTGGTAGTGCATGGTCCTCTCGGCGGTCCCTGCCGACAGCGTCAGGGCATAATCGCCTGAGACCAGCGGAGGTGGCTCGAAGAGGAAGAACTTGTTGTCGATCAGCTCTTTGGTCGTCTCCGCCACGGTCTTCGCGTTCTCATCCAGCAGCTCCGCGCGCACTGTCACAGGCGGATCGAAGGCGCGGCCCGCAAGTTCCAGTTCAGCCGCAAGGTCGCCCTCGGATGCCCCTGACAGGCGGTTGAGGCGGATTGCGCGGTCATCGTCGCGGAAGAGCATCTCGCCGAAATTTGCAGTGCGATGGAAGTTCCCGCCGGTCCACGCCCATGAGGACAGCCGGCTGGCCGCGTCCGCGTCACGGGTGAAGTTGACCCGCCACGAATCGCCGGCCTGTGGGGGGGCGATTTTCCCCAGGTCCTCGAACGGTATCGCCATCTCCATCACCCAGCGGCCATCGGCCTTCGAGGTGCCGACGGTAGTGTCCGGGTTCCAGTCGATATCTTTGGCCCGGCGCCCGTCCTTCTCATACAGGCGCATGTCAAACCGGGTGCCGATGACATTCGTGACAAGCTGGTAGTAGGGGTACTGGCCGGGCCCGGGCATCAGGAAGATGTCCACCGCGTCCTCCTGGTAGACCGCGGAGTCGCGGTCGGTGTGTGTCCCCACCAGTGGGCGTTTCAGCGGGTCCCGGCACTCGAATGCCACGTACAGGTTCTGCTCGTCATGGCCCACGAAGACGCTCGATTGATCCTCAACCAGCGAGTTCTCATTCAGCCCCACGAAACCGGTGCTCGCGCCCGCGTCGTCCCACTCACCATCAGCCAGCGTCCCGTCGATCTCGGGCGCGGGTATGCGCGGGCAGGTGAGCCGCGGGTATGGCGGAACCTGCTCGCCGCCCGGCCCCAGGATCTGAAGCTCATCGATGGCGAACTCGCTGACCACATCGCTGTAGCGAACGCGGCTCCCGACGTACATCTTCGTCTCTGACAGGTCCACATTCATCGGACCGAAGAGCCCGACCCATTCCTCCGCGGCGCGCCGCTCACCGTCGATCCACAACTCAAGCTGCCGCCCCCAGCGCAGCTCAACGTAGTGCCACTCACCCTCCTGCCAGTCAATGCCGGGTCCCATGTACGTCACAAGCTGGCGCTGGTCATCCCACACTCCCACACAGAGAGCCTTCATCGTGGTGTACACGCTCATGATGGAGTTGCCCGGAGGGTCCACGTGGAAGTAGAGCTGATTCCGCATATTCGATGGCATCTTGTTCGGATGCTGTGGTTCAAAGCCGAGTTTCAGCCAGAAACCGACCGCTCCCGCGCTGAGATCGATGTTTCCCTTCGCAGGATAGTACATGGCGGTCTTTCCGTGGAAGCGGTAGGCCTTCCCGAAGCGCCCGTCCACGAATTCGCCGCCCTCCATCGGCCTGCCGCCTGCGTTCTCGCCCGTGATGACCTCGGGGCTGGTCATGAGCGTTCCGTCCGGCTCAAAGGGAGTGTCGTAATGGTCCAGCAGCAGCGTCCGTTCGGTCGGCTCCGGTGGCTCGCTCGGCTGTGCGAGCGCGACGGCGGCTGTTGTGAGTGAAAGCAACGCTGCGACGAATGCGTGACGGGTTGTCATGGAGGCTCTCCTTCGCACTGTCATCGTGCGTGATGAAGCTGCGCGCCTTCGATGAAGTCGGCCGTCTCGGCCAGCTTCCACGTTTGACCGCTATCGCGCGAGACAATCACCGCGCGGTGGTGGTACCTCCCGGGGAACTGCCCCTGATAGCCCTCATCGTTGGTCCAGTAGCTGTATGAAAGCCACAGGTCCCCGAGGCGATCGACCGTGAGCTTGTGGTACCAGATGGAGTATCCGGGCACGGCGGCGATTACGAGCGGTTCGGCCTCTGCGGTCCATTCGCCGCCCTTTGGCCTGTGCTGGACGGACAGAGCGGCGAAGTTTGTGCCGCCATGATACTCTCTGTCGGTACGCCACTGGCGGAATGCGGTGTGGAGCGTGTCGTCCTGATCGCAGACCAGCGAAATGTATGTCTGCCGCCCCTGCTCGCCATCGCCTCTGTCATAACCGGTCTCCAGGATCGGCTCCGGGTCGGTCCACTGTGAGCCATCATGCGGGCGCAGCGAGCGGACGTACTGGAACGGTTGCCCGTGCGCGCCCAGCAGGGCGTGAAGGTAGCCCTCGCTGTCCATGGTGATGGCGGGCACGTTATGCACGTCGTTGACAGGTGGCGCGTAGCCCAGCAGCACCTTTTCGCTGACCTCACCGGTCTCATGGTCGTATGTGGCCGCGTAGGTTGGTACGCCGCGCTCGTCGGCCCCCTCGCCCTCCGGAGTGCCGGAGACCTCGCCCCAGACCACGTGCGTCTTCCCATCGGCAGTAACCGACGGCGCCGGGCCGCCAGAGTGCTGACACTGACCGACCACGGATTCGGCGACCTTCACGGGCTCGCCGAGAACGAGACTGTCGCCATCACGCTCGGGAAGGTAGAGCCACAGGTCGTTGTATGCGCAGAAGCGCGCCGGGTGGCCGCCGGTGGTCTTGTAGCCGAGTACGGCCGGGGGCGCGGTGTGGCGGTTATGGCCGGTGAACTGCTCGATATCGGCGAGGGTCGCTTGCAGTTCATGCACCTGCCACGACCGCCCCCCGTCGGGCGAGAACATCAGCACCGCCGGGCGCCTGTCACCCGCGACCAGGCGGAGGGTGGTGTAGATGCCGCCCTGTCCATCGAAGGCGACCTTCGCACCGGCGAAGCCACCCCCGCCGTACGACGTGGTGTACTCGGGATACGCCTCACGAATCGCGTCCTCGAACCCGCGATGCACCCAATCGAGGTCCTCATCCAGGGTGTACACGCCCGTTGTGCCGGTGTGGCTCTCGGTCCGCTGCCGGATCCACGGGATATTCTGCGCGTCGAAGTAGACCTCGTTGCGCATGTAATCCGGATCGTAGCCAAACTGCACGTTCTCGTGCGCGAAGGGCCTGAGCACGATCGGCATCTCCAGCGGCTCCGAGACCGGACTCTCGCCCGCGCGGACATTGATGGCGGACGTGCTCATCGCGGTGGGCTCGCCTTCGGCTGAAGCCATGAGAAACGCCCCGTATTCCTCGCCTTCTGCGGCATCGTCAGCGAGGGTCAGGGCCACCTGAACGGCCGCGCTTTCGCCATGGTCCAGCGCCACCGGCATCCCGGGCTCAACGATCCTGACATCCAGCGCGTCGTCCGAGCGAGGCTGCACTCGCAACCGGTCCGCGTGGCCGGTGCTGTTGCGCAGATCGAACTGAAGCTCCGCGGACTGGCCCGGCTGAAGGTAGCGGGTAACGCGATAGGGCATGAGCATCCATTTCGATTTGCCGGCGTCGAACCAGGCCTCGCGCTGGGCGGTCCAGTGGTTGACGCCTTTGATCTCGACACGGACATCGAGTGGGTCGAAATCAAGCCGCCACAGGCCCTCGCGCTCGCCTGCATCGAACTGCAGCGTCTGCGGCTCAGCGTGCTCGGTCAGTTTGATCTCGCCCAGCAACTCATCGGCGGCATCATACACCGGGACCGTCTGCACGCCGGGCCCGTGAACCGCCGTGAGTTTGACAGTGAACTCGCCCTCGGGTGGCGGAAAGAAGACGCTGCCCGATACTGTGCCGTCGCTGAAGAACATGTTGCCCTGCACCACGTAGTGCTCGGCGGATGTCTCCAGCCCCCACACCAGGTCACCCGAACCGCGCACAGTCAGGCGACAGACGCCCGCCACCGGACACTCAAAGGTCTCCTCCAGGCGCTGATAGTCCTCCGCGCGGCCGCCGCCCTTCTCGGCGTTCCCGTCATCGGGCATCGTTTGCGCGAGAAGCTGATTGCCCAGCGGATCGTAGAGCGTGACAGTCAGCGGGTCCGGATTGGCGTAGATGTTCAGGTCGCGCTTGAGCACGGTGATGCTCAGCGGACCGCGATCTGCGCTTATGTGGACTGTCCTCGCGCCGCGAACGGCGGGGGGCAGCGTGGCAGCGTGTGCCAGAGATCCGACCACCAGCACACAGAGGAAAATAGTGATGTTTCGGAGCATGAAGGAGGTGCCTCCTGAGAATCGATGATGACACTATCTTCAGTGACTGCTAATTCTCGGAATGAGTTCGGAAGCCCTGCGTCGAAAGATTTCGGTGCTCCCGGGGATAATGCAACGACGCGCACGGGAGGCGTTCGGCACGCGCCTGCAATGCTCAATCGCTGATATGGACAACAGGAAGGTCTCTTGGGAGGGAGTAACTAATTGGGGGCCAGCACGACCGGTTCAGCCGGCCGAACTCTCCTGAAGAAAGCTGGTCCTCGAAATGAGTAGCGCCCTTCTGACCGTTATCGCGCTCACCTTGCTGGCAGTGGGATATGTCGTTTACGGCCGCTTCATCGAGCGGCGGTGCGTTAAGCCCGATCCCGACGCAACTACCCCCGCGGTCAAGCTCCGTGACGGTATTGATTACGAGCCGGCGCGGCCGCTGATGCTCTTCGGTCACCATTTCACGAACATCGCCGGGGCCGGGCCGATCGTCGGTCCGGTTGTAGCGGTGGCCTACTTCGGATGGGCCTCCACTCTCGCGTGGGTCATACTCGGCACAATCTTCATCGGAGGCGTGCACGACTACCTCGCCCTGATGGTCTCGGCGCGCAACGACGGCCGGGCACTGTCGGATATCGCCGGGCGCCTGATCGGGCGCCGCGCCGCGGGGGTAATGGGTCTGTTCCTGTGGCTCGCGCTGGTGCTGATTGTCGCGGTCTTCGCGATTCTCGCCGCACAGACGCTCATCAATGCGCCCAGCGTGGTTATCCCCAACGCGGGCCTGCTGGTCGCCGCCATGATTATCGGTGTAGCGATCTACCGCTGGCGGCAACCGCTGTGGCTGGTGACGATCATTGGTACGGCCCTGCTGGGCCTGCTTCTATGGGCCGGCTACGCATATCCGCTGGAGCTGCCGGCGAGTCTCGGTGACCCGTTTACGATCTGGTTCGGCGTGCTGATGATCTACTGCCTGATCGCATCGGTGCTGCCGATCTGGTTCCTCGAGCAGCCCCGCGACTACCTCAGTTCTATCATCATGGTCTTCGGCATCGGTGTCGGCTTCCTCGCAATCTTTGCGTCCAACGCCCCTGTCACCGCGCCCGCCCACGTGACCGTGGTGAGCGAGGAGGGCGGCCCGATCTGGCCGATGCTGTTTATCCTGGTGGCCTGTGGAGCAGTCTCTGGCTTCCACGCGCTCGTCGCCAGCGGCACCACGGTCAAGCAGCTTGAGAATGAGAAGCAGGGGCTCGCGATCGGCTACGGGTCCATGGTGCTGGAGGCGGCGCAGGCGGTGTCAGTGATCTTCCTTGTCGCCGCCGGACTCTACTGGACCGGTACGCACATGGGCCCCGACGGAATTTCGCTGAACATCCACGAGGTTATGTCCGCGGGCAAGAGCGGCGGGCCTGCCGTGGCCTTCATCCGGGGCTTTGCGAACCTCACCGACCACGGCGTCCCGCTACTGGGCTTCCAGGCCGGGCTGTTGCTGGCGGCAATCGTGCTCAACGCGACGCTGCTGGATACCCTCGACACCTGCACACGCCTCGGGCGGTTCGTGCTCACCGAGACATTCGGGGACCGCATCAAGCCACTTCAGAGCCGCTGGCTGGCGAGTATCATTACCCTGATCCCGGCGGCCTATCTGGGACTTTCAGGTGCCTGGGAGGCGATTTGGCCGGTCTTCGGCGCGGCCAATCAGCTGATCGGCGCGCTCGCGTTCCTCGTTATCGCGGTTTACATGGTCGGCCTCGGGCGACCGAGCGCCTACATCATCTGGCCCGGACTGTTCATCCTCGTGACGACGGTTGCCGCGCTGGCCTACCAGGCGTGGGGCTTCGCGACCGCCGAGACGCCTAACTACGTGCTGGCGGGTGTGTGTGTGGTGATGATGGGACTGGCGGTGTACGTCTCAACCGAAGCGATCCCCAGACTCCGCGCCGGGCAGGAGCAGGACGTCGCGGCCGAGTAGACACCACTGACGCCCCGCGAGGTTGTTGTATATCTGGTGCAGGAATAGGAACGGGGGGGAGGTCTTCAGTTTCAAAGGAATCGCCGCTGCCGGTTTGCTGCGGAAGCTGTGTCCCAAAGCGCTTCAGATGTGCGCGGAACAACGGTAGCCCGCAGTTCATGAGCGTAACGAGGTCTATCAGCAACGGGCCCGCAGGGCCAGGCTGCGCTGGCCGGTCTGTCACGGCGTTCCAGGTCAGCCGAATGCGCCCTATCCGCCGAACCATCGGCGGTCGATGATCAGCAGGCCCTGAAGGATCATCAACACGGCGAAGCCGATTAGCCCCGCGATCAACGTGGGCGGGCCATCGCGCCGGGTGGGCGGGGTAGCGGTGTCAAGCACCGTGAACGGCCCGCCCATCTCGGCACGGGCCTCCTCGTACTCGGCCATCCACAGGGCCTGCTCGATCGACGAGAGGCGCTTCGCGGCGAGGTCCTCCATGCGCTGGATCTCAACATACTGGCGGGCAACCGCCGGCATCTGTGACATCCGCGATTCCGCACGGGACAGCAGGGCGTCGACCTCGGCCCGCCGGGCTTTCGCACCCGCAAGCTGCACCCGCAACTGCACGACCTGCTTGATCGTGTCATCGTGCAACGGATTGGGCTGCTCGCCCATCTCCTTCATCACGGTGTCTTCGAGGTCCGAAAGCTGACACGTCACGTTTTCGATCGCGCTCTTGATTTGCACCACGTCGCGATGCTCAGGGGTCTTCCCCGACGCCAGTTCGGTGGCAAGCTCCGTCTGCAGCTGCACGAGCTTCTGCTGAAGATTCGTGATCATCGGATTGCGCGTCTGCACCTGCGAGGAGATGCGCCGGGCTTCGATATCGCTAAGCTGTCCCTCTGCAACCTCCAGCGAGTCCGCCGTCGCGTCTGCTTCAGCGGCAGCGTCCGCCCGCGACTGCTCCAGCGAGCGGATACGTTCCCCGAGCCGCGCCGCCTTTGAGTCGGGGTCAAGCAACTCGTACTGCGCGCGGAGGCTTTCGAGGCGATCCTCGGAGGTGTCAAGCTCCTTCTGGAGCTGATCGTGACGCTGCTGGAGGAAGGCGCGCGTCTCACTGGCCGACTGCATATGATTCTCGCGCAGATAGGTCCTCAGTTCGGTGATATGCAGATTGGCGATCTCGGCGCACAGCGAGCGAGCCTCTTCCACCGAAAGCGAATAGCCCGGTTTCGGCAGATTGGGCGCGAAGTACCCGCCTGTGGTCACCTCGATACTGATCCCGTCGCTGCCGATCGGCTTGATAACGGCCATCTCTGTGAGCGCATCGAGCGTCTCGCCGCTATCTTCGCCGAGCTTCTCCGTGAGCGACGTCTTCTCAATGATGCGCTCGCGGATCCTGCGGCTCACAATGATCGCCTGGAGCCGCTCCAGGGACGGTCCGTCCTCCGTTCCCTGTGGCGAGGCGAGGGTGGCGAGGATATCGGGCCGGTCATTCAGCAGCAGGGAACTGCGCGCGGTGAAGCTCGCCGGGAGCAGGAAGTGTGCTGCCGTGGCGATAAGGCCCGCCCCGACAATGCTGGTGATCAGCACATGAATCCAGTTGTAGCGTTCGATGAACCTCATTTACCGTCGAATCCTCCGCCGGGGCAAGAGCGGGCAGCGTCAGAATACCAGCGCGGCAGTTGCGAGCGGGACGATCGTGCGCAGCCACGTCTGCAGATCGTTTTCTGTCTTGACGTGACGCACGATGTGACGGGTGGGGACAACGACGACGTCGCCGGGCTTCAACTCTGTGTTGATCTCAATGGGTTCAACCGCACCGTTAGCATGGACAACGATCATGCGATCGGCCGCTGAGTCCTCGCGCAACCCGCCGGACTCATTAACGTAGTACTCCGTCGAACGACCATCGACATAGGGAACCGCGCCAGAGCGCGGAACGGCTCCGAGAACCATGACTGTGTTCGTGCGCTCCGGGACCATCACCGTGTCGCCCGGCTCAAGCTCGAGGTTCTCTTCGCGCCCTGCCGTTGCAACAAGCTGCTCGCCGTCGATCGGGATCGCCGCGACCCAGTCCTCCTTGCGGACCGGGTGCGGTGGGAGCACGGTGCTTACGCCCGATTGAGTGGCCATGACCTGGCGAAGCTGCTGCGTGACATTCTGCTGCATCGCCTGCGCCTGCTGAGCCTGGCCGACCTGCACGGGTTCCTGCTCGCGCGCTTCGCGATTTACGGACTGAAGCACGCGGCTGAGATCCTCCTCTTGCGCATCGCCCATCGCACTGGCGCGGCGGCGATACACGACGATGCCCCCGCGGTTCGCGTCCTCAAGCAGGCCGCCGCCCTCGGTTATGAGATCCCAGATCGTGTACCGACCGCCATTGCGCCCCTCAACGATGGGGTATGCGCCGGGGCTGTTCACGCGACCTTTCAGGAACACCACATCGGCAGCGCGGTTGTACTCTCCGCGCCCCATCACCGTCACGCTGTCATCGGCCTCCAGCAGCATGTCCGGCTCGATATCGAAGTCGTCGGGCTCACCGGTCATGATGAGGCGTATCGGGTCTGGATCTCCCTCGAAATGACCGCGTGTGAGCTGTAGATTTGGCCCGGCGCCGGGCATCAGGCCGCCTGCCGCGAAGATGAGGTCGCTCACCCGCATCCCATCGCGCATCGCGTACTCGCCCTCGTCCTTCACGAACCCGGCGATTTGCACGGTGTCATCCCGGCCGACATCCGCCCGGGTCTTGATCTGAAGCCGATCGCCGCGCTGCAGGACCACGTCTGCCTGCTCGTCGCCCTCGAGAGCGGCCGCCAGATCGACGGCCATCACTTTCCAGTTCTGGTCCTCCGTCAGGCGGAGCAGATCTGCGCGCTTGAGCCAGGCCTCAGGACTCACACCTCCCGCGCGCATGATGAGTTGGCTGACGCGCAGGTTCGCGGCCCAGCGATAGCTTCCGGGCCGCAGGACCGCCCCTTCGACCTTCACGACACTCTTCGGCTCCACTTCATCCTGACTGTAGACGGTCACGTAGTCCTTCGGCTGCAGGCGAAGGTTGTGTCGGGAATCGCCGTCGAGCGCTTCTCCAACCTGAAAGTGCACAATCTCAAAATGGCGCTGATCGTTCAGACGGCTGATGACACCGCGGCCGATGTGCGCGTCAACCGCGAGACCTTCGGCGGCTTCAATCAGGTCCGCCACCGTCGGATACTGATCCACGGGATAATAGCCCGGGCGTTTCACCGCTCCAAGAATCCGCGCCACGTTTCCAACTGTATCGCGTATCGGTCGCGCGACAAGCAGATCGCCATCCTGGATCTTCCGCGCGAGGTTATCTGCAGAATCATCGGTGGTGTCGATGGTGAGCATCCGCCATTCCTCGCGCTCGTTGGTCCTCCACAGGTGAAGCGTGCGGTGGGCCTGCGAGGTGAGTCCGCCCGCCATATCAACCAGATCGGCGACCGTCATCTCTTCCTGGAACTCATATCGCGCCGGACGGTGCACCTCACCGGTCACGCCCACCTCGGGGCCGACCGGGGGCACGAACAGCGTGTCGCCCGGATCCAACAGCATGTCACCCTCGCGGCTGCCGGTAAGAAGATAGTCGTACAGGTCGATTTCCGTTGCCGGTTCGCCCACGCGCGTGAGCCGAATCCTGCGGAATGAACCTACCTCCGCAGGGCCGCCCGCCGAATACAGCGCATCCAGCGACGTGACCATGCCCTTGAGCACATAGCGCCCGGGCGATGCGACATCCCCGGTCACGTAGACATCCACCGCGCGTTGCGAGGAGATCCCCACGGTCACGGTCGGCTCCGTAAAGATACGTCCGTAGCGCTGCTGGAGCGTGCTGCGCAGGTTCTGGACGGTCTGTCCGGCTGCCGCGATGCGCCCGAGCTGGTCCGGAAAGATGAAGCCGTCCGGGTTGACGGTCATCTCCTGCACGACCTGCTCCCAGCCACCTGCGTGGACCTGAAGCGAGAGCGCGTCGCCGGGGCCGAGCCTGTAGGTCGCCGGCACGGGAGCGTTCGTCGATGTACCTGACTGCTGCTCGCTCTCTTCGCTCTTCTCACCGGCATCGGCCGCGGCTGCGGCGGCGAAAAGATCAGCGCCGAATCGTGGAAGTTGCCTGTACGTCTGCGCGGGAGACAGCCCTTCTTCGCCCGGCGCGGCGGGCAGAATCGTCTCGTGTACCTGAGCCTGCTTTTCGGTGCTTTGGGGGGTATTTTCCGGGCTGTCATCTGCGCCATCCGCGCACAGTCCCGGCAAGGCGAAGACGAGCAGAGCCATCGCTGCGAGAGGCAGGCAAACGATGCTGGAGAAACTGAAGGTTCGGGTGTGCCGCCGGTCGATCGACATGATGATCGCCAGCCCGCGTGGGTGCGGGCTCAATTCGTCGTCAGAGTGGCAACCGTGGCTGCCAGCGCTGAACTGTCAGTAAGTTACTTCAAAATTCTTCTTCCACGCCCGCGGAAGATGTCCTCCCGCGATCGAGCTACCGCGGGAGTCTACCGTATCTGCCCGAGGCGTGCAAGCGCGGAGTGAACGCAAGAATCTCGCGGACCGGAGCCAGACACCGGGATGGATACGGAATCCATCGTCGCACGGCGACCGGGGCCCCGTGAGCGCACGTTGACACTGCCTCGATACGGCCCGTATACTTGATGCAGGAGGCATTATGGAGGAACAACAGCGTAGCCGCAAAGATACCATTTTCGCAGTCGTCGTGATCATTGCCGGCCTCATCTCCGGCGCAATCCTGACCTACATGTTCCTGCAGCCCGAGGAAAAGCCCCAATACACCCCCGAATACCGGGCTGCCGAGGGTCAACGCTTTCCGATGGAAGCTTCCGCACAGGCCCACGAGGAAGAGGGCGCGGCCTCTGAGGAAGCCACTGACGCGCCACCTGATCCCGAGGGTACTCGGGCCGGTTCAAGCGAAGATGAGCCCTCCCTCTCGGCCGAGGCGGACGACGATGAAGGCGAGACACAGCAGCCCGATCCCGACCAGAGAACGGGCGCCGAGGACCAGGCCCCGGCACCTCCGGATGATGAGGCCCCGGCGGATCCCGAGGAAAGCTCGTCGGAGCCTGATGATTCCACGGCCGCGGATCGCGAGACTATCGAACGTGCCCGAAAGCGGATGCGGGAGCAGGGCGTGGAGGAGTACCGGGAGCTGACGGAAGAGCTTTACATCCGCGTCTCGGCCCGCATGGTCATCATGGCATCGGTGCTCAGCCAGGATGTGGGTGAGGATGTGGATCCGACCGATTTCCAGCACCTCATGGCCGATCACGCCGCCGAGGTCCTTGCGAAGGAGAACGTCGATCCCCAGGACTTCTGGGCGTACACCCGCGATGTTCACTCGGACCCGGAACGCGCGAAAGAGATGGGACAGAAGATCCTCCGCGAGGCCGAGAAGCACACGCAGCGTGAGATCACCGTCGAGTCCGTCCCGGGCATGACACCCACTCCTGTCCCGAACTCCGACGGCGGCTGATCCGGAGAAGGTGAGCGCTGCCCGGGCGGAGAAACCTCGCCCGGACATAAGCCGCCGTTGCCGGGAGGCCGCCGATGGGGATTCGGTACACGGTCCTGCTCGCCCTCGCCGTCAGTTCCGCCGCCTGTGCGCAGACGATCCGCGTATGGCAGCCGCCGCTGCCTGATTCGGCGGTAGCCGCAGACGCTACCGACCTGGTCACGCTTCTCAATGACGCGGGCTACGATGCGGCGACCGTCTCCACCGACGCGCTCGTTGATCCCTCAAAGATGACCCCCGACGCGATGGACCTGCTGGTCGTGCCCGCCCGCGGCAGCTATCCCGCCGACGGCCTCGATCCGCTCGCGGAGTATCTGAGGGCCGGCGGACGGGTGATGACCCTTGGTGGGGTGCCCTTCAGCAATCCTCTTGTGCGCGGGCCCGACGGCTGGGAGCAGGTGGCAGTTCCGTCAGAACCGCCGGGAGAGGTCCACGCGATCGCGGACTTTGATGAGACCACTCCCCATGTGGCAATCCGCGGGGGAGAAGACGGGCCGATCGCGTGGGAGACGGTCGAGGAGGATGGCCATCGGGCCCTGCGCGCGAGTGTGGCCGACCTCCAGCAGTGGCAGTACGTAGAGTTCCCGGTCGCGGACACCGGCGATACGAGCTTCAGCGTTTTGCATTTCCGGGCCCGCGGTGACGCGAACACGCCGATCCTCGGCCTTGAGTTGACAGAGACCGACCAGTCGCGCTGGAAGTACGTTATCCCGCTCGGCGAAGACTGGCGCGAGTACACCATCTTCATCCCGCACTTTCTCTCCTACGCCACCGAAGGCCGCGGCGGTGAGGGCGATTACCTTCACCCCGAGCGCCTGCAGACGCTCAGCTTTGGCATCACGAAGGGCATGGTCGGCGAGGGGCCGCACACCTTCTGGCTGGACGACATCGAGCGCTGGCAGTTCGAGCCGCCCTCGCGTCAGGTAGTTCCGCGCGACCGCTCGGCGGTGCTCGCCACTGCGAAGGCCTACGGGGGGCCCGTGAAGGTGCCGCCCGGCCAGCAGCACCCGCTGGTGCGGCTCTTTGAGGATGCGGAGCCTTGTGCCGGCGGGTGGACGATCGATGTGCCGACCGGCAGCGGTCCAGCATACAAGAACGTGGTCATGTCCCCGAAGCGCACTGCGCGCGTCAGACCGCCGGTCGACGGTGCTTCGGGGGAGCAGTGGGGCATCGTGCAGATCTACGACGGCGCTCTTGCAGGCGCCACGATCGGCTTCTCCCCTTTTGACTTTGCCGAGGTGTCTTCGCATGATGCCATCCGCGGGATGGGCGACCTGTGGCTTTCGACCGCCGAGTACATGACGCGCGTGCCGCGTGTGCTTGACGCGCATCCAGATTTCATGGTCGCTGAGGGCGCAGCCGTGCTCACGCTTGATGCAATTGTCGCGCCTCCGGTGGGCGGCGGCGCGGTGACCGCGCGCGCCGCCGCGGGTCGGGGCGGGCCGAAGGCCCCGACCTGGCGTGAGGAACGGTCGCTCGAACTCGAACCCGGCGCCGCTGAGACGCTTGAATTCTCGGCGCCTGCAGGACAGCTTGACCCGAAGCTGTTCGAGGTCTCACTCAGCACTCGTACTGACGGAGAGGTCGTGGATGTGCTGGACATCAACGCCAACGTCCGCCGGACGCTCATCGACCTGTGCGACTTCTTCGTCGAGCAGCAGAACGAGGACGGGGTCATCGCGGGGGCGGGCTTTGTGGACCAGCGCGCGGTGCGGGCGCTGCTGGTGATGTACGATCAGACCGGGAATCGGCGGTATCTCGACGCGGCTATCCGCTGGGGCGACAATGAGATCGCCATGCAGCGCGAGGACGGCGGCTACCGCATGGGCTACGGGATCACCGACGAGAGCGAAGTCTGCTACGTGGCCGATGGCGGCGAGATCGCGATAGGCATGGCGCGGCTGGTCAGCTACGTTCCCGAGGACCGTCGGGAGGCCTACATCCAGTCGCTGCGCAATTACTTCCGCTACCGCGAGAGCTTCCGCCTCGAGAACGGAAAGATCGGCGTCGGCTGGGTCTTCCACGACAGGTACACCCAGAAGGGCGGGGACGGCGTGCATGAGGTCGCCATCCGCTCGGACAGGAGCTTCGGCTTCGTGACCGCCTGCACCCTCGCCGCGGCATCCGCGTGGCAGCACATCACGGGAGAGCCGGAGGACCGCGCGATGGCCATCCATGATGCGCGCTGGTTCCTCGATGATGTCGCGAAGGCCACGTCCGTCTCCGCCGAGGCCGCGCAGTGGGCGCACTTCTTCATCGATGACCCGGACCTGCGCGCGGACCTCGAACAGCGCATGAAAGAGACCCTCGTGCCCTTCGCGCTCAATACCAGCGGCTGGTGGTACGGCTCAGGCGGACGCAGCGCGGTCACGCTCGGCGCGCTCGCGTATTACCACTCGCAGATCGAGCCGTCGCCCGAGGCGCTGGCCGGGATTCTGCGCGGTGTCTACCGGATGGCGTCGCCACACTCGCCGGCATCGGTCCACAAAGTGATGGCCGACGACGACCTCGACAGCAACGAGTGGCGCTACCTGGCCTATGGTGCGGTGAGCCTCGCCGAAGTCCTGGAGCCACTGAGCACAATGGAGGGGATCAAGCCATGAACGCGCACGTCGGCATGACACTGCTCGCACTGGTCGGCTGCGCGGCGTCGGCCTGCGCGCAGGAGCGACCCGACTGGGTAGATCGAATCCGCGACGACCATCCGCGCGCGTTCCTCAACGATGATACGTGGCCCGAGGTCCGTAAGATGGCAGAGGGGCCGATGGCCGACCACTACGCGAAGATGAAAGAGCACGTGGACGGCCTGCCAGAGCAGCTTGAGATCGATGATCACGGCGTGTCGGCGGTGCAGGCCGCGTTCGTGTGGAAGTTCACCGGCGATGACGCGTATCTGCAGCGCACGCGTGAGATGCTGGATCGGAGCGTCGAGTTCTACCACCAGCGCATCGAGCAGCGGAAGGCCGTGCACTGGTACTCGTCATCTCGCATCTGCGCGCTGACGGCCTTCGACTGGATTTTCGACGAGATGCCCGCCGAGTGGCGCGAGCAGTGGGGCCGATCGATGCTCGATCATATCGCGGACGTGCAACCCGGGGGCGTACCCGGCATCGAGCGGTGCAATCGCAGCGGTCATACTACCGGTTTTTACGGCACGCAGAGCCTGTTGTGGTACGCGGGACTGGCAATGCTGGATGAGGGCATCGACGATGAGCGGGCCCTCGACTACCTGGTGCGCGGGCGCGACAAATACATTGCGCTGCTGGAGCATCGCCGTAAGGCCGCCGGCGATGACGGGGGCGCGGCCTCACCGACGCTGAACTACTGCATGGGCGCGTATCCGTGGGCGGAGTTCAACTTCTTCCACACATGGGAGTCGGCAACGGGCGAGAACATCGCCCCTGACTGGCCTTACAAGGCGCTTTTTGCCAACTACGTGATGTGGAACTGGCTGCCCGGTGGACTGCAGTTCGGATACGGTGATGTCCGGCACACCAACAATCGCATCCCCTCGGGGCGGATGCCACTGCACATCGCGCAGATGATGCATTTCTACTCCGAGGTGCAGCCCCGGTGGGTCGCGCTGATGCGCTACATGCGCGAGGAGATGTTCACCGGCGGCTACCTGCTCTCACACTGGCCCTGCAATCCCTTCCTGCTGACGCGGATGGACGAGGCGCCCGAGCCGATGGATCCGGGCGACCTGCCCCACGCGCGCCACTTCGCGAACATGGGCCAGATCTTCATGCGCTCGGGATCAGGGCCGGAGGAAACCTACGCGCTGATCGCCGCGGGAGGAATCCTGCGCCAGCACCGCCACTACGACAACGGACACTTCACCATCTACCACCAGGGCCACCTCGCCCTCGACAGTGGAACCCGCTGGGGCAACTCCGAGCAGCTTCAGAACTACTACGCGCAGACCGTCGCCCACAACTGCGTGCTCATCGACATGCCCGATGAGCCGATCTCAGATTACTGGAACGGGACCGTTCACGTGCAGGAGGGCGGCCAGTATAAGCAGATCGGATCGGATGTTGTTGCCTTCGAGACGGACGACCTGCTGACGTACGTCGCCGCCGACTGCACGGAGGCGTACCGCCCGGAGAAATGCGAGCAGGCGGTCCGGCAGTTCGTCTTCATCTACCCCGACCACTTTGTGGTCTTCGACCGCGCGCGCTCGACCGAGGACGACTACCGCAAGCGGTGGCTGCTGCATACCGCGCGTGAGCCACAGATCGATGGCGCCATCATATCGGCCGAGCAGGATCAGGGCCGGATCTTCTGCCGAACGCTGCTCCCGGAGGATGCGGAGTTCACCGCCATCGGAGGCGAAGGGCAGCGCTTCATGGCCGGAGGTCGGAACTGGGCCCTCGCGGAGAACGTCAAGTTCTTCGAACTGATGGGGTGGGGCCGCGTTGAGATGGCGGCGCCGACGCCGTCCGCGCAGCAGAACTTCCTGCACGTGATCCAGGTGGGTGACCTCGAGCTTTCCGAGATGGATGATGTGGAGCGGATTGACGATGAGGGTATGGTCGGCACGCGTATCTACGCCGGCGATCGCACGATCGAAGTGAGCTTCGCAACCGAGGGCGATGTGGGAGGTCATGTTCGCATCACCCGCGGCGAGGACGCACTGACGGACCGCGCACTGACTGAGGAGGTCCAGCCCCAGGAGGGTCTGGAAACCAGATAGGTGACGTGCATGCTTGATAGGGAGGACATGTCCATGTGGTCTCAACTGTGTCAGAGTGATTTCGCAATCAGGTTCATCATTGCAGCAGCGCTTGTGATCATGATGCCATGCGCGGTCGGGGCGCAGGCCGAGCCGCATGCGCTCTACGTTGCTCCGGACGGTAGCGATGATGCCGCGGGCACCGAGGATCAACCGCTCGCGAGCCTCGAGGGAGCGCGCGACGCTATTCGCGCGATGCGCGAGGATGGCGGACTGCCGGACGGTGGCGTGACCGTATGGCTGCAGGAGGGTATCTATCGTCGCGACGCGGCGTTCGAGCTTGCGGCCGAGGACGGTGGCGCTGAGCGAGCGCGCGTCACCTACCGCGCGATGCCCGATGCGACGGTACGGATCAGTGGGGGAGTGCAGGTTCCTTCGGATCAATTCGGGCCGGTGGCGGATGAGACGGCGCTGCAGCGGCTGCCCGAAGAGGCGCGCGAGCATGTTGTCCAGACAGACCTCGCGGCGCTGGGTGTCGAGGAGTTCGGCTCACCGGAAGGAGGCGGCGCGGAGGTTTTCTTCGGTGAAGACCGGATGACCCTTGCCCGCTGGCCGAATGAGGGCTTCACACACATCGAGGACATACTGGGTATTGAGCCGGTTGATGTGCGCGGCACCAAGGGTGATAAGGTGGGCAAGTTCGTCTACGAGGGCGACCGCCCCAGCCGCTGGCTTGACGAGCCGGACCTGTGGGTGCACGGCTACTGGTTCTGGGATTGGGCAGACGAGCGACAGCCCGTGAAAGAGATCGATCCCGAGGCCCGCACGATCGAGGTGGAAGAGCCCTATCACCACTACGGATATCGCGAGGGCCAGTGGTACTACGCGTACAATGTGCTGGCCGAACTGGACCAGCCGGGTGAGTGGTACATCGACCGCGAAGCGAAGGTGCTCTACTTCTGGCCGCCGGGCGATCTGGCCGAGACAGACGTGCATGTGTCGGTGGCTGATCGGCTTGTCACGGTCGCGAACGCCTCGTGGGTGACGCTGCAGGGCCTGACACTGGAGTATTCGCGTGGAACCGCCGTCAATGTCAGCGGTGGCACGCACAATAGCATTGTCGGGTGCACGTTCCGCAGCATCGGCGGTTCCGCGGCCGGCGTCAACGGGCGTAACCACCGCATCGCGCACTGCGACGCACGTGCGCTCGGCAGGGGCGGATTCCATGTAAATGGTGGTGATCGGAAGACCCTAACGCCCGGTAACAACGTGGTCGAGAACTGTCACATTCATCACTTCGGCCAGTGGCAGCGGATGTACGTTCCGGGCGTCCGCCTGGGTGGCGTGGGGAACCGCGTCACACACTGTCTCATCCACAACGCACCCCATCAGGCCATCTCGTTCGGTGGTAACGACCATGTCATCGAGTTGACGGAGATGCACTCGGTCTGCTTCGAAGCCAACGACGCAGGTGCGATCTATGCCGGCCGGGACTGGACCACGCGCGGCACGGTCATCCGGCACAACTACATGCATCACGTCAACGGTCACCAGGGCCGGGGCGCGGTGGGCGTGTACCTCGACGATATGTGGTGCGGCACGAAGATCGTCGGGAATGTCTTCTACCGCGTCATCCGCGCCGCGTTCATCGGCGGTGGGCGCGACAACGAGGTGCTCAACAACATCTTTGTCGAGTGCCCGCGCGCCGTTCACATCGATGCCCGCGCTCTCGGATGGGCCAGCGGCAGCGTGGACACGACCATGACCAATCGCCTGAAGGCGATGCCCTACACGGACCCGCTCTGGAGAGAGCGCTACCCGAAGCTTCCGGGCATCCTCGAGGATGAACCGGCGGCGCCGAAGGGCAATCTGGTGGCGCGCAACATCATGGCCGGGCCCTACCCGTGGGACGATATCCATGGCAGGGCCGAGCCCTACCAGACGGTGCGCAACAACCTCACCGACAGGGACCCGCGCTTCGTCGATCCGAACAACCTGGACTTCCACCTGCGCAGCGATTCACCGGCGTGGGACATCGGCTTTGAGCCGATCCCGATCCGGCAGATCGGTCTCTACGAGAATCCCAACCGGCCGACGTGGCCCGTCGGGCATCAGGTGAAGCCGAGCGTCATCTACTACTGGAAGCAGAAGCAGGAGGCGAGGCTGCGGCGTGATGCGCAGCGAGGGCCGCGCCCGGAGTTCACCGCGGCGAAGACAGAGGCCGAGGTCACCGTGGACGGTGATATCACATCGGAAGAGTGGGCCGGCGCGGAGGCTGAGGACGCGATGATCATCCGCGAGGGCATCTACGGTGATCGCACCTCGCCGGTCAGTCGGTCCTGGCTGGCCCATGACGGCGGGCGGCTGATGATCGCGATCGAAAACGAAGTCGATCCGGATGAGGAGATTCGGATGGGCAATAACTGGGGCCAGGATGACGCAGTCGAGATCGCCCTGCGCAAGGGTGAGGGCCCAATCCTTCTGCTGCGCGGCTACCCGTCGGGGCATTTCGAGAGCACCGACGAGTCCGGGGCTCCGGCGGATGCGATCGAACGGATCGAGAACGCGGCTGACTACGCCGCGAAGGTCGGAGACGACGGGCGCTGGACCTGCGAGTGGAGTATCCCGCTCGCGGCTCTTGGGATCGAGGTCGATCCGGAGGCGAAGCTCGACTTCAACATCAGCATCCGGAAGTCTGCTCAGCCCCTCTGGCAGATGTGGCGGGGCACAGGCGCGCACACCTGGGACGTAGACAAAGCGGGGCGGCTCACGCTCACTCCGTAGGCGGTTCGGGGGGGGCTTGCTCCCAATCAAGGTCGATCCGGCGGCCGTCCCGATCTGACTGATAGGCCGCCTGCACGACCCGCAGCGTGTCATACGCCAACTGCGCGGTCGCGACCGGCTCGCGGTCCTCTGCAAGCGCCGAGATGAGGTCCTCGAGCATGGTCTCGACCGCGTAGGGGGGCACGGAGAGGGGATTGGGCACGCGAATGGGGGAGAAGTCCTCCCC
>CAZAHB010000009.1:0-50993 GCA_964484945.1 uncultured Armatimonadia bacterium | reverse complement strand
CATGAAGCGGACCTCGTGGTCCTTTCGGTCTCCGAGCGGGACGTCGTCGATCAGCGCCACGAGGTCCGGTCGCAGGAAGAGAACGTGGCGCCGCCAACCCCCGTACGCACTCTGCGCGTCCCCCAGCGAGTAGCCCGAGCGGTCGTCACAGTGGTACGAGAGGGTCGCTCCGGGCATCCACCTGTTCTGAATCTGGTCGTCGATGACCACGACATTGTGATCCCACGTCTTACCGCCCACGCCATCGGGGAGGATACGCTCGCCGAGCGCGTAGAGGGTCACGTGGTTCATGTTCTCCTCTTTGTGCTGACCCTTCATTCCGCAGTGATGCAGCAGGATCGTGGCGTCGTCGCTCCAGCCGCTGCGCCAGACGTTCACGCCGATGTCGGCGAAATGCCGGCCTGTATTGGTCTCGGTGGGACGCTCGGCGGGAAGATCCGGATCGACCCACCAGAGCGTATCGCCGTACCCGGCGGTGAGCGGCGCATCCTCGGTCGGATGTGCCAGCCACTGGAAGCGCGGGTCCTGCCACTCGCGGGCGATCGCAAAGAACGCCCACTGGTTCCAGTACTGCCCGGCGCCACCTCCGTTGTAGCCCAGATCCCGGCCCTCCCAGTCGGCGATATGAAGCTGGTACTCCGCAAACCGTCGCAGAAACGGGTGGTCGAGGTGGTCCTCGCCGGTCACGTTTCGGAGGATCTCCGCGAGCCGGATCCACTCGCTGACGCCGTAGGTACCGTAGCTTGGCGATTCGACCCATGCGCCGGAGGTATGCTCTTCGAACGCGTCCAGCATGAAGCGCTCCGCCAGCGCAATCCATACCGGCGCGCGCTCATCCTCGCCCAGCAGCGCGCAACCGGCCATCCCCAGTCCGCAGATGGTCACGGCGGTATGATTGCCGCGCAGATCGTTGTAGATCGAGCCGTGGCCGGAGACGGTGTTCCGGTAGAGGCCGTCCGCGAGGGTAGCGATGGCGGAGCGAACCTCGGCCCGCTCCGCTTCAGACATGCGGTCAAAGGCTACGTCATACGCGGAGCACAGGCACTGTAGCGGGTAGGATGTGTTGAAGTCGAAGTAGATGTAGTCGGGATGCAGCCAGAAGCGCCAGCGAGCCAGCGCAAGCGCCCAGCGCTTTGCCTGCTCGACGAAGACCGAGTCATCCGACAGCGCGGCGCCCAGCAGCCAGTGCGAGAAGTTATGCCAGTAGAGTTCGCGCCACTCATTCATCCCCGGGAAGGGATCGTCCCCGCGTCCTGCTGGGAATTGCGGCGGCTCGGGCGGTCGCACGGACAGCAGATTGTTGCCCCATGCCGGGCGGCGCTGTTTGCGGCTGTCTGCGCTGAGTACGTAGGGTTCCTCGGCTTCGTGCTCATCGAGATTCGCGATGACATCGACCAGTGGAGCACCGTACTGGGGGTGTTCAGCGACCAGGTCCCGCCAGTGCAGGCGATTGTCTTCGGTGAATCGCAGGCGCGGATGGCCCTCGCGTCGCTGGCGGAGGTCTTCGGCATAGTGTCGATTGCGGGCATCCCATGCAGCCATCTCGCCGAGCAGAACGTTTGCATCTGCTCGCTCAGCCTCTGCCACCAGAGCGGGCGTGAAGCGGACGTAATGGTGTGAGCCGTTGCCCCAGCCCCAGAGGTGCATGTGCAGGCGCAGTTCGCCGGCAGCTTCGGTCCCGAAGAGACTCGCCAGATCGCGCCGGCAGACACCGGTCATCTGGCGATCCGCGATGACGACCTCCTGCCCGTCCCGGAAGCTGCCCGTCAGCCGCCACTGGGCGTTCGAAGCGTGCGCCTCGATCTGTAGCCACGGCGCGGCAGACAGGTCGGCCTGCAGGATCGCCGTCGAGCGGCTGTGATGAGGAGCACCGCGGGTAACGGTGACGGCTCCCTCGGCACCGGATTCGAAGGTCGCCCCGTCAGAAACCCACTCGCCCTCGGCGGGCTGTTGGCGCTCCCAGGAAACATGGATGGGCTCGGCATGCAGTGAGACGGTGAGCGAAAGCAGCGCTGTCGCCAGTGCCATGGTGCGAATGTGGGTGTACATGAAAACACCTCCGCGAGTTTTGTGGGAAGCCTCTTGACCTCGCGGAGGTGGTATTCCTTCGTCAGGCGATCAGTCCACGCTACGGTCGATCGCCATCTTGCGCTGCTCCTCCTGCTGCCTGTAAAGGTAGCTGGCGTGTTCGGGGATTGGCAGACCGAGGCGCTGACTGAGATCAGCCACCTTGTAGCGCGCGTGGTGATTCAGCGCCGAACTCTCCGCGGCGAGGCGCCAGACTTCACGCGCCTTGTGGAACTCGCTGGCCTCTTCGTAGATGTGCGCCTTCATGTGCAGTCCGAGGGTGCTGTTCGGCGCGACCGTCAGGTACTGATCGATCGCATCGATAGCCTCATCGTATTTGCCCTGCTTCATCAGCCGCCACGCGGGCAGATACCGCTCGCGAATCGTAATTGTGGCACCCTTGGCTGTCCTGTCGGACGGCCTGCGCTTCAGGCAGTAGTCATACCACTTGAGCGCTTCGGGTATATCGGGCAGGCGTTCGTAGCCGTGCGCGATCAGGCGCTCGATGTACTCGGGATGCTGGAACTGTGTCGCGGCCCCGAGCCAGCGCGCCGCCTCCTCGTAGTCGCGGATCTTGTCGAAGTACGTCCACCCAAGCTCAAAATACAGGTCATATCGATCCGGGTTCCAGGAGATGCCCTCCTTGAGTACATCCACGCCCAGATCGAGCATCCTGGCCTGTTCCCTGGGGTCATCAGTCTCCACGTAGAGGTTATACGCGCAATGCCATGCGGTGATTCGCCACGGCTGCAGCCAGTGCGGGTCCAGCAGCGTGGTCATCCGCATGAGGTAAAGCGAGTCCCAGTATGTCCCCTCACCCTTGTGCCACATCGAGTGGGTCTTCATCCACAGCATCGACGCGGCAACCTCGCGGAACCCGCCCAGCATCGCGCCGACGATCACGCCGGTCATGGCGGGTGCGTCGTACTGCAGGATCTTGGTGACCTGTGTCGGCGCCGCGTAGCCACGCACGAGGCGTTCGGTGGAGATCGCATCGTTGAGAGGCTGCAGGCCGACGAACAGGCCGATCAGCAGCACCACTGCAATGAGTCGCTTCGCTTGTCTGCTCATCATATCACTCTATGCGACGATTCTCAGGCACGAAGTCTGGTGCGCGTGATCGGCGCATTAGACCTCGCGCTGGCTGAAGAACAGATAGCCGAGGGCCAGGACGATGCCGACGTAGACCACCGCCATGCCCATGATCTGGACCATGTGAGACCACACGACGGGTACATCGGTAAGTATGGCCTCTCGCACGTCGAATACCTCAAAGTGAGGCAGGATCCGGTAGATCGTGCCCAGCAACACGCGAGCCACCGGTGAGGCACCGGCCTCCGGGTCGGCGAGACTACCGAAGAACTCGCTCATCTGGCCCACGAAGTACACGAAGAAGGTGAAAATGGCGGCCAGGATCCACGAAAAGATCACTGACGCCACGACGGCAATCCCCATCACGATGGCCAACTCGAAGAAGCTCAGCAGGATAGCTTTCGCGATGTTGCCGTACATGAACTCCATCGAGTACTGGGAACCGGTCTCCTCCGTCATCTGGGCGAACTGCGGGGCCTTGATGGCGAAGACGACGTAGAAAGTCGCGCCCATCAGCGCCACGTTGCTGATGACGGTGGCGAGGCCGCCGAAGAACTTGCCCAGCAGAAACTGCGTGCGCGTGACGGGTTTGGACAACAGCGTGTAAATCGTACGCTTTTCAATCTCGTCGGGGATCAACCGGGTACCCAAGAACACCGCTATAAGCATGCCGAAGAAGCGGATAGAGCCAAGACCGACATCGATCAGCATCTTCAACTCTGCGCCCGGCTGAAGGTAGGTAAAGACCCAGGACGAGCCGATAATCAGAATGGCGAAAACAAGGATTCCGTTCAGGAAGCGCTTGCGCCATCCCTCGTGGTAGGTGGCTCTAGCCACTCGGAAGATCGGTCGCATCAGCGGGCTCCTCTCCAACGGCTTCGATGAAGACTTCTTCGAGGGTGCGGCGGTCCGGTCCAACGGTCAAAAGGTGCGCGCCGGTGTCTTCGAGCATCTCGGCGGCGTCGAACGCCTTCTGGCGGTCATCAAACAGCGCCCGGCACGTCTCGTCGAGCCACATCACGGTCTGGGCGCGCTCCTCGAGATCCGCGAGCATCTCATCGTCAAGCTCCCGCACCTCGACACGATACTGCGCCTGCTCGCTCTCGAGCAGTTCTTCCACACCCCCGCGCGTGATGAGCTTCGCCTCGGCGAGGATGGCGATGTTGTCGCAGAGCGGCTCCATTTCCTTGAGCAGGTGGGAGCACAGGAATACGGTCTTGCCTCGGTTTCGAAGCTCGAGGATGACCTCGCGGATCTGCTTGGCGCCTATCGGGTCGAGCCCGGCGGTCGGCTCATCGAAAAAGAGCAGGTCCGGATCGTTGATGAGCGCCTGCGCCACGCCGACGCGCTGGCGCATCCCGCGAGAGTAGTTGATAACGCGGTAGTCGCGCCGGTCCCACATATCGACAAGCTCCAGAAGCTCCTGGATGCGCGTGTCGAGAGAGGAGCCGCCCAGTCCGAACAGGCTGCCGTACATCCGCAGCAGTTCGGGAGCGTTGAGATGTTCGTAGAAGTACGGTCCCTCGGGCAGGTAGCCGACGCGCGCCTTGTAGTCGGCGCTGCCCAGCGGCTCTCCGAGCACCTCCGCGGTGCCGGAGGTGGGGAAGATCAGGCCCAACAGAAGCTTCAGGGTCGTTGTCTTCCCTGAGCCGTTCGGGCCGACAAGGCCGAAAATCTGTCCCTCTTCGACCTCGAGTGTGAGGTCCTTGATACCTACATTCTGACGTCCCCACCCGACGTCATAGACCTTGGTCAGGTTTTCGGTACGAATGGCAAGAGCTATGTCCGCCACCTCCCGGGCGCACCACTGGCGCGCCTTCGCTGAACGCCCGATGTCTCTGTGTGGGCGATCACATCTGGACTTCATGGGATACAACGTTCACAGACACGCATGATGTTCCCGAGTTCCGATTTTTCTGCGCTCAACTGGTTGGATGTCCCGCAAATAGGAGGAGAGTTCGGCGCAGGCAAGGAAATAGGTTGCAGCCAGACGCCAGCAGTTGTGGCACAGGTCGGAGGGGGAGCGGACCGTGCAGAGTATGTACGGCCGCAGGTCGCGCCTGTCCCGGCTCGTGGGGGGATGGGGGGCACTGCGGTCCGCGTTCACGCTCGTCGAAATGCTTGTTGTCGTCGCTATCATACTTCTACTTTCGGCCATGCTCTTCCCGGTGCTGGAGGCAGCACTTGGAAAGGCCGAGTCGGCGTCGTGTGTCAGCAACATGCGGAATCTGGGCCTCGCGGCCCGGCTGTACTGCGACGATTACGATGGGCGCATCGTCCCGGCAATGCTGCCACACCCGACTGACGGGCGTATCTGCTGGGACGTCACGATGCAGCCCTACATCAACAACGAGTTGCTGCTGCTATGCCCGACCGACGAACATCCGCGGAAGGTCAGAGGCGCCCTGTCCGTGCCCCACAGCTATGGGATCAACCTCGAGCTTGCCGAGGTCGGGGGCTACATGGCATCCTCGCTGACCCTTGCGGGCATCAGTGACCCGCTCGGTACCGTGCTCTTCTGTGAGCTTGCCGGCCAGCGCTACGCCACCTGCGGCGTTCGCTACAGCCTCAACGGTCTGGAGCGGGTAGCCGTCAACAGGCACGGCAACGGCGCCAATTACACGTTTGTGGACGGACACACGAAGTGGCTGCGGCCCGAAGCCACCGAAAGCCCGAAAAACCTCTGGGATCCATGACGCCACGGCTTCGCGGGCGGGATGCGGGAGCGTCCGGAGGGAGGGCCCGGGGGCTTTGTTCCGCAACACCAACACGAAATCGGCGGGGCGACAATTTATGGAGCAGATGAAATGACATCACGCGAGCGCATTATGTGCGCCATGAATCTGGACACGCCCGACCGAGTGCCCGTAACGCCGTGGGGATTCGGCAACATGGACGAGGACAGCGAGATCGCGCAGCGGATGCTGCATGAGTGCGATCCGTTCATCGGCGCCCGGGTGCTGGGTGGCGACTGGTTCCTGGGTACGGCCGTGAAGACCCGCTCAGAGGACCGTGAGGGGAAGACGTACTCGGTCATCGAGGCACCCGATGGCGACCTGTACGCCCGCCGCCAGAAGACCGAGATCACTTCCGCGCAGATGGAGTTCTACTGCAAGAGCGCGGATGATGTGCACAATTTGCTGTCGGTCCCTTATGAGCCGCCGGCGATTGACGCGACGCCCTTTATTGAGCGCAAGGACGAGATCGGCGAGGAGGGGATGGTCGGCGTCGGGTTTCTCAACCCCGGTGGCATACCGGCGCGCTTTCTTTCGCCGGCCGACTACTCGCTGATGTGGCTCGATGACCGCGATACATTCATGGCTCTGTGCGAGGTCGCCGCCGAGCGCTGCTACCACTGGGTCGAGGAGTGCTGCCGCCAGGGCGTGGACTGCTTCCGAATCATCGGCGGAGAGTACGCCTCAACGCAGCTTGGCCCCGAGGGCTTCCGGGAGACCATGCTGCGATTTGATAAACCGATGGTTGACATCATGCACGAGCATGGGGCGCTCGCGCACTACCACAATCACGGGCCGATGGACGCGTTCCTCGACATGATCGCGGACATCGGCGTGGATTCGCTGGACCCGCTGGAAGGCCCGCCGTGGGGCGATACAACGCTCGCTGAGTGCAAGGAGCGCATCGGCGATCGCGTCTGCCTGCTGGGGAACCTCGATGACATGGAAGTAATCGACAAGGTGGACGGGGAGACGATCGAGCAGCTTGCAGCCGAGTGCATCGAGGCGGCGGGGCCTGGCGGCTACCTGCTGGGCGGCACGACCTCCGGCACCTTCACCGAACACGCGGCGGAGAATTTCATCAGGATGGTCCACGTAAGCAAGCGGATGACATAACTGCGTCAACGACAGCAACGAAAGCGACGGCCGGGGACGACGGCGGCAATGCGGGAGGCGGCGATGATGAAGCGCTCAATCGCAATCGCAATGGTGGCTTTGCTGGTCACGTGTGCGTGGGCCGAGGAGGCGCGGCTTGCTTCGGTCGAAGCAGGGCAGTGCGCCACGGGTGACTGGGAGACCCGGGCGGCGTTCGAGACTGCCGAGTACGAATGGCAGGCCACCGTGCGGATCGAGGGCCCCGGTACGCTCACACTCTGCTACCCCGGCGACGGACGCATGGCCCTGAAGACCGTCGAGGGCCCGACCGAGGGGCCGCAGAAGATTACGCTGCACATGCGCGCGAACCCGGATGCGGGGGGCGGGCCGTGGAAGCTCCCGGTCCAGTGGCGCTTCGAGGCGAGCGATGAGCCCGCGACCTGCTGGCTGACGCCCGCTGCCGGCGCTCCAATGCCCGATGACTTCGCGATGGAACCTGAGCCGCTCTATCAGCACCGTATCCCGCGCGTGAGCGAGCCGCCGGTCATCGACGGGGACCTCTCCGATGCATGCTGGGATGAGGCCGCGTATATCGGTGATCCCCACTGGCGGATGTATAACGAACCTCGGGACGCGAAGATGGCCACCTGGGTGTGGTGCGCGTATGACGACGAGAACCTCTACGCCGCATTCCGCTGCGAGACGCCCGATGTCGATGAGCTGGTGGCGGATATCGGCAGTCGCGACGGCTACGCGTGGCGCGATGATTCGGCGGAGATATTCTTCGACATCGGCCACGACCACGACACGTACTATGAGTATATCGTAACCCCCAGGGGCGTGGTCTTCGACTCGAAGTGGTTCGACGAGGGCGGCCAGTGGATGACCGACTGGGACTACATTGGCGAATGGGAGACCGCCACGGAACCGGGTGCGTGGGTCGTGGAGATCCGCCTGGCGCTGAAGAGCTACGAAAAGCGCGGCATCCGCGGGAATCCGACAGGCAATATGCCGCTGCCCACCGGCGACATCGCGGGCATCCTTTTCTCGCGCAATGACCGCGTGGTCGGTGAGGGGATGTCACATGCCGACTGCGCGCCCAGCTTTCACGAGGTGCATCAGTACGGACACCTCGTCGGCTTCAGGCCGAACCGCGTGGAGGCCTATCGCAAGACTGCGCTGGCGGAGTTGAAGGGGTTGCAGCGCCGGGCGACTCGCTTGCGGGCAGAGGCGCCACAGATACAGTCGGAGCTTCCCACGGACCCCCTCGCAGCGCTGCAGACAAGGATCGAGGCGCCGTCGCCTGCGTTCGATGAGTGGGTCGCCATCGGACGGGACATCAAGGCCATCGGCGCTGACATCGACCGAGTGCGCGCACTGGCCGCAGGAGTGATCGCGGAGAAGCGGTCAGACGGTGCCGGATGGGGACTGGCGGTTGCCGATCCCACCGAGCCCGCGGTGGCGGCGTCGGATTCCGAAACGATGCGGGCTCCGGATACGCTCGAGCTGAGCGGTGCAAGAGGTGAGGTCGTGCCGGTACAACTCGCGGTCCTCCCGTTCGAGCAGGGCGGCGAAGTCGAAGTGCAACCCACGGGGCTTTCGGGAGGGGGCGAACTGCTCGACCGCATCGAGTGGTACCGGCTTGAACAGAGCGGCCGGCTTGTGCCGCGCGCCCCACTTACCCTCGAGGCGACCGGGCACATATGGTGGGAGATCACCATCCCGCCTGACGCGGAGCCGGGCCTGTATCAGGGCCAGATTGTCACCACCGACGGCGAGCACCGCGTGGCGCTGCCGGTGGAGCTGACCGTGCACGACTTCGCGCTGCCGAAGATGCCGAAGCTTATGGTCTCCGTTGGCTTCGATGGCAGGCACGTCATGGAGCGATGGTACGGGGAACGGTCACCGCTCGGCGCCGGGGAGTACTGGCCCTTTGCGGAGGCACTGCTCGAACATGGTGTGATCCCGCGCGAGATGCTCGCAGACTTCACGTGGTGGGGTGACGAAGAGACCGACTTCGGTGGGGCGACTCGGATGCTTAAGCGCGCTTGGGACTACGCTCCGGATCTGAACGCGATGATTGCGGCGCGCCCGGAGAATCTGGAGGCACTCAGCGAGCCACGCGACGCGCTTTACGACGCAGTCGATCACTGGGAGGATGTCACGGACATCTATCCGATCCGCACGTACCTTCCTGCCGGAGCGGCTGTGCCCGAAATCGGGGGCAAACAGCTCAAGCACTCGGTAGCGGTTGCCGGCCCGGATGGGGATCTCGAGCAGATCGCCCGGATCGGCACCTGGGCGATGGCGCCGCAGGTCGCGACGGGCTTTGGGGGCTGCGAGGGCGCTCGGGTGGCTGCCGCCGCTGGCGCTGCGGAAGTCCAGAGGGCGTGGCGTATTGGGACGATGCCCGATCCGATGCACACGCGCATGCTGGGGTTGCTGGCGGACAACTATGGCCACCAGCGGCTCTTCTGGGATGTGCCGGACGAGGGCGACCTGTGCGCGTCAGGCCTGCTGTGGTGCGTTTCGGAGGACGGAGAGCCGCTGATCGAACCTCATCCGACCGTCACCCTCAAGCTGCTGCGCGAGGCGTGCGAAGACTACATGTATCTGCAAATCCTGCGTGGGGTCAACCGTGAGAGCGGGCCCTTCGACATGCCCGACAGACTGTGGCGACTGCGTCTGGCGCAGGCGACGCAGTATCGGCGGAACTGGGACATGGTCATGAACGTGCGCGACTTCAACCGCGACCCGGAGCATCTGGCCGAACGCCGCGAGGAGATCGCACAGCAGATAGTGCGAGGACGCGAGTGGCTCCGGCGGAGGGGCGTTGAGGGCAGCCTTCCCGGCGATGCGGAGCGCAATGCCGGGCGGTGAAGGACCATTCACGGGGGTCGGCGAATATCAGTACGTCGCGGGTGGCCGCGGCAGATGAAAACTTCAGTCAACAGGTGTGAGTTATGAGTCAGGTAGTATGTGCGGGAATCGTTGTCGCAGACGTGTGGGGCCGACCGATCGACGACCAGCCCGAGCACGGGCGCCTGATGCTTGTCGATGACATGGGCATGAGCATCGGCGGGTGTGCGGCCAACACAGGGATCGGTCTGGCGAAGATGGACGTGGATACCGCGATCATCGGGAAGATCGGTGATGACGGTTTCGGTGACTTTGTCAGGAAGGCGATGACCGAAGAGGGCATCGACACCAGCGGCATCGCCGTCGCCGATGAGGCGAATACCTCCGCGACGATGATCATGATCGACAGCGGAGGAGAGCGCACGTTCATCCACTGCATTGGCGCGAATGCCACGATGCGCCCCGATGACATCGACATGGATCTCGTCGCCGAGGCGGACATCTTTCACTTCGCGGGCGCGCTTGTGATGCCCGGTTTTGACGGCCCTCCCGCCGCGAGTGTCATGGAAGCCGCGCAAGAGGCTGGCACGACCACGGCCCTGGATGTTGTCTGGGATGACACCGGACGGTGGATGGACCTGCTCGAGCCGGTCCTGCCGCACACGGATATCTTCCTGCCGAGCTTCCCGGAGGCCGTCGAGATTACACAGCAGGATACGCCCGAAGGGGCCGCGGATGTGCTGATGGAGCACGGCGTGCAGACGGTCGGTTTGAAGCTTGGCGAAGAAGGATGCTACGTTCGCACCGCCGATCGCGAGGTTCGCGTGCCGGCCTTCGACGTGGACGTAGTGGACGGTACCGGGTCTGGGGACGCGTTCGTCGCCGGCTTTCTGCTGGGCACACTGGCCGGGTGGGATCTTGAGAATGTCGCACGGATGGCGAACGCTGTGGGGGCCCTGTGCGTCACAGCACCGGGAGCGACCACAGGGCTGCGCAGTTTCGACGAGACCATTGAGTTCCTGGTTGAGCAAGATGGCGACCGGTGGCGTGAGCTTGCCGAAGACGCAAACCTGTGAACGCAAGGATTGGTCGGCCGATATCCGCGGGAGTGATCTATTCGATGCCGAGACTGCGAGCCTGTATCACAGGTGTGCTGGTTGTTGTCGTCGTGATGGGCTGCGCGGCCGCGCCCTGCGCCGCCAGCGAACTTGTATTTGATGTACAGCCGGTGACCCTCGAAGGACGGACGCTCGTACCACTGAGGCCCATTTTCGAGTGGCTCGGGGCGCGTGTCAGCTATGAAGAGGGCCATATCCAGGCGTGGCGGTCTGAAGAGGCGACGGTGCCACAGGTTGAGCTGTGGATCGGCAGCACACGGGCGAAAATCGCCGAGGCGAACTACATGCTCGACGTGGCACCGCAATTGATCAACGGCCGCTGCTTTGTGCCGCTGCGCTTTGTGGCAGAGAGCTTCGGTGTCTGGGTTGATTCGCGAGGCTCGCAGATGCTGCTGCAACTCCCGCAGGAGAATCGCGAGGCCGTCATGGCGATACCCCCGCATCCGGAGACGCTGCAGGGCAAGATCTGGCGCCTCATTGAGAAATGGTACGGCGTATTGCCGGAGGATGAGTGCCCTCCGAGTGCAGAGGCTTCCGGGGAGAGTCAATCGGGGCCCATGGGAGACGAGCTTGAACATTGGAATCTCTTCTCAGAAGAGTACAAGCAGGAAGTGATCGATGACGTGGGACAGGACGCTCCCACGATCGTTGAGGCGCACTGGGGGGGACGCGAGGTTGATGGGATCCGCATTCTCGAGTACAAGGTGGAGCCGGGTGGCATGACCGGTTGGGCGCAGGTAATGGTTGGCTACCCTGATGGGACAACTGAGGCCCAGCGCTTCGATCTTGTGCGCGAGCCGGACGGATGGAAAGTTCGCGACTTCCGGTCCGAGTCGCGGGAAGACGCGGGCGAGACGATTGAAAACCAACAGTAAGCCTGGAGGATTGCAATGAGCGACGAGGTTAAGTCCGAAGACACCGAGAAGACGGACG
The DNA here is from genome assembly GCA_964484945.1 of uncultured Armatimonadia bacterium. GTDB lineage: Bacteria > Armatimonadota > Zipacnadia > Zipacnadales > UBA5352 > UBA5352. Next base: position 39,094 of record CAZAHB010000009.1, on the reverse strand, counting down.
AAGAGATGCGCGAACAGGTTGAAGCCGCGCTCGAGAAAGTCCGCCCGTCACTGGAAGCGGATGGCGGCGGCGTGGAACTGGTGGACATCACTGACGACAACGTGGTGGAGGTTCGCCTGCAGGGCGCCTGCAAGGGCTGCCCGATGTCGCAGATGACGCTCGCAATGGGCATCGGTCGCGTGCTGCGACAGGAGGTCCCCGAGGTCACTGACGTGCAGGCAGTTGAGTAGACACGACGCGCTGCAGCTTTCGCACGGTGTGTCGCCGGCCGCATCAACCCCGGCCATCGGATGACGCTCGTGCGCGCTGCACAGCGGCCGCGGGACCCCGAACGTCACATCCGGGCCTACCCGCGCGAAGACTGTATGAGACCACAGGCGAGGGCCGCCGGCGGAACCGGCGGCTCTCGGCTAGTGACGATATGAGACTGGGAGGGCGTCTGCATGCAAGAGATAAGAATCGGCGCGATTGGGTGCGGAGGCATCGCCAACGCACATCTTCCGGCATATCGCGATACCCCGGGCCTGCAGACGGTCGCGGTTTGCGACATCGATGAGCAGGCGGCCCGCGAACGCGCCGAGGAGTTCGACGTCGCGGCTGTGTACACAGATTGGCGCGAGTTGCTGGACGACGACAGCGTAGATGCGGTCTCCGTACTTCTGCCTCACCATCTCCACCGGGATGTCGCCGTCGCCGCGGCCGAGGCCGGCAAGCATGTGCTGTGCGAGAAGCCGATGGCGACATCGCTGGATGAATGTGATGCCATGATCTCCGCGGCCGACGCAGCCGGCGTCGTGCTGATGGTGGGACAGATCCTGCGCTTCCGCCAGGCGAATATCCGGGCCCGCGAACTGATACGCGAGGGTGCGGTCGGCGAGGTGCGCAACGTTCTGAGGCGTCGGCTGAGCAAATCCGAGGGCTTCCGCTCTGAGTGGGCGCGCAGACCTGAAGAGGCGGGCGGATGGGTGCTGTACGGCTTCGGTGCGCATGAGGTGGACATGATCCTGTGGCTCACTGACGGCCAGCCGCAGCGGGTCTTCGCCGATGCTCGCGTGAACAATGAGTATTGGAACGATCACGATGAACTGACGGTGCAGCTTTCGCTCGTAGACGGGCCCATGGCAACCTGTCAGCATAGCCTGAACACGCCATTTGGCGCATGGAACTGCATGGTGATCGGTACCGAGGGCGCGATGCAGATCGAATCGCAGCGGATCCTGCTGGGCGATGAGGTCATAGAAGAGCCACTCGACAGTCCGGCAAGCTGGCGCGCGCAGGTGGGGGAGTTTGCCCGAGCCGTCCGCGAGGGTGATGAACCGGAAGCCTCGGGGCACAACGTTCGCGGCACAATGGCTGCACTGGAGGCAGCGAAGCTTTCGATCAGAGACGGCGACGTGGTGGATGCATCGTCGCTGTGAGCGGGTCTGACGGGAGTGTGACTGCGGGTGCATCCGACACTGATAAGGCTGGACCGGTGGACGCCGGCGGACATCCCCCTCGTGTTCCTGTTCTTTCTGGCGATTGTGGTCGTCTGGACGTGGCTGGAACGACGGGGCGATGATCGCTCGATGGCTCTGGACGCGGCCCTCGTGCTGGAGTTGGTCGTCCAGGCCGCAATTCCCACGGCGGTTGCGTATGTCCTTGTGAACGCGATTGGCCCTCTGCAGGTGCGGTCGTACGGAGTGATGATGCTGGGGGCTTTCGTGGCGGCGCTGGCGTGGATGTATGTTGACCGAGAACGCTACGGCTTCACCGGCAGCCAGGTGATGCAGGTCGGGCTTGTGGGGTTTGCCGGAGGCATCATCGGCGGACGTCTGGGGTATGTGCTGCTGCAATGGGGCGATTACGCGGGCGAGTTGACGACCGCGCTGGACCTGTGGCGTGGCGGGATGAGCTGGCATGGTGGTCTGGCCGGCGGATTGCTTGTGCTGGGAATCGCGGCGCCTCTGATGAAGGTCAGCTTCGCGCGCATCTTCGATCTCGCCGCGCCTGGTCTCGCGGTGGGCTATGCACTCGCGCGCGTGGGATGCTTCCTCAACGGCTGCTGCTACGGGCACGAGTGCGCCCTGCCATGGGCGGTGACCTTTCCCCAGATCGGCTCCCACCCGCCTCCCCCCGCGGGTGCATCCCACTCAGCTTTACGCGGTAATCGGCACGCTGGGGTTCACGCTCCCGCTGCTTCTGTGGGTGACGCCGTATGTGAGGAAGCCGTTCAATCGGTTCCTGAGCTTTCTGGTGCTGTCATCGGTCGTGCGCTACGTCGTGGAGATCTATCGCCGCGGAGCGACGGGGGAGATCTGGCAGCCGATGCCGGTTTTCACTGTTGCTCAGGCCGCCTCGCTGGGCATCATCATCGTTGCCGGCTTCGTCATTGTCGCCCGGGAATGGCCCTTCGTGGGCGCGGACGGCGAGGAGACGTAGCACTTCCCATCAGTGCTGCTTATGGCCTCACGCCGCGTCACGTTCGATCCGGATGCTGCGAAGCACGCGGAGGGCGATCGGCTTGAACTCGCTCCAGTTGTCTGCCGGCGCGACCGCGCTGGCGATGACACCGCTGCCGCCGGCGAGAATCGTCGCCCGGTACCCGCGCATCGGCTCCCCGCTCTCCAGTCTTCCCCCGCTGTAGGTGAACTGCGACCAGACCGCGGGATGAGTGCCGATGACGGTACGTGTCGTCCGCCCCTCGTCAAGCGCGCCGAAGAAGCTCGACCAGGTTTCGCGCGTTGATTCGTGAAGCGTCTCGAGGGCCTGATAGGGGCTGCGCACATTCCCGGCTCGGGCGTAGACCTGCGCAACCGAGGACAGTTCACGCTGTGACACCAGATGCACGCGGACCCACGGGGAGCGCATGACGACGACGTGCACGTTCGTGTCTTCCTGGCTGAGCGGGCGGACGGTCCAGCCCTCGGGATACTCGACGCTCAGCGCGTGCCTGTCGGCTTTCCAGCGGGCCCAGGTGTCCGCCTCGCCGACCGGCGAGGCGTACCACGCCGCCAGAAGCGCGAATGCCGTCAGCAGCACGAATGTGGAGATGATCCCGGCGTTGACCCCGAGCGGCCAGTCATCAACGCGGACGGCCCGCGGGTCACGTACACCGGGATGGGGCCCCTGCACATCCGCCCACGTGGAGGAGCCTTTGCTCGACCTGCGCTTGAGTGGTTCGAACCGACGGGCCATTGGGTACCTCCGGGAGAGCAGTTCCACAGGTGACTCATTCACCCTCCGAACGCAGATTCCCTCCGTACAAAGTAAACGGGCGGCGCCAGTGACGCCGCCCGGCAGCTGGATGGATGCGCTGTGTTACTCCCAGACGATTGCTTCGACCGGGCAGGAGTCGATTGCCTCCTGGATGGTTCCCTCATCGTCGCCCTCGGGGTCAGTGACCTCAGCGACACCATCGTCGTTGAGTTCAAATGTTCCGGGGGCGATATCGGGGCACAGACCGCATCCGGTGCACATATCCTGATCAACAACTGGCTTCTTCACGAACATTACCTCCCTGAACGATATCGTCTTGACCATCACATTATTCGTGGCACCTCCCAATTGTCCTCCCTCTGTCAGGAGAAATCCTTCTCGCCTCATCTCTGGGCAGGTCTGACTCGCCACATAAAGAAGATTCACGTCGGATACGTCGGTCACAGGATCGTCCGTGGAAGCACGAGAGGATAGCGGTGCCTGATCCCCACGTCATTGAACTTCCCATCAGGCAGATCGTGAAGTGCTTTCTTCTGCGTGGAGAGAGCGGTGTCGTGCTGGTTGACGCCGGACCACACGCGAAGGAGCACATACTGCTGGAGCGGATCGCCGACGCCGGAGTCAGGCCGGAAGAGATAGATCTGATTGTCGTGACGCACTGCCACAAGGATCATATCTGGGGGCTGAGCACGCTGCTCGAAAGGACCGGTGCCCGCGTCGCCGCCCATAATGAGGCAGTGCCGTATATTCGCGAAGGCCGCCAGCCGGAGTTGAAATCCACGGGCCTGCTCGCGCGCATACTCAAGCTTTTCATACAGATGTCTTCAGTGGCGAAGCTGCCCGAGGTGGAGCCGGGCGTGTTCGTCCAGGATTCGATGGACCTGCGGAACTTCGGCGTGGCGGCGGAAGTCATTCATACACCAGGGCATACGCCGGGTTCGGTCTCGCTCATCACTGATGGGGGAGAGGCCATCGTCGGCGATCTCATCATGGGGCTGCCCAACCCCAACACACCGCGGCTGCCACTGTGGGCTGATGATCTCGACCAGGTGAAAGAGAGTATTCGAAAAGTACTGGCCTTCGATCCCACCACCATCCATTGTGGACACGGGGGGCCGTTCGAGGCTGATGCGGTGCAGGCACTTGTCAGTCAGTGAACTGCTCAACAGAGGAGGTGCATCATGCGCTGGCGCATCTACATCGCTCTCATGTGCGTTCTTCCAATACTGATCGGCTGCGGCGCCAGTACAGGCCCGACCTATCCATCGGCCGGGAGCAACACCGGGTACGGTAACAGGGGAGACGCCGGGCGATCCGCGGACAATCCGACACCTGAAGCTCCCGATCACGGTACAACCGGACGGCTTCAGCCGGCGGACGTGAGCTACATCGGCGCGTTCCGGCTCCCGGAGGAGTCGGGGGGCTCGAACTGGGAGTACAGCGGTGACGCCGCCACCTGGTGTCCGACAGGTGATCCGGACGGTCCCGACGACGGCTTCCCTGGCTCTCTGTATGCAGTAGGACACAGCTGGGACAAGCAGATCTCGGAAGTGACCATCCCCGAACCGACCCCCGCCGGCAATTCCGGCCTCGAGGGCCTGAACCGGGCGGAGACGCTCCAGTCGTTCACAGACGTGCGCGCCGGGGTGGGGCAGTTCGACGTGCTTCGCGAGATGCTGACAGTCGGGATGGCCTACCTGCCTGCCCAGGGCTCGCAGACCTCGGACAAGCTCCACCTTTGCTTCGGCCAGCACCTGCAGGAGGAAGAGCAACGCGTCCCGTCACACATGTGGTGTGAACTGGATCTGACAGGGGCCGCGGGAGCGTGGCAGGTCGGCAACGAGAACATCTACGCGGTCAATGACTACATGTTTGATATCCCCCAAAGCTGGGCGGCCGAAAACGTTGGCGGGATGCGACTGGCGACCGGCCGGTTCCGTGACGGAGGCTGGAGCGGCCAGGGACCGAGCCTCTTCGCGATTGCCCCCTGGCAGCAGGGCAACCCGCCGCCGGACGGTGCGGTGCTCGAGACTGTCGCCTTGCTACGCTACGATTCGACGTCCACCGACGATGAGCCGTGGACGACCATGAACGGCTACCATCACTCCGATGAGTGGTCAGGTGGCGCATGGCTGACCTCTTCGAATGGCGGGGCCGTTGTCTTTGTGGGCACCAGGGGAACCGGCGAATGCTGGTACGGGCTGCCGGACGGCACCGAATGGCCCGACGAGCCGCCCTATCCGGACGATCCCACTGGCGAGAGAGGCTGGTGGAGCACCGGATTCGAGGCACAGATGCCCTTCTACGATCCGGCTGACCTGGCCGCCGTCGCTCGGGGCGAGATGACGCCCGACCAGCCTCAGCCATACGCCACGATGGACCTGACGGATGCGCTGCTGAGAGGCGCGGGGGCTCAGGAGAAGCATCAGGTGGGCGCCTGCGCATTCGGCCGCGACAACGGCGTACTCTACGTGATCGAGCCGCGGGCCGACGGTGATCGTTCGGTGATCCACGCCTGGCGCGTCGGCGAAGAACAGCCCCAACGGGCCGACATGTGATTGCCGGGATCAGTCGTAATCCGTGGATAGGAACGGATAGATGGAGGGATTGCCGTGAAGGGAGTCGCGACAGTTCGCTTCCCGTGGTCCTCAGAGGCGGGGCGGCCGGAAGATGAGAAGACGCTGGACACGTTCCTGCAGGAAGCCGCGGAGGCCGGGTACGACGCGGTCGAGCACGTATGCGACGGGATCGAGGCGGGGCTGGAGCGATACGGACTTCAGTTGTCGGGTGGATATGCGTCCTTTGCCGCCCATGAGCGCTGGGAAAACCTCGACCTCGAGGATGCCGTGATGGCTGACGCGCGGAGGACCGCGGAGCTTGGCGGCGATCACATGAGCATCAACTGCGACCCGAAGGGCAGTTGGAGCAACCGCGAACGGAAGACCGAAGATGAACTGAAGCGTCAGGGAGAGAATCTCAGCAAATTGGCGGATATACTCGATGAACTGGGCCTGGCGCTGAACATGCACAACCACGCCAACCGGTTGGATCTGCACCTCGATGACATCAAGAGCGTCACGCAGTTCGCGGACGACAGCGTCGGCATATGCCTTGACACAGGATGGACGCTCACCTCGGGAGATGCACCGCTTTCCCGCCTGCACGACCTCGGCGAGCGCGTGCGCGGCCTGCACCTGCGCAACCAGGTTGATGACCAGCCCACCGAGTGGCTCGGGCAGGGGCAGATGGACATTGGACTGTTTCTGGCTGAGTTGAATGCGCAGGGCTACGATGGCTGGCTCACGACGGAGCTATGGCACCGCGAGGATGTTCCACGCACGATGTCGCTTGTTGAGGATCAGCGCCGGTCAGTCGAATTGCTGCGGAATCTGTGGGAGGCATGCTGAAGTGGCAGAGACGCTCGGACTTGGCATCATCGGCTGCGGGCAGATCGCACCGTCGCACATACGAAACTCGCAGGACGATCCGCGGATGGAGTGGGTGGCCGCCTGCGACCTGCGCGAAGAGGCCGTCGAGCAATGCGCGGAGGAGTTTTCCATCCCCGGTCGCTACACGCGCATGGAAGCGCTGCTGAGCGACCCGGCGGTCGACGCGATCGTCGTCGCGACAGGCCCCGAGGCGCACGTAGAACCGACAGTCGCTTCCTTCGAGGCGGGCAAGCACGTGCTCGTGGAGAAGCCGGTGGCCGTGAATGCGAACGAAGTGGAGACGATGCTCGCCGCGCAGGGCGACCTCGTTGGGGCCTGCTGCTCTTCGCGTTTTCGCTCGACGCCCGGCGCGCGCGAGGCAACTCGTATCCTCGCGTCCGGCGAATTGGGCAGGGTCCGCCGACTGAGCGTCAGCGTACTTCAACCACCACGCGAGGGATATGATGGCACGTCCCCGTTCTTTCTGCATCGACCGGGTTGGGGTGGCCAGGGCGTGCTGGCCGACTGGGGCTGCTACGACCTCGACTTCATGTTCGGCCTGTGCGGATGGGAACTTGAGCCGGAGACGGTTCTTGCGAGCACAGAGGACATGCCGCCCCACTTCCGCGACATTGCGGAGCCGCGCAATGACGTCGAGGTCGCGGTGACCGCGCAGGCGCGCCTGACGGGCGGCCCCACACTGCACTATCACCGCGCGATGTTCGCGGCGGTCGATGAGGCGCGACAGTCCTGGCGGATCGAGTGCGGGAACGGGGCGCTTGATGCGAACATGGTCGGCGGTGCGCCGCAGCTTGCGGTCACGCGCTTCGTCGATGGTGCCGCGGAGAGCGACGTGCTCATCGATGAGCCCTTCGACTGGCCACTGATCCATCGCGGGCCGGTGATCGACTTCGTTGAGGCGATCCTCAAGCGCCGGAAGCCGATGACGAGGCTGCGGGATGCGCTGACGATCCAGCGACTCACCGACGCGATCTACGAGTCGGCGCGCATCGGTGCGCCCGCTCGGTGTGAGGGGTGAGCACCGATGGTCCGCGATGACGTGCGCGCGAAGATCCGGACCTTCCTGTACGACCCGGCCGCGGACGATGAAACGATTCTCGAGGGGCTGCCGCGGGATGTCGAGGATCCCGTTGACTTCGTCCGCTCATGCCTCGTGACGTCGCGCGACGATCGAGAACCGGGCGTGCATCTCGACGAGCGCTTCGAGTTGCCGCACCTGCGCGAGCGCTATCCCGACGAGCACCTCAACTTCTGCGTGCCCGAAAGCTACACTGCCGCCGAGCCAACGGGCCTGCTGGTGCTGCTGCACGGTGGGGGGAAGGGGAGCCCGCGCGAACGCGGCGCGAAATGGTTCGAGGACGAGGGCGGCTACCCCTTCGGTGCGACCCTCCGCGATATGGACTGCGTTACGGTCGCTCCGGGCAACCTGCAGCTTCCCACACATAAACGGTGGTCGAATCCCGACTCGGATGCATACGTGCTCGGCGTGATTGAGGAGGCCGCCTACCGCTTTAACATCGACCCCGACCGCGTGGTGATCGCCGGACAGTCGATGGGCGGCTTCGGCGCCTTCCATGTCGTGCAGACGATCGGTGACCGCTTCGCCACCGTGGGCTGTCATGCCGGCGCGTGGTATTACGGATTCTTCGAGGGCCTCAGCGGGGTGGACTTCTACCTCATGCAGGGCGAACGAGACTTCGTCCCCGGCGAGCGCCCGCGATTCACCGAAGCCGCATTCGCGCGTATGGCGCACGCGATCCTCAGCGGTTACCACATTCCCCACACCTACGTGGAGCACGAGGGCGGGCATTCGTTCACCGATCCGCTGGCCCGAGAGTGCTTCCTCGACTTCCTGGCGTACGCTCCGAGGCAGCGCCGGCAGCGCTTCCCGGCGGAGATCGCCACGTGCTCGCACAGGGGGGCCTTCCGGCTCTACGAGTCGCCACACTGGCACTGGCTTTCGATCGGCCGCACGCACTACGGTACGGTGGAGATCGATCACCTCGAACCGACCGAGCCTCTGGCTTCATACTGTACCACTGATTTCCGGCATTACACGGTCCGCGTGCCTGCCGGGACGGTCCACGCGCGCAATGAGGGCGATAATCGCATGGCTCTGCGGGCGCGGAACATCGAAGAGTTGACGGTCTGGCTCAGCCGCGCGATGGTGGACTTCGAGCAGCCGGTGCAGATCACCGTCAACGGTGAGGTCGCATTTGAGGACACTGTGCAACCGACGCTTCATGCGGCCCTGCAATCGTATGACCGCCGGCGCGACCCGGGCATGATCTTCGACGCGCGCGTTGACCTGACACTGAAGCCGGATGACTGGGAGCGCCAGAAGGAACTGTGGCCGGAGGGTTGAGCAGATGAAGCGACGACGACGCATCCTCCGGCCCGCGCGCGTGCTGCAGGTGATCGCGGTCTGCGCGCTGTGCGCGGGTGTGGCGCAGGCAGAGACTTTCGAGAAAGGGAGGCTTGAGGTCTATCTGAGCCGTCCGGCCGACCTGGATGCGCGGCGGTACGTCCTGCAGGACCAGATCGTGAGCTTCATCGAGCAGGCACAGATGAGCCTGGACGTGGCCGTGCAGGAGATACGCCGGGACGAGGCCGGCGAGTGGCCGATCCCTGAGGCCATCTTCGATGCGGCCCGCCGCGGGGTGCAGGTGCGGATGATCCTGGAGGCCGACTACTATGACGAGGACCATCCGGGGAACCGCGCGCTGCTGGAGGCTTTCGAGGCCGCCGAGAACATAGAAGCGAAGCTCGATGACAACCCCGCGACCTTCCACAACAAGTTCGCGATCCGCGATGCGCGAGGCCCGCGGGCGGCACTGCTGACCGGCTCGACGAACTGGACGGACACGGGGACGCGCGCGAACTACAATCACGTGGTAATCGTGAACTTTCCCCCGGTGACGGAGGAGCCGAGCTATTACGCCATGGGCCGGGACTATCAGGAGGAGTTCAACGAGGCGTGGAGCGGCACTTTTGGCAACCACGAACCCGAGGAGCGGATGGGCCGCTACTGGATCGGCCGCACCTACACCCGGGTGCTCTTCTCGCCCGACAATGATCCGGACGACTATCTGCTGGACCTGATATGCGAGGCGGATCGCTCCCTTGACGTGATGGTCTTCACCTTCACCTCCAGTTCGCCGCTGCTCGCGGGCGCTATCAACCGCTGGTTCACCTGGCAACACCAGTGTGAGCGGGGCGACCGCGAGGACGTCCGACTGCGCGTCGCGACGGAGGGCACGCAGACCGCGTACTGGTCGGCGTGGGAACCGCTCGCCAGCCTGGGGATACCGGTTCGACGCGAGATCAACCCCGAGCGAAAGCTTCACCACAAGGTCGCGATCATCGATGATAAGCGCGTGGTGCTGGGCTCGTACAACTGGACTCGCCCGGCCAACGAGGAGAACGACGAGAACACCCTGATCCTGACGAACCCGGAGGTCGCGGACCTCTTCACCGAGGCGTTCTCGGAGTTGTGGACCAGCGACGACGTCGCAGGTCCATAAGCCGGCCCCTCACTCCGGATCCAGCACCGCCCCGAAGTCACGCAGCCGCGCCTGCAGCGCGTCGAGCGGTAGTGTGCGCGCATCTTCATGGGCGAGCGTATGCGCGGCTCCGATGCCCGCGGCTTCGCCCAGCGCAAATCCCGGTCCCATCCGGCGTACCGAAGAGTGGGCAACCGCGTCCGCGGAGAGACATCGGCCCGTCACGATCAGGTTGGCATACTCCTTCGTAACCAGCGACCGCCACGGCACGCCGTAGCTTTGCTCGAGACCGTGGTAGGTGCCTTTTCCCTCGTTGTCGCTGCCGTGAATATCCACCGGACATGATGCGCGGGCGATGGTATCCGGGAAGTCCCGCCCGGTCTCCACGTCATCGCCACTGAGCGTGTAGAGGCCCTCGACGTGTCTGCTCTCCCGCACCCCCAGCGCGGGGGCGGTCTGGCCGATGTATGCCTCCTCGAAACCGGGCACCGCCTCGCGCAGGATGTCCATGATCTCCCACGCCTGGCGACGACACTCGACAGTGGCGGAGGTCAGGTCCACGGGGTCAAGCGCATCGTGGTCCTCGACCTCGGTCACGTTCATGTAGGCCGAACCCGACTGTGGCGCCCAGAACATCGCGAGGCCGCGGTAGCCGACGGGACCCGTCTGGCTGTAGATCTCCGCGACCTCATTGCGCTGCGGGCAGCGCTCGCGGTCGATGCCGGAGACAAGGAACATGAGCGTGATCCCCTGTGAGCCGACTTCGCAGGGCACATCCGCGAAGGCCGCGATATCTCCGTCCCCGGTGGCGTCCACGATCACGTCCGCGCCCAGAACGCCCTCCCCTGACTTGGAGATTGCGCGCAGGCCGGTAATCTGCTCGCCATCGGTTTCAGCGGCCGTGATCCAGGAGTGATAGAGCAGATCCACGCCGTGATCCAGCGCGGTCTCTTCCAGCAGCCGCTTGAGATGCTCGGCGTCGCAGGACGGCCCGTACTGGTTCATCTCGGTGGCGCTGCCCGGCCGCCGGTCGATCATCTCCTCCAGCAGCCGCCTGCCGGTGCCCGCGATCACGTATTCTCCACCGATCCCCCAGGTCGTGATCGGCTGCACGAGCCCCAGTGTGGCCATGCCTCCGAGTGCCGCGTAGCGCTCGATAAGAAGCACGTCTGCACCCTCTCGGGCGGCGGCAATCGCGGCCATCGAGCCGGAGATCCCGCCGCCCGCGACGATGACGTCATGGTGTCGGTTATGTAATGCCATTCAGTTTCCTCCTGTGAGAGCCAGGCAAACCAGTCGTTTCTGCTCGATGCCGACCTCGCGCTCGGCGAAACCGGCCGCGTCCAGCAATTCTTCAAAGGCGTTCGGTGAGTAGAGGCGCACGCCCTGTTTCGATGATTCCAGCAGGCCTCTCACGAACGCCGGTGCGTCCTCAGGCGGGGTGATGATGACCAGCCGCCCGCCCGGCGCGAGTACGCGGTCGCCTGCAGGTGTCGAGGGCAGCCAGCCGTCCGTACATCAGCCGCGCAAGCCCCCCGGGGGCGCCGGGCGGTGCTTTCGACGAATCGCTCGCGCAGTCGCGCCATCACAGAGGGCACCGGTGGTCACTCAGATCGCGTCATAGTCGAGCGGCGGCAGGTAGGCCAGGTGCATCCGCTCTTCGAACCAGAATGAATGTGTGGCGCTCTCATCGCAGTTGCGGATACGCTCCGCGTCCGCGCGAAGCTGCTCGACCGTGGTGTTCCAGAGTGTCAACTGTGAGCGCTGCGTTGCGCGCGTCAGCGGACGGACATGAGCGTAATCGCTGACGTCCAGAACGATGTCCGGTTGGCGGTCCTGCACGCCCTTGTAGTAAATGAGGTACGGGGTCTGCCACGGCTCGCCGAGATCTGCGGCCACCGGGTTCCCCGCCTGCCAGACAGCTTCGCGCGAGATCGCGTGGGTGGCGAGGTGGTCGCGGTGCATGTCATGCGGACCGTGCGTGAAGACGACGTCCGGTCGAACCCGTCGGACGACGCCGATGAACTGCTTGAAGGTCTTTTTGTCATTGGCAAGCGCCATATCATCGGCGTCGATACAGACGCGCTCGGTGGTGCCGATGATCTCATCGGCCTCGGCCATCTCCGCCGCGCGCATCTCGACGATACCGTCTTTCCACTCGGGCTTGGGATAGCCCTCGGAGCCGTTGGTTGCGATGCAGACAAAGACCTCCACACCTCTATCGGCGAGCATTGCCATGGTGGGCGCCATTGCGAGTTCGTCGTCGGGATGTGCACCGAAAACGAGAATCCTGCTGTAGTCCATAAACGATCTCCTCAATCTGTGTGGTGGCCTGCGCGCGAGAGTTCGTCACCCGCCCGCCGATCACCTCCGCTTCATTGCGGTCGGCATTCGTTACACCAGCTTAACGCCGAGTTAACCGCGGACAAGCCTGATATGTGGTATGGTGATTACAGGATGAGTCGGCCAACTGGCGCCGGATCAGGCTTCACGCTTGCATCAGTCTCGTCAAATGACTATTATATATAAACGTCGCGCGGGGCCGGGAAACAGCGCGCGTCAACTATGCCAGGGGTAAACGCGACGGGGACATGGCAGGATAGGGGTGTTGCGAGATGATTAATGCCCTGACAATCGATGTTGAGGAGTATTTTTGCTACGCTTACCCGGGGGAAGAATTCTCCTGTGATCGATGGGGCGAACTGGAGAGCAGGGCGGTCCCGCACACACTTGAAACACTGCGCATTCTCGAACTTCATGACATCCGCGCCACGTTTTTCGTCCTCGGTTGGGTGGCCGAGCGGGAACCATTTCTCATACGTGAGATTATCGACCGCGGTCACGAGGTCGGCAGTCACGGCTACGCCCACAAGCTTGTGTTCGAGCAATCCCCGCAGGAGTTTCGGGATGACGTGCAACGTTCGATCGACCTGATCGGCGATATTACCGGTGAGATGCCGGTTGGATACCGCGCACCATCATTTTCCATCAACGATCAGTGCCTGTGGGCGCTGGACATTGTCGCGGACCTCGGTTTCAGATATGACGCCAGCATCTTCCCGATCCGGCTTCGTCACTACGGCGCCAACGGGATCGCGAAATCCCCCCAGCGGCTGCAGAATGGCGTGTGGGAGTTTCCCGCGACGACCATTCAGTTCGGCGGAATCGAGCTGCCGTTCGGTGGTGGCGGATACTTCCGGCTTTATCCTTTTGCGGTAACGCGCTGGGCTACGCATCGCCTCAATGCGGAGGGGCGGCCGGCGCTGGTCTACCTGCATCCCTGGGAGCTTGACCCAAATCCTCCGCACAGGCCGAACAGTCGCCTGCGCCGCTTTCAGCACACGGTGAATCTCTCGAAGACCCGCTCGCGACTGTTGCACCTGTGTGCGGAGTTCGAGTTCGCGCCCATCGGGAAAGTACTGGATCACCTTGCCAGGCGGCCGGCGAAGGCCATGGAGAGCGTCGCAGCGACGTAGCCTCGGAGCCCCCTCAGAAGATGTACACCGGTGTTCCGACATCCACAAGTCCGTAGAGGATCTTCGCGTCCGCCCTGTGTTGCCTCACGCAACCATGAGATGCCCCCCGACCCAGGTAGCGGTAGAATGGCCGACTGGTAGCGTGAATCCCGTGGCTGCCCGTGGCGGTGATCTGAAGCCAGTAGGGCATCCAACACTCGTACCGCCGGCTCCACGCGTTCCATTGCTTGCCGAAGACTTTCCCCATCGCGCCGCGGCGCGGATCATAGCTGCCGGGCTTCATCGGCGGGGTCCAGTAGCCGGGCGCCGCGGTGGACACGATGTGCATGCGCTTGATCTGTCCACCCTCGTAATAGTACAGGCGCTGACGCTTCTTGATGATGGCGATGCAACGGTCCGGCAAGCCCACCAGCTCCGCCGGACGCAGCCGAACGCCGATCTCGTCTGAGGCGATAAGCTCGCCGTCTGCACCATACGCCGCAATGCGCAGCCGAAAAGCGTCTGTGTCCATCCACGGAACAATCCACGGGACCTCGCCGAAATTCGGGATCATCTGGTCGAAGAGAACCTTGCCGACGCTCCCACGGGATCGCCCGCCGAGTTTCGTTCGATCGTAGGAGTAGTAAAGGCGTACCTTCTTGACAGGGCCGCCGCTGACCCAGCGGATTGTCGTTCGTTCGCCTTCGACGACCTCATCGTCATCGAAGGGCCACGTGAGGCGAATGTAGAACGCCTCGTCGGTCTGGGGCTGCCCGTCACTCGGAGCGATGAGACCAATGTCGGGCGGCTCAGGCTGGAATGGGCCTGAAATCGTCGCTGCGACGACATCAGCTTGTGCGATGCAGGGGCATACGGCCGCAATCACTACGGCGAGCAGCGTCAGGGTCACCATCAACCACCAGCCTTGTCTGTGCCGGAAAGGGCCCGTTCTGGTCCGAATCCGCATCTGCTATATTCTTCGGCCTCTATGGCAGGCTGCTAAACTTCTTCGCCGCACTTAGGATAGTCACCTGCATACAAAATAGCAGCGGGCCGCACCACGAGGGTGCGGCCCGGCACAAACAGCTTGCTCAGCGGCCATACACGATACTTACTCGGCCGCCATCTCCTCGCGGGTGCGGTCGATGGTCTCGCGGAACTTTCGCGCGGTTTCGGTCACAACATCAAAGCGACCTTCGGCCACGGCCTGCTTGTCCACCAGCGCGCTGCCCGCGCACAGTGCCACTGCACCGGCCTTCAGGAACTCGGGCGTAGACTCGATGTTCACGCCGCCGGTCGGAACCAGGCGGATCTGCGGCAGCGGCCCGAGGATCGCCTTGAAGTACTTCGGGCCACCCACGGAGGCGGGGAACACCTTCACCATATCTGCGCCCCAGTCCCACGCCTGCTTGATCTCGGTGGGCGTGAATGCGCCCGGGAGTACCGGCTTGTCGTAGCGGTGCGCCATCTCGATCATGCCCCGGTCGAGGCAGGGCCCGACGACGAACTCCGCACCGGCCAGAATCGCCATCCGCGCGGTCTCTGCGTCGAGAACTGAGCCGACGCCGATGAGCACATCGTCGCCGTACTTGTTGGAGGTCTCCTCGATGACTTGCAGCGCGTCGGGCGTGGTCATCGTGACCTCGATGACATCCACGCCGCCTTCCTTGATTGCGTCGGCAACCTGCATCAGGTGCTGGCTGCTTTTCGCGCGGATAACCGCGGCCATCCCGCAGTCCATGATCCAGTCCATCGTCTCAAGTCGTGTCGGCATTGTCAGTCACTCTCCCTGGATTGGCTCAGACAGTAGGTGACACGGGGCGGTGCCCGTGTGTGGTTAGCTCAGTCAGCGAGTGGATATTCGCCGCCGGTGTAGCGAGACCTCGCTTCACCTGGCGATCAGCTCGAGGAAATTCCCGCCCGCCATGGCCCCGATCTGCTCGTCGGACAGCTCCATGGAGCAAAGCTGGTCCAGCGCGTCCGAGGGTTCGTTGAAGGGGTACCCGGAGGCGAAGAGTATACGTTTGAACCCGAGGCGCTTGACAATCGACTCCTGGACTTCACCGCATGAGGTGTCAAAGCAGATGTGCGCGTGGCCGGCCAGGGCATTGACCACCGCCGCCGAGCCACCGTTCATCGCGCCCATCTTCGGAATGACGAACCGCACCTCGGGGAAACGCTCGACGAGGCCCATCGTGACCGGGAAGTGCTCGATCAGCCACACGGGCATCCCGTGCTGGTCGGCCGCGTCGATGATGGCGCCGAGGTCCTCGCGCCCCACCGCCTCGTCGAGGGTCTCGGCGTCCCAGTGCGCGGATGTCGTCGCACCGCCGAAGTCGAGCGATGGCGACAGGAAGTTGCGGATGTGAAGTGCATCATAGCGGTCGAAATCAGAGGGTATGTCGATGGGGCCCCGTCGATAGCCCTCAAACGGATTGCCGCCCACGTAGTAGGCCGCGTAGGGGCCGTCTTCGTCGGAGACGTCGAGGGGAAGCGTCATGTCGTGCTCGGGCCGGGGGCTTTCGGGGTGCATGGACAACAGGG
This sequence comes from uncultured Armatimonadia bacterium, assembly GCA_964484945.1. Lineage (GTDB taxonomy): Bacteria > Armatimonadota > Zipacnadia > Zipacnadales > UBA5352 > UBA5352. Next base: position 22,945 of record CAZAHB010000009.1, on the reverse strand, counting down.
CGGTATCAACGCCCGCCTTGCGCAGGACTTCCTTGACCTTGGGCCACGGGGTCGTGGCGCGGCTCACATGCACTCTGGCATCGATGATGGGCAGGGCCATGGGGGAACGCTCCTCCACCTGGAAGTTGCGTATCAGGGGAAGGATACCGGATTGCGGGTTGGACGGCAAGTCATCAAGTCGCAAGTCGCAAGCAACAGCAGGCCGCCCCGCCGGCCCCATCCGGAAATTGCATTCCATTCGCTACTATGGTACACTTTCGCGACGTCAGAGCACCAGCCGAGCATGGAGCGAATGTAGTGAATGAACGAGGGGCACGAGCCGCGGGGCGCGGCATTCTGCTGGTCGTCGCGGGACCGTCGGGTGTCGGCAAAGGGACGATGATCCGAGGACTGCGCGAGCGGTTCGACGGAATTGAGTGGTCGGTCTCATGCACCACGCGCGACCCTCGGCCGGGCGAGGTCGATGGCGAGGACTACCACTTCGTGAACCGCGGGGAGTTCCTGCGCATGGCCCGGGAGGGCGAGTTGCTCGAGTGGGCTGTGGTACACGCGCATGACTTCTATGGCACCCCGCGCGCTCCCATCGAGGAGGCGCTCGCCGCCGGACGGGACATGGTCATCGAGATCGACTATCAGGGCGCTCGCAGCGTCCGCGCGGCATTGCCCGAGGCGGTGCTGGTCTTCGTGGCCCCGCCGAGTATTGAGGAGTTACGCGATCGACTGGCGGGACGCAATACCGAATCCGAGGGCGCGCTCAGGCGACGACTGAGAAGCGCCCGGACCGAATTTGAGCATATCAACATGTTCCAGCACCTCATCGTGAATGATGATCTATATGACGCAATCGATGCGCTGGAGGCGATCTACCTGGCCGAGCGCCAGCGCACCACACGCGCTCACTGGCGAGAGCTTCGCGATCGGCTGTTGAACGATCTGGAGGTCTGAAAGCCCGTGCCGGCATCGGATCTGAAGGGCAGAGCTGTCGCGGTGATCGTATCTGGCGGCATCGCGGCGTACAAGGTGTGCGACCTTGTGAGCACGCTCACGAAGGCGGGCGCGGATGTCCGCGTGGTCGTGACTGAGAACGCGCGCCGCTTCGTCGGTGAGATGACCTTCGCCACGCTCAGCGGGAATCCGGTCTCAGATGACCTGTGGGCGCCCCGGACCGATGTGCATCACGTGGCCCTGGCAGACTTCGCCGATGTGGCCATTGTCGCGCCCGCGACCGCCAACATCATCGGAAAGTTCGCCACCGGCATCGCCGATGATCTGGCCTCAACGTGCCTGATGGCCCTGGACTGCCCTGTGGTGGTTGCTCCCGCGATGAACTCGCGAATGCTCCAGTCCGCGGCGATGCAGCAGAACCTCGCGACACTGCGCGATCGGGGCGCGCGGGTAGTGGAGCCCGATGAGGGCTGGCTGGCCTGTGGGGAGACCGGAGCGGGGCGGCTGCCGGGAACTGACACACTGGTCGAGGCGCATTGTACTGCGGTGAGGGAGCGCAGTGGGCCTCTCGCGGGCGTCCGAGTGCTGGTCACGGCCGGCCCGACGCGCGAGGCGATCGACCCGGTGCGCTTCATCTCGAACCCGTCATCAGGACGCATGGGCTACGCGCTGGCGGCAGAGGCCGAGAAGCGCGGCGCGAGCGTGACGCTCGTGAGCGGGCCGACGGCACTTGAGCCGCCTCCCGGTGTAGAGATTGTGAGCGTGATGTGCGCCGCGGAGATGCATGAAGCGGTGCAGAATCACGCGGGGGAGATCGACCTGTTCATTGGCGCTGCGGCGGTCGCCGATTGGCGCCCGGCCGAGCCCGATGAGCAGAAGGGAAAGAAAGAGGGCCGCGATGAGTTGACCGTGCGCATGGTGCGCACACCCGACATCATCGCATCGGTCGCGGAGTGGGAGCCCAGGCCGGCGATCGTGGGCTTTGCGGCCGAGACCGAGGACACTGTCGCTCGAGCGGCGGAGAAGCTTCGTCGCAAAGGCATGGATATGATTGTCGCGAACGATCTCACCGCTCCCGGAGCGGGGTTCGACGTGCAAACCAACAGGGTGACGCTGATCGATGTCATCGGGCGCGAAACAGACCTGCCGCTGATGAGCAAGTGGGACGTTGCCGCTGCAATCCTGGACCGGGCCGGGCAGCTCATCGCGAGCAGGGAGAGCCAGTGACAACCCGCTCGGCAGCACCCCAAGGAGGAGACGCGTGTGTCTAAATCCTGGCAGTTTACGTCAGAGTCCGTGACCGAAGGCCATCCCGACAAAGTGTGCGATCAGGTGTCCGACGCTGTACTCGACGAGGTGATGAGGGAGGATCCGGACGGACGTGTGGCGATCGAAACGCTCGTGACCACCGGCACCTGCGTGGTCGCCGGCGAGATGACCACCGACTGCTACGTGCCGGTGGATGACGTAACGCGGAAGGTGCTCGCCGACATCGGATACACCCGAGCGAAGTACGGGTTTGACTCCGAGACGGTCGGCGTGCTCACCGCGATTCACGCCCAGTCGCCCGATATTGCGCAGGGCGTTGACACCGGCGGCGCGGGCGACCAGGGCATGATGTTCGGCTACGCCTGCGACGAGACTGACACCTACATGCCCATGCCCATTCACCTCGCGCATCGGCTTGCCGAGCGCCTCGCGTATGTGCGCAAGACTGATGAGCTTGGCTACCTCCGCCCCGACGGCAAGACCCAGGTGACCGTCCGCTACGAGGACGATGAACCCGTGGAGGTCACGAAGATCCTGCTGGCAGCCCAGCACAAGCGGGGTATGAGCCAGGACGACATCCGCTCCGACCTCATTCAGTTCGTCGTCGATCCGGTGATCCCGCGCTCGATGTGCTCCGATGAGATGGACTGTCTGGTCAATCGCACAGGCGTCTTCGAGATAGGCGGTCCGCAGGCTGACAGTGGCGTGACGGGTCGCAAGATCATCGTCGATACCTACGGCGGCTACTCCCGCCACGGCGGCGGAGCGTTCTCCGGCAAGGACCCCACGAAGGTCGATCGCTCGGGCGCCTACTTCACCCGCTACGTGGCGAAAAACGTGGTGGCCGCGGGCCTGGCGAGCAAGTGCGAGATTGAGGTCTCGTATGCCATCGGCGATCCGGATCCGTTCTCGATCACGGTCTTCTGCTTCGGGACCGAGAACATTCCGGAGGAGCAGATCGAGAAGATCGTCAAGAAGAACTTCGACTTCTCGCCACGCGCAATGATCGACCACCTTGATCTGCGGCGCCCGATCTACCGCAAGACCGCGGCTTACGGCCACTTCGGCCGCGAGGACAAGGACTTCACGTGGGAGCGCCTGGACGCCGTGGACATGCTCAAGGAAGAGGCGGGACTTTGACGGACAGCCCACGCCAGCCCCGTCTGTTCGACACCGATCCGTCTCCAGATGAGTCGCAGACGGAACAATCGGGGAACGGCAGTCGGCTGTATGCCAGGGTCGTAGTAGACCAGGCGGGGCTGGAAGACGAGACGGGGCGCGAACGTCCCGTGTTTACGTATGTCGTACCTGCCCACCTCGAGGATCGCATTGAGGTGGGCAGCTACGTTCTGGTCCCATTCGGACGGCGACGGCTCTCCGGCTGGGTCACGGGGTTCAGCCACGAACGTCCGGACTTCCGCGTCAAAGAGATCGCCGGGACGCTGGTGGATGATCCCGTCTTCGATAAACGTGGTCTCGCGCTGGCCACCTGGATGGCCGAGCACTACATGGCCGGCCTCCGCGACTGCCTGCGCTGTCTGCTGCCACCGGGTGCGGCCCGAAAACCCGAGACGCATGTGGGCCTTACTGAAGCGGGCCGACAGACTGACGGCGCCCAACTGTCCCGCGCCCCCCGCCAGCGGCAGGTCTTCGAGGCCCTGGTGGAAAGCGGCGAGGCAGACACGCCCCTCGACGACCTGGTTGACCGCCTCTCGGCAGATGATGACACGGCCTCGCAATCGGTCGTCACCTCGGCCCTGCGGGCATTGCAGGAGCGCGGGCTTGTCAATGTGAAGCGAACGCTGGGACGCCCACGGGTGAGCGGACGCACTCAGCAGGTCGCGCGCCTGTGTGGCGAGCGCGACTGGGACGAAGTGATCGAGGATCTATCCGCGCGCGCACCCCGCCAGGCTGAGACCATCGAGCACCTGCAGTCGGCTGATGACGGTCTCTTCGTGGCTGATTTGAGCCGCAGCGCAGTGCGCGCGCTCGAAGAGAAGGGATTTGTCACCGTCAGCGACGAACGCGTTCACCGGCGCCCCGAAGCTGCCGGCACAGAGGACGAGGAGACCGAGTTCTTGTGCCTCACGAGCGCTCAGCAATGCGCTTTTGAGCGTGTGGATTCGGCGCTGGCAGGCGAACAGTACGCCGGGCTTGTGCTCCACGGTGTGACCGGGTCGGGCAAGACCGAGGTGTATCTGCATGCGATCGACTCCGCGTTGAACCGCGGGCGAAAGGCAATCGTGCTGGTACCCGAGATATCCCTGACGCCCCAGATGGTCGGGCGCTTCGAGGCCCGTTTCGGCGACCGCCTCGCGCTGCTTCACAGCCAGATGGGCGCGGGCGAGCGGTATGACGAGTGGATGCGCGCACAGCGCGGCGATGCGGACGTGGTGGTTGGGGCGCGGTCGGCGATCTTCGCCCCGATGGAGGACATCGGGGTCATCGTAGTGGACGAGGAGCATGAGCGCGCCTACAAGCAGGACGCGCCTCCGCGCTATCAGGCGGTGGAGGTCGCCCGCAGGCGCGCGACGCAGCACAATGCCGTGCTGGTGCTCGGCAGCGCCACTCCGTCGCTGGAAAGCTATCACGAGGCGCGAGAGGGCGCCGGAGACCTCACACTGTGCGAACTTCCCGACCGGATCGATGATCGTCCGCTGCCGGAGGTGGAGATCGTGGATCTGCGCGGTGAAACGCTCATGGGGAAGGGCGGCACGTTCAGTCAGCGACTGCTCGACGCCCTGGACGAGTGTCTCGGGCGCGGCGAGCAGGCGATGCTGTTCTTGAATCGGCGGGGCTTCTCGACCTTCGTCATGTGCCGCGAATGCGGATTCACGCTCCGCTGCCGGGACTGCTCGGTGTCGCTCATCTACCATCACGAATCGCGTGAGATGCGCTGCCATCACTGCGACTATCGCGTGCCGATGCCACAGATCTGCCCCTCATGCGAGTCCGAGGACATCGGCTTCAAGGGCCTCGGCACTGAGCGAGTTGCCGATCAGGTGCGCCGGGAGTTCGAGGGCGCGACCGTATTGCGGATGGATCGCGATACGACCTCCCGCAAAGGAGCGCATGCAGACATCCTGCGGCGCTTCGGGCGAGGGGAGGCGAATGTGCTGATTGGCACGCAGATGATCGCGAAGGGGCATGACTTCCCGAACGTAACGCTGGTTGGTGTGCTGAATGCCGACACGGGGCTGAACCGACCGGACTTTCGCGCATCGGAGGCGACCTTCCAGCTGCTCACACAGGTAGCGGGGCGCGCGGGGCGGGCCGAGAAGCCCGGTCGTGTGCTGGTACAGACCTACAATCCCGAGCACGTCGCCATAGTCAGCGCTTCGCGCCATGATTACGAAGCATTCTATCGTCACGAGCTTGAAAAGCGCCGGCAGAACATGTATCCTCCTTTTGTGAGATTGATCAATCTCACTATCAGCCACGAAGATGACGAGTTCGCACACCGTCTGGCCGGGCGCCTCGCCTATCAGTTGCAGGAGCGCGGGCTCGGCAATAGCGGCGACGAAGAGTTGCAGTTCGTGGGGCCCGCGGCGGCACCGCTGGCGCGGCTGCGGGGCCAATATCGATATCATCTGCTGATAAAGGGGCCGCAAATCGCCGGCCTTCAGGAGGCGCTGACGGGCGCGCTCGAGGCCCTGGGAGACGACGCTGCGGCAGTGACGGTGGATGTGGATCCACTCGACATGATGTGAGCGGGCGCGGGGCCCGCATTGCGAGGAATTTGATCGATGGCAGTCAGAAGAGTCGTGTACTGTGGCGATCCCGTGCTGCGCAAGAAGGCAACGCGCGTGCATCGGATTGATGACGAGATATGTCAGTTGCTGGATGACATGCGCGAGACTATGCTCGAAGAGAACGGCATGGGCCTCGCTGCTGCTCAGGTCGGGGTCTCGAAAGCGGTAGTGGTCGTGCGCATGGACCCCGAGGAAGATGACGTGTTAGAGCTTATCAACCCGGAACTGGTGGAAACCGAGGGAGAAGAGCGGGGCGTGGAGGGCTGCCTGAGCCTGCCTACGCTGCGCGGTGAGGTTGTCCGACCCGCGGAGGCGATGGTCAGGGCGGTCAATCGCGAGGGAGAGACGATCACCGTCGAGGGCGAGGGCCTCATGGCCCGCTGTTTGGCCCACGAGGTCGATCACCTCTCCGGACAACTGTTTATCGACGAGGTCGATCCCGAAACGCTGTGCTGGCTGCGACCCGACGACAGCGAGGAGAGCGGATATCGTATCGAATCGACCACCGTCGAAGAAGCAAAAGAAGCGTTCGAGCGACTCCGTAAGCAGCAAGGGGAATCGTGACGGATGCGCATCGCCTTTTTCGGGACGCCACCGCCGTCGATGGACTATCTCGACGCCCTGGTGGAGAGTGTGCATGACGTCGCGGTTGTGGTCACACAGCCGGATCGCCCCGCCGGACGGGGGCGCGAGATGCGCGCCAGTCCGGTGAAGCAACGGGCGAATGAACTGGGACTGGATGTACTGACACCCGAGGAGGCGTCCGCTCCCGAGTTTATCGATGCGCTGGCACAAACTGACCCGGACCTGGGAGTCGTCGTCGCATACGGGGAAATCCTCGTTCCCAGGGTTCTGGAACTTCCGCCGGAGGGCATGATCAATGTCCACTATTCCCTCCTCCCACAGCTGCGAGGAGCGGCCCCTGTCTACGGTGCACTTCGGCAGGGACTGCAGCGAACGGGTGTGACGATCCAGCACATGGCGGAGAAACTCGACGCGGGGGACATCATCCTCCAGCGGGAGACTGAAATCGCGAATGATGACAACCGCGGGACGCTTACGGCACGTCTGACGGAGATGGGCGTCGCGGCCCTGCTCGATGCCATTGCGCTCATTGAGAACGGCAGGGCGCCGCGGCAGCCACAGGACGACGCCGAGGCCAGCTATGTCGCTCGCGTACAGACAGATGACTGCCGGATCGACTGGGCGGATACCGCCCGGGAGATTCGTAATACGGTGCGTGCATGTACTCCGTGGCCGGGCGCGTGGTGCCGGCTTGATGGGGACAGGATAAAAGTTCAGAACCTGTCAGTCGTGCAAAATGTCTTAACACAGGAAGGAACACCGGGGGAGATTGTCGAACTTCCCTCCGCAGGCGGTCCGGTGATATGTGCCGGAGACGGATATGTGCAGATCGATCAACTGCAGCCGGCGGGGAAGAAGCCGATGTCTGGAGAGGAATTCCTTCGCGGAGCGCGGCTCGAGAAGGGCCGGAGCTTTGATTGATCGACGGCGCATTCAGCACGGGCGTTTGCAGCAAACAGTTGCAGCAATTCTCAACGCCGGCTCGGAGGACGTAACCTGATGGGTGCGGACAGCGAAGCCCTTCAAGAGGCCCACGAGAACCGGATCAATGGCCAGTATGACGAGGCTATTGAACTGTACAACCAGATACTTGCCGATGATCCTGAACACGCCGAGGCGCTCTGGGGTGTGGGCTTGTCGTTGATGAACACCGGCGAGTTCGACGACGCCCTGGAGAAGATCTGCCAGGCAGCCGAACTCGAGCCGCAGAACCAACTGTACTTGCTTGATGCAGGCAAGCATTACACCATGCTTGGCATGTACGACGAAGCCAAACCGTTCTTCGAGAAGGTCGTGGAGCTGGATGCCGCATCCAAGCACGGCGTGGAAGCTCAGAAGCAGCTTTCGTACTACGAATGATGTAGGCAAAGAGGTTGTGTGCAGCCGAGCCCCGAGCAGGCGGCGACGCCCGCGGGCTCGGCTTTAGTGCTATGATTAAGGTAAGTTTCAAGCCCGGTGGCGAGACCGGCGAGGTCGAAGAGAACACTACGATCCTTGAAGCGGCGGAGACACTCGGCGTTTCGATTTCAGCGCCATGTGGCGGACGGGGGCGTTGCGGGCGATGCCGCGTGATCGCCGAGAGCGGCTGCGCACCGCCCACCCAGGCTGAGACTGACCTGCTTACCGGCGAAGACCTGCGTACCGGCGTCCGCCTCGCCTGCGAGGCGGAATTGGTCGAGGACGCCCAGGTCATTGTGCCCAGTGACTCGCGCACGATCGGAGGCAAGATCCTTTCCGATGATGCGCGCGAGGAGATCGCGCTCCGCCCGAACGTTTCGGCGTGCACCGTTGAACTGCCCGAACCCAGCCTCGAAGACCAGCGCAGCGACTTCGAGCGCGTGGCTGACGGGCTCGGCGTTGATCCCGCTGATCTGGCGATCCATCGTGACGCACTGGCTCAGCTCCCACGGGCGCTGCGCGAGAACGATTTTCACGTCAGCGTCATCCAGGCCGGGGGCATGGTTTCGGCAATCCGGCCGCCTGATGCGGAGCCCTGCTGCCTGGGGGCGGCCGTCGATATCGGAACCACGACGGTTGTCGCGTATCTGGTCGATCTGCGCAGCGGCGAGACGATAGCGACCGCGTCGGAGCTGAATCCTCAGGCGCGGCATGGACACGACCTGATCTCGCGGATCGAGTACGTCCAGGGCTCCGACAGGGGCCTTGACGACCTCCGGCGGCTGATCGTCGATCTGATTAACCGGCTGCTGGCGGAGGCCACAACGGAGGCCGGGGTGCGCAGGCGTGACATCTACGAAGTATCCATCGTTGGCAACACCTGCATGCACCACCTGTTTCTCGGGCTCGACCCGAGGTATCTCGCGGAAGCGCCCTACGTTCCGGTCACCCGCGAGCCGGTTGAACTGTCCGCAGAGGAGACGGGACTTGCAATCAACCGCGCCGGCAACGTATACTGCCTGCCAGTTATCGCCGGTTTCGTGGGGGCCGATACGGTCGGCGTCCTGCTGATGTCGCGCATGGCCGAACGCGGGCATCCGACACTGGCGATCGACATCGGCACAAATGGCGAGGTCATGCTGTGGGCAAATGATCGGCTCCTGACCACCTCGTGCGCAGCCGGACCGGCGTTCGAGGGGGGCGAGATCCGCCACGGTGTACGCGCGGCCGAAGGCGCCATCGAACGCGTCTGGCTGCGAAACGGCAGTATCGGCTACTCAACCATCGGAAGCGTTCGCCCGAACGGAATCTGCGGTTCGGGGATATTCGACACAGTGGCCGCGCTGCTTGACAGTGGAGCCGCGGACAGTTCCGGGCGGCTCGTGGACGAGGACGCCGCCGCTGGTCTTCCCGGCGGCATCGCGTCGCGACTGCGCGGAGAGGGCTCGGAACGCGAGTTTGTGTTGGTCGAGGACGCCGGGACGAACGGTGAAGTGGTCTTTACGCAGAAGGACCTGCGCGAAGTACAGCTTGCCAAAGGAGCGGTCAGAGCGGCGGTGGAGCTGCTATGCCGCGAAGCCGGCATCGACTGTATGCAGATCCAGGAAGTTCTGCTGGCGGGGGCGTTCGGCAACTACATCGACCGGCGCAGTGCCCTGCGCATGGGGCTGTTGCCGGGGGTTGAGACCGAACAGATACGGGGGATCGGAAACGCAGCGGGTGCTGGAGCACTTGCGGCACTGCTGTCACTTGACGAACGGCAACGAGCCGCGGACCTTGCTCGCAACTGCGAGCATATTGAGCTGATGGCCAATCCACAGTTTCAAATGGTCTTCGCGGACAGTATGATGTTCCCTGAAGCGTGACGGACAACATCTGGCGTCAACAGCGCCCACGTGGGCGCGATCTGGGGCAAACGGCGCACGTATTCGAAACGGAATGTCTGCACATTCCACGGGAGGTTCATCCAAATGGCGGACCTGCAGGCACTGGCGGATGCTGTAATCAATGGTCAAAAGGATGAGGCGGAGCAACTCACCCAGGAGGCCGTTGATGAGGGAGTCAAGCCCAGCACGGTTATCAACGATGGTCTCATTGCCGGAATGCAGGTAGTGGGGGAGAAGTTCAAGAACAACGAGTTCTATGTGCCGGAGGTACTGATCGCTGCCCGCGCGATGCAGTCGGCCATGGGCCACGTAAAGCCCCTTCTCACCGAGGGTGAGATGGAGAGCAAGGGCAAGGTCGTTATCGGCACGGTCAAGGGCGACCTGCACGACATCGGCAAGAATCTCGTTGCCATGATGCTCGAGGGCGGCGGCTACGACGTGATCGATCTCGAGGTGGACGTCTCGCCCGAGGATTTCGTCTCCACCGCAAGCGAGGAGGGAGCGAACTGCATCGCCCTCTCAGCGTTGCTGACGACCACGATGCCGTCCATGAAGGACACTGTGGACGCGCTGGTCGAAGCGGGTCTGAAAGATGAGATCAAGGTCGTCATCGGCGGCGCGCCGGTGACACAGTCCTACGCTGATGACATCGGGGCCGACGGCTATGCCCCGGATGCTGCCTCGGCTGTCGACAAGGTAGCCGAACTGCTGGCATAGGACGGCTGTATTCTGACGCGCCCTTTTGAACCAGACGGGCCATCGCCGGTGGCGCGGCGGCGATGGCTCGTCAGGTCAAGGGGCACGACAGCCACTTCATCCGGGAGTGAAGCCCAATGCCTGTCTTTCCAATCATACTGCTGCTTATCGCAGTGTCGCTCGGCGCTGCCGGGCAGCTTTGCCTCAAGTACGGGGTCAGCCTGCTGGGCGAGAGCCCCTCGCTCGTCACTGTGCTCAAAGGAATTCTCACCCCCTATGTGTTCGGTGGTTTCGTGCTTTACGCCGTCAGTTCAATCCTCTATCTGAACGTCCTGTCACGCCTCGATCTAAGCTACGCATACCCTTTCGTCGCTCTCGGGTTTGTTTTCGTGACCGTCGCCTCCTGGTACTTCCTTGACGAGGCATTGCCGATGCTGCGGATCGTCGGCGTTGCACTTATACTGGCCGGAGTGTTCACAGTCGCTGCCAGCTATCGTGCCGAAGCCGCGGAGGTTACCGAGGCACCCGCCATCCAGGCCCCCACTGATCCCGGCGTTTCCTGAGCAGCGCCCACCTCGCTTTGTGCGCGACCAGCGTTTCGCGTATAATTCGGACATGAGCAGTCGGCTGGCGCGTGGCCTCACAACAGGCGTGTTGATTGCAGTCCTTCTTGCTGTGTGCGCGGGTTTCTGGTGGGACTGTCTCTTTGGCCCGAATACCCCTCTGGCGGCAGGCTTTCAGGCGCAGATGGAGCCGTGGGCCAGTGAAGCCGACCTCCCTGGGACGGATCGGCAGTGGTCACCACTGCTGTGGGATGGCGTTGCCCAGTTCTACCCGTGGCGTCTGCACCTCGGGCGCTCGATGAGCGAGGGGGAATTCGCGCTGTGGAATCCTCACCAGATGTGCGGCTACCCCTTCGTCGGCAACGGCCAGTCCGCGTTGTTCTATCCACCGAACTGGCTGCTCGGCTTCGTGAACGTGGAGTGGGGAATGGGCCTGCTTGCGGCCCTTCACTACGCACTGGCTGCCATCCTCACCGCGCTGCTGTGCAGGACACTGGGCCTTGGGTACCTCCCCGCCGCGTTCGGCGGGATCGCGTTTGCCTTCGGCGGGTTCATCGTCACATGGACGGAATTGCCCACTCTGATGAACGCCGCGACCTGGCTTCCGGGGGCATTGCTCGGCGTTGCGCTTGTCTTCAGCAGCAGACGCTGGGGCTTCGCGGTACTGGGCATCTCCCTGGCCATGACGCTGCTGGCGGGGCACTTCCAGATCGCTGTTTACGTCTGGACGGTGGCGGGCACGTACGCACTCGGTCGCGTGGGATGGGCGCTTATCAAGCGTCGGCCCACGAAGCTTGCGCCTCTTGCGGCGGGAGTCGGCCTCGCGCTTCTGTTGGCCGCTCCGCAGGTGCTGCCGTCACTTGAACTGATCGCCAACTCTCCGCGCGGCCATGCGAATCCAAGCCAATCCGGGTGGGAGCTTCACAGGAGGATGGCGCTCAAGCCATGGGAGTGGATCACTTTCCTGGACCCGGATGCATTCGGCAATCCGGCGCACGGTGATCATCAGTTAACGCGCTACGGAACGCCGTACTCGGAACACTGTGGCTTTGTGGGCGTAATCACGCTGCTGCTGGCAGGAGCGGGGGCCTATTTCTCCCGGACCAGACATTACGTCTTCTTCGCTGTGCTGGCGGCACTGACAGTCCACATCGCCATGGCCGGACCGCTCGCGAAGAATATCTACCTCTACGTTCCAAAACTGGGGCAGGCCGGCAGTTTTGCAAGGGTGCTGTCGGTGTTTACGTTCGCCGCGGCGATGGCCGGGGCGCTGGGTCTCAACGGCATCTGCGCGCATCTTGATGAGAGCACGGGCGCGGATGACGAGCAGGGAATATGCCCATGGAATCTGAGCCCGGCGACGGGGCTGTGCGCTGCCGCGCTGCTCATCCTCTGCTGGGAACTGCTCCCGTGGGCCCACGGCTTTCTGCCGAAGACCCGGCGCGAGCACGTTTACCCGGTGACACCGGGCATCCAGCGCCTGCAGAGGGCTGATGGGCGCGTCCTGGCGGTCACGCCCCGCCGCGAGTGGAGTATGGCCCGGACGCCGGCGGCGGTGCTGCCCCCCAATGCCGCGACCGTTTACGGCTACGACAGCATCTCCGGCTACGATTCGCTGATGCTTTCGAGCTATCGGGCATTGATGCTGTGGGCGGAAGACGCTCAGCCTGCGCCCGCCGCCAACGGGAACATGCTGCTGCCGGAGGAGGGGGTGGGCGTGCGGCAGTCGGTCATGGGCCTATCGACCGTGATGGCCCGCCGCCGTCCGAGGGCTGACGATGCCAGGGACTGGGGCGTTGCATCCGCGGGCAGTCACGGTGGCGTTGGGGTCTGGACGGTGGACGCGGCGCTCCCAGGGGCTTTCATGGGCAGCCTGGGCGGGCCTCTGAAGCTGATGCGCACGAAGCCGATCTCGGCGACCGACGCTGTCACAGCCTGCGTGATGCGGCGGACAAATCCCTCTGCTGCAAGCATCACGCTCCCTCGGGGACACGGAGCGGACCGTCTCTTCGTCTCTGAAACCTTTCACCCCGGCTGGAGCGCTTACTCAGGTGGGGAAAGGCGCGAAATATCGCCGCCCCGAAAGTACCCGTTCATGCACGTTGATGTGCGCGAGGCCGACAGCGAGGTGCACATAGTCTTCGAGCCGGCGACGGTTCAGGTGGGCTGCTTCCTCGCGATGATCGGCATGAGTCTGCTCGCGGCGGTCGTTATTGTTCGCCGCCCGATCTGGAGAGATGGCTGAGATTGAAGACGCTTCTGGTCTTTCCGCGCTTCAAATACCCCTCAGGGGATCCGCCCCTGGGGGTCGCATATCTTGCCGCGGTTCTGCGCGAGCGCGGGTTGGACGTGGACATCTTCGATGCAACCTTCCTGCGGGAACCATTGGAGGCGCTCCGCGAGCAGTTGCAGGCCGAGCAGTATGACCTGGTCGGGCTGAGCATGCTCACATCGATGATCGAGGACGCCGTTGCCGTGGCGGACGTGGTGCGCGACGTCAGTCCCGAGACGCTTATCGTCGCGGGTGGCCCGCATCCAACCGTGGCACCGGAACACACGCTGGATCTGGGCGTCTTCGACGCGGTCATGCTCGGGGAGGGGGAGGAGACACTGCCCCGCCTGATCGAGTCCGGACTGCAGCTTGAAGACCAGCCCGGCATCTGGTATCAGCGTGGCGAGGAGATCGTGAAGAACGAGCGAGCGCCCGTGGTCGCGGACCTCGACGCGTTACCCTTCCCGGCGTGGGACGTGCTCGACATGGACAGCTACCTCAGCCTGTGGTACCAGCTTGACGCAGTGCGCTACGGGGTGCGGGGCACCTCGATCATGGCGTCGCGAGGCTGCCCGTACCGGTGCACATACTGCCAGCCGACGCTGGGGACGATCTTCGGCCGCGCGGTACGCAGACGCTCGCCCGAATCACTTGTCGCCGAGGCGGCGGAACTGAAGGCTCGTTACGATATTGAAGGTTTGATGTGGCTCGATGACACGTTCCTGCTGGATCGGCGGTGGATGCGAAGGCTGTGCGAGCAGTTCATCGAAGCGGACCTGGACCTGATCTGGGGGTGTAACGTTCGCGCCGATGTGTGTGATCGCAGCAGTCTTAAGATCATGAAGGAAGCCGGCCTCCGCATGGTGCATGTGGGAATTGAGTCGGCATCACAGCGAGTGCTTGACGATATCTATGACAAGGGCATCACGATCGAACAGGTGCGCGAGACGACGCATATGGCGAAGGATCTCGGGTTGAAGGTGCGCGGGTACTTCATGATGGGGGCGCCGACCGAGACCGAAAAGGAGGTCCGCGCCAGCATCGATCTGGCGAATGAGTTGCCGCTGGATGACGTTACATTCAGCATCACCACGCCGCTGCCCCACACCCGTCTTTACGATATGACGCGGGATCAGATCGCGGAGGACTTCTCACATTTCGACTACTACAAGACGGCCGTCTATGACAGCGACACAGTGCTGCCCGCGAAGAAGCTTGACTGGCTCCGGCGACTGGCGTACATCAAGTTCTACCTGGGACCGAAGCGGCTGTGGCGAACCATTCGGTCCGTACTCGGCATCTCGGGGATACGCAAAATGTGGTTGAAGGTGCAGAGATTCTGATGAAGCAAGGGGACGAGACGCAGCAGGCATCGCCTGTCACGTGGCGAGAGATGGCACTGGTGGTTGTGTTCGCGGCGCTGATCATGGCGCTGACGGCGGCCCCATACATCTGGGCTGTCAATCGCGCCGAGCCGGACCAACAGTTCCAGGGGTTCATCTGGGGAGTGGATGACGGTAACGTCTACCTTCAGTGGATACGCCAGGCCTCCGAGGGGCGGACTTTTCTTCGGAATCAGTACACCATCGAGCCTCAGGATCCGCACTTCTTCAACGTCTTTCTGCTGGCGCTGGGCCGGGTAACCGCGTGGACCGGCCAGCCACCGGCCGTGATCTTCCACGCCGCGCGCTTGCTCGGCGGGATCGTGCTTCTCACGACCATATACCTGCTGGCGGCCTTTCTGTCGCGGTCGCGAGCCGTCCGCTGGGCCACGCTTACGCTCGCGTCACTTGGCTCCGGCTTCGGCTGGCTGGCGGCCTTGTGGGCCAGTACCATACCCCATCCGCTGCCCACGCCTCTGCACCCGCCTGACTACGCGCCACTGCCGCCTCAGACCTGGCAGGTGCAGCCGGAGGCGGTAACGTTCCTGTCACTGCTGCTGAACCCGCTGTTCGTGTGGTCCGTGGCGCTGATGTGCCTGGTGCTGATGGCGGCGGTGAAGACGCTTGAGAGCCGCAGCTACGGGTGGGCCGCGGTAACCGGTCTGCTTCTGCTGGTGATCGGCAATGTCCACGGATACGATCTGTTCCCACTGCACGGGGCAATAGTGCTGTTCGGCCTGGTGAGCGTCATCAGCGGGCAGATCAGCTTCGGACGGGCTGCGGGACTCTACGTGGTGCTCTTCGCAATCGGCGCGGCGGCGCCCGTGTGGGCATGGTGGGCGGCCAACCAGGATCCTGCCTACATGGCGAAGGTGCAGACGCCGACGCTGTCGCCGCGCATACGCGACATGGCCGTAGGGTACGGGCTGCCCCTCCTGCTGGCGATACCTGGAGTGTGGTATGCAGTCCGCAGGTGGAATCCGGCTCCGCGCCTGATGCTGCCGGTCTGCTGGATGGTGAGCCACGTGGCGCTGCTGTGGGCGGTCAGGCCCGCGGCGGAGCCCGAGTTCCATTGGGAGCCGCTGTTCAACTTCCAGCGGAAGATGGCCGAAGGGCTGCACATCCCGATCTGCCTGCTGGCCGCGGTGGGGCTGGTGAAGGTCATCGCGCCACGCCTGCGAGGATCAAGTGATGCTGGACAGGAGGATGCGCCCGAGGCGGGTGTGCTGCCCGCGGGAGTTCGCGCTGGTGGCGGGAGTGCCGGAGGAGTGGGCGTCGGCGTGGTGATCGCGCTTGCCGTCGTGCTGAGCATGCCCTCGAATGTGCTGTTCGTCAGCGACTGCATGCATCACGTGGAGACGAACAACCGCGATCTGCTACGGTACCTGCAGCCCCCCATCTATCTCAGCTTCGATCAGGTGCGCGGGATCGAACGCCTGGCCGCCGAAGCGGACCCGGACGATATCGTGATGTGCTCGTCACTGATGGGAAGCCACATCCCACCGAGCGCGAAATGCCGTGTATTTGCCGGGCACTGGGCGGAGACGTTGCACTTCGGGCGGGCGGTTGATGCCGTCGGGAAGTTCCTTCTGCCGGGGCGCAGTGCGGAGGTGCTGCGCGGATGGCTCGACTACATCGACGCTGACTATGTGGTATACGGGCCTCTGGAGGCGCTGCTGGCGCAACAGGTGATGCTCTCGTCCGACCAGGCGCCACCGGACGATCCTGCGGCGCAGTTCCGGGAGACGACCGCGGACTTCCTGGTCCCGATCTTCCAGCAAGAGGATGTGACCGTCTACGAATTCCGCCCCGGACTCACGCCGCAGTCCGACAGGCTTCCACGGGTGCCCGGTGCTACGCCGCTGGCGTTAACCGATCGGGAGGTGGGCGGTCAATGAGTCCGGGGCAGGATTCGGGCAGTGCTGGCGACTGGCGGCGCGAATTGCCCGCGCTGGGGTTCATTGCTCTCGTAGCACTGGCGGTCACCTGGCAGGTCACGGTTGGCCCGCGGGCGTTGCTGCCGACCTCGTTGTACCTGCGGATTCAGCCCTGGCGGGCCCATGCTCATCAGTTCCCTGATGCCGAACCGGTGCAAAACCCGATCCTCGATGCCGTGCAGCAGTTCTATCCGTGGCGCATCTACGCCTCGCGCGTCATAAGCGATGGTGAGATTCCGCTGTGGAACACCCAGATGCTCTCGGGCACTCCTTTCGTCGGAAACGGACAGTCGGCGGTTTTCTACCCCGAGACATGGCTGCACTATGTCATCGATCCGCTGAAGGCGCTTGGCTGGGCCACGCTTCTGTTCTACCTCATCGCCGGAGGCGGTATGTACCTGCTGCTCCGCACGCTCGGAGCCGGACCGATTGCAGGGGCGATCGCAGGCGTCACATTCATGCTCAGCGGGTTCTTCACCGGGTGGCTCACGTTCCCGTCGCTTCGATCGGTGGCCGCGTGGCTTCCTCTCGCGCTTGCGGGAGTTGAGCTGACACTGCGGCGGGAGCAGTGGCCGTGGCTGACGCTCACCGCCTCTGCCGTCGGGATGCAGTTTCTCGCCGGTCATTTGCAGATTTCGATCTACGTGCTGCTCGCGCTGGCCGCCTGGGCGGCATTTCGCCTTCTTTCACCAGATTCACAGACGCGATGGCGGGGAAAAGCGAAGTATGCCGTACCTGTGATCGTGGCGGTGCTGATTGGAACGATGCTGGCCGGATGCCAGCTTGGTCCGTCGCTCGAGTTCACGCAGCTTAATTACCGCACCGGCGGCACGAGCTACGAGAGTCAGGTGGCCCACGCACTTGCCCCACAGCAGGCCCTGCTTCTGTTGATGCCTGACATATTCGGCAACCCCGTCGATGGCACCCACTGGGGCACGCAGTGGCCCGACCGGGCGCGGCGGAGCTACATCGAGACCGCCTGGTATATCGGCGTCGCCCCGCTGCTGCTTGCCATCGCTGCCATCGGCATTCGCCGGGGGCGCCAGCGCTGGTTCTGGCTGGGCCTGTTCGCGGGAGCAGTGTGCCTGGCATTCGGGACGCCGCTGAACGCCCTGTTTCGCGCTTTGCCGGGCTACGATCAGCTCACCGGCGTCGGCCGTGCGGTGGTCCTCGCCTGCACCGCGGGGGCGGTTCTGGCGGGCCTGGGGGCCGATGCGCTGATCCGCCTGCGAGACAATTCCCGCGCCCACCGCGTGATTGTCGGAGCCGCCGTGGCGCTTCTGCTGGTGGGGCTGGTGGGCGGACTTGCCACGTGGGTCCACACCGGCGGGATCGAGGCGAGCGCCGAGGCCGCCGGGATGCAGCTTGACCTTGGCGGCTACACGCTGCGGCAGATCGCGCGTTTTGCGCTCCTGCTCGTGGCAAGCTGCGCGCTCATCGCCTGGGGGCTGCGCTCAGATCGCCGGATCGCCTGGTGGGCGCTGGCGCTGCTGGTAGCGCTCGACCTCGGCTATTTCGCCATGAAGTTCAGCCCGGAGGGCCGGACCGACTATCTCACGGTTCAGACAGAACTGGCCGAGCGCATCGGCGAGACCGAGCGCATGGCCACGGTGGGCCCGGACTTCCTCAACCGCGTGGCGCCCAACACGCAGATGATCCTGGACCTGCAATCCGCGCAGGGCTCGGAGTCGCTGATCTACGCGCCCTACCACCGGCTTCTTTCCGCTGCGAAGTCCGATCGATTGGGCTTCGAGCAAGTCAACCCAGATGCCCCCCTGCTCGATCTCATGGCGGTGCGCTGGCTGGCGGCGACGGTGCCGATCGATGATCCGGGGTGGCGCCTCGAAGGACTGATGGAGACGCGACTGTACGAGAACACGGAGGCGCCGCCGCGAGCGTTCGTGCCCAACGATGTATTGGCACTGCCCGGCGACGACGCAATCTCCAGGGCCGTGACGCACCATCCAGCGGAGGTTGCGCATATCCGCGCCGAGCACGGAAGCGGCTGGCAGCCGACTGCGCGGCCCGAACTGCGCGTCACCGACTACGGCGCGAACCGGGTGCGGGTCGAAGGTGAGATGCGCGCAGAATCGTGGGTCGTGCTGGCGGATGTAGCGTATCCCGGCTGGCGCGCGTATGCCGATGGCACCGAGGTACGCGTTATCCCCGCGGACCTGGTGCGTCGCGCGGTGCACCTGGATCAGGCTGCGCGCGAGATCGAGTTCGTGTACCTGCCTGCGAGCTTTCGGCTGGGGATGTTCCTGACGATGATCGCACTTGCGTGCTTCGGCGCGGTTGCGGGCGCGTCTGTAGTCAGGAGGGGCATCTCGTGAGCCCTCGACTGCAGCGCGGGCTGGAGGCACTGGCGATCTTCATCGTGGTTGTCGTGGTGCTGGCGACGACCGCCGGCGCATACGGCCTCGGCTACGATGAGCCGGTGTACATGTCGCGCATGCAGGAGGCCGGGCAGTGGCTGCGCATGCTCACGATCGACCCCGGTGATGCGGTCAGTGACGAGGGTATTCGCCGCTTCTGGGATGCGCGCAATGAGCAGCAGCCGGGCTTTATCAAGATCTGGGGGGCGCTCACCACGCCGCTTGTGGCCGGACTGCTGCCGACGCTCGCGGCGCTGCGCTTCGGGACCCATATGCTGGTGGGCGCGGCGTGCGCGGTGCTGTATCTGCTGGTGACGCGCGTGTGGGGGAGGCTCGAGGGCTTCGCGGCGGTGGGCGCACTTCTGACGCTCCCGCGCACATTTGCCCACAGCCACCTCTTTGCGCTCGACGCACCGGTTATGGCAACCACGTTCATCTCGCTGGCCTTCTTCTACCTCGCCGCGCGCCACCGTAGCTGGGGCTGGGCCGCCGCGGGCGCGGCGGTCTGGGGCGTGGCGCTGAGCATCAAGGTCAATTCATTCTTCATCCCGCTTATCGTGGTCCCGTGGCTGGCGATCTATGCCCGTGACACGCTCGTCCCGGCCGTGGTCTGCGGGGCGACCATCAGTCCACTCACCTTCGCGGCGACCTGGCCGTGGCTGTGGCATGACACGATCTCGCGCCTGGGCTCGTACATGGCCTTCCATTTCAGGCACTGGCAGATTCACGTGACCTACTTCGGTGAGCGCGTGGCACCGGCGGCGTGGCACTATCCGATCGTGATGACCACCATCACGACACCGGTGGTGACCCTGGCGGCGGCCGTTGCAGGTGCTGCGCGCGTACTCAGAGAAGTGGGGAGCGGGGAGTGCGATGGGTGGCGTGACCGGTGGGAGGACAAGGCTTTCCGCCGGCGGGCACTGGGGGCGCTGGCAGGTTGGGCGCTGCTGGTGAATTACGCGATGAATTCCCTTCCGGGAACCCCGAAGTACAACGGCGTGCGCCTTTTCCAGCCCGTTTTTCCGCTGATTGCGCTGCTGGCGGGCGTGGGTATCGGCTGGCTCGCCAGGCTCGTTCGGCGCCGGCTTGCCGAGCGCGCCGGCGAGGTGGGGGAGCGGCTGCCGACCATCTCCGCGGCGCTGGTCTGTGCTCTTGCGCTTGCCCTCCCGCTTCGCTCGGTGCTGGACTACCATCCCCATCAACTCAGCTATTACAATGCCCTGATCGGGGGCCTGCCGGGGGCGGCGGAAGCGGGGATGGAGCCCACGTACTGGGGTGAGACCTACCTCGATGCTGCCTTGTGGCTCAATGAGCACGCCGCGGGGGAAGCCGTCGTGTGGATCGACCCGCCGGGGGTGGAGGCCACGATGCGCATGTACCAGCATCTCGCTATCCTGCGGGGCGATCTGCGGACCGTGGCCGGGGGAGACGCGCTGGCCTCCGCTGACTACGCAGTGTTTCAGAACAAGAGCACCGAGTTCTCTGCTGAGGCGAGACAGCTTCTGTCTACCCGACAGCCCTGTGGCGTCATTCAGGAGCACGGTGTGACGTTGTGTTACATCTTCTGCCTGACCGATCGATCGATTCCGAAAGAGGGAGAGTAGTCAGTGACTGGATCCCAGCCCAAGCAGATTCCATTGCCAGACCCGGTGCGCATCCTGATGCTCGATTGTGACGGGGTGCTCACCGATGGCGGGATGTATTTCGACGCCTCCGGCCAGGCAATGAAGCGGTTCGATGTGAAGGACGGCTTCGGCCTGGTGCGACTGGCGGACCTTGGTTTCCCCACCGCGGTGGTCAGCGGCGATCAGTCGGCCATCAGCGCGGCGCGTTGCGACGTGCTGCAGATTCAATATGTGGTCCTGGGGCGCATGGACAAGGAGCCGGCTGTCGAGGAGCTTTTGAAGGAAACGGGCATCCCGGCCGAGAGCGCAGTCTATGTCGGCGATGATGTGAGCGATCTCCCGGCACTGCATATGGTCGGCCTCGGCGTGGCGGTCGCTGATGCGGTGGACGTGGTGAAGCAGCAGGCGGACTGGGTAACGGAGAAGCGAGGTGGGCATGGTGCGGTCCGCGAGATCTGCGACGCGATCATCGAGCGGCTCAGCGAAGAGGGCGAAGACAGGGAGCGATCAGACTGAGCGTTGACCTTTCGGTCTGCATGGTGTCCTACAACTGCCGGGATCTGCTCGCCGACTGTCTGCGCAGCATCCAGGATAATCACGACGGTCTGGAACTGGAGATTGTCGTCGTTGATAACGCATCCGAGGATGCGACTGTGGAGATGGTCAATGCTGATTTCCCGTCCGTGCGCGTGATCGCACAGGACGAAAACGCGGGCTTCGCAGCCGGGATGAACCGCGCGGTCGAGGCCGCGCGGGGCGATACGCTCGTGCTCCTGAACCCCGATACGAAGGTGCGCCAGGGCGCGCTGAAGCACATGGCACAGTTTATCCGCGAGCATCGGGATATCGGCGGATGCGGGCCGGCGGTCTACGGTCCTCAGGGCGAACTGCAGCAAAGCTGCCACGTGTTCCCGCGCCTCTGGCTGACATTCATCGCCCAACTGGGCCTGCACCGCGCCTTCAGGGGCAGTCGTATCTTCGGCGCCTACGATATGACCTGGTGGGATCACGCCCGCCCGCGGCCGGTGGACTGGCTCTCGGGGGTGTGCATCACGACCAGACGCGACGTCTGGGAGCGTGTCGGGCCACTCGATGAGGGTTACTTCATGTACGCCGAGGACATCGACTGGTGCTACCGTCTGGAACAGGCCGGTCTGGCCCGATACTTCCTCCCGGACGCGCAGATTGAGCACCGCGAGGGCGCAAGCTGGGGCGAGGCATCCCAGGAGCGCATACTGGCCTCACATCGCGCAAGCTTTCGGTTTTTCGGCAAGAACTATGGCGCACCCGCGGAGATCGTCGAGCGGCTGCTGGTGGCCTCGGGAGCAATGGCCCGCGGGTGTTTCTGGAACATCATGGGGCCGGTTTTCGATGACAGCACGGAGCTTGTGACGAGCGCGGATACCCACTTCAATGTGGTGCTGGAGGCCATGGCGATGGAAGACATCTATCTGGCGACACAACACAGAGAAGACTGAGGGAGCGCGGAGTTTGAAGGTCGGTATCGACGCTCGGGCGGCATGCTACCGCAAAACCGGAGATCGCAGCTACACACTGGGGCTTCTCGACGGTCTCGCGCGTCTCTGCGATGAGGAGCCCGGACTGCAGGTGGTATTGTTCTTCGACCGCGAGCCACCCGATGATCTGCCCTGCATGCGCGAAGGCCATCTCCCGCCAGACTGGGGCATGGAAGTGCTCTCGTCCCTGCATCCACGCCTGTGGACGCTGTGGGCTCTGCCGCGTGCCGCGCGCAGGCTCGAGGTGGATGTTCTGCACGTTCAGTACAACGGTCCGCGGATTCGCCGCCCGGCGCTGGTCACCACCGTGCACGATGTCAGCTTCCGCGAGTTCCCGGAGTGGTTCTCACTGAAGGACCGGCTCGCGCTGGACCTCGGGCTTCGCTCGACGCTGTCGGTGGCCAGGCACGTGTTTGCGGTCTCGCATTTCACCGCTGGGACCGTCGAACGCTTCTATGGGGTGGACGAACGGGACATCTCAGTCACCTGCAACGCTCTCCCACCGGGCTTCAGGCCACCGGATGAAAGCGAGATAAACGCGGCGCTGTCGCGGCACGACGTGCAGCGGCCGTACGTGCTGTTCGTCGGCGTGCGCCAGCCGCGCAAGAACCTGCCGCGCGCGATTGCCGCCTTCCGCGCGGCCAAGCGCGAGGCCTCGCTGGACCACCGACTGGTCCTCGTCGGCAAGTGGGGGTGGCAGGCCGACGAGACCGAGCGCGCAATCGCCACTGCAGGCAGCGACG
>CAZAHB010000008.1:0-54239 GCA_964484945.1 uncultured Armatimonadia bacterium | reverse complement strand
GACTTCGGAGATGTCACAGTCCACAAGTGCGGCCCCTGGACGCAGGGCCCGGTCCTCCTGCAGACCCTGCGTCTGCTGGATGGAACTGATCTCGCGTCGATGGGCCACCTGTCGCCGGACCAGATCCACGTGGTCACCGAGGCTATGAAGCTGGCATATGCCGATCGTGACGCGTACTACGCGGATCCGGACCTCGTGGGCGTGCCGCTCCCGAGGCTGCTTTGCGAGGAATACACCGAACTTCGGCATGCATTGATCGACATGAAGCGAGCTTCGTGGGAGCGCTGCCCCGGCGATGCCAGCCGCATACTTCCCTTCCGCCATGACAGGCGAGCGGACGGCAACGAATCCACCACCCCGATCTCCGACACCACCACCTGCGTGGTCGCGGATCGGTGGGGGAACGTGGTTGCGGCGACGCCAAGCTGCAACCTGTGCGGCAACCAGCCCGACCCGCGCACGGGCGTCACGCAGGGCAACCGCCTGCGGTGCCTGAACACGAACCCGCGTCACCCGAACCGCATACAGCCGGGCAAGCGCCCGCGCATTACGCTCACGCCGACGATCGTGACGCGCGAGGACCGGCCGATCGCCGCCATCAGCGTCGCGGGCGGCGATCTGCAGGATCAGACCACGCTCAACGCGCTGCTCAATCACCTTCAGTTCGGCATGACTCCGGCCGAGGCGGTGACGGCCCCGCGCTTCAGTACCGATCACATGGAGAACTCCTTCGACTCGGACCCGGACCGCAGCCGCGCCTTCAAAGCCCCCGGCAGTCTGCAGGTGAACGCGGGCGTCCCCGAGGACGTGCGCGAGGCGCTGATCGCCCGCGGCCACGAGGTGACGGTGGCGGACGACTTCATCGGCATGCCCGTTATGCTGGCGATCGACGAGGACGGGACGATCCATGCTGCGGGCGATCCGGAAGCGGGACGGCATGCGGGGGCGCTGGATTGAGGCATCCCAACCGGGGCTCGGGGAGGGAAGGCCAATGACCGCTAGGAAGAAAGGGGGCGCGACCGAGCCATTGCCCGATTGGGGGCGCAAGGCTGGCGGCTGCTGTCTGGTTTACGTCGTCCTAAGCGCTGTTTGCGTGCTGATCAGCAGTGTGAGCGACGCCGTACATACGGACGACCCCGCATGGGCCGTCGCTCGCGGGCTACTGCTGGCTGCCCTCCTTGTGGCAGTGGTGTATTACGCCTGGTGGGCCTACGACCAGCATCAGCAGGAGCAGGCGCGCAAAAACGCTGCGCGCAAACTTGACGAGTACCACTTGTGCAAGCGTGCGCAGGCGGTTGCCGCCAATCTGCCGAGCGAAGTACTTGAGTCGTTTGAGCGACGAAGGTTCCCCTGGGAGCAGGTTGCACGAAGCGTGCTCCAGTCTCCTGGCGATATTGATTACGTCTGCGACACCGACTATGAACAGATTGACCACTATGAGTTCGAGGAGTGGACGGCCACGCTGTTCAGCGCCTTCGGTTACTCCACCTCGGTCACGAAGAAGAGCGGGGATGCAGGGATTGACGTCTTCCTTCGGGCTGGGGGAGATGAGTGTGGAGTGGTTCAGTGCAAGCAGAATGCCGAGAGTAACCGCGTCGGGCTCGGCAAGACAAAGCAGTTCCTCTGGGTGGCAAAGGAGTATCAAGTCGGCTACATCGTGACAACCAGCGATTTCACGAAGCAAGCGCGAGAGGAAGCAAGCGGCACTAACGTCACGCTTGTCAATGGCGCAGACCTAGCGACTTGGGTCGCGGACGTGCGGCAGATCCGCGCCGGAGTTCGTGCGCAGTCTGATCCGCAAGCTGCGTCCCTGGGCGGCAAGTGAGCTGCCGCCGATGAAGTGCGGTCCGGGGCAGACGGAATGCAGTTGTCAATGAGCGCCGTGATCTTCGCCCCCACTGCCACAGGCACACTTCAGACGCGGTTACTGCCTCGACTGCGAAGATTCTTCCGAGGTTTCTTCTAATGACGCGTTCAGCGGCGGGAGGACAACACTATGAGCGAGACACTTGGAGCGGCCATCAACGCGTGCGGATGGGTGGCGTATGAGCATGCGAAGGCATACATGACTAACCCGCACACGCGCATCGTCGGCGTGACCAGCAGGACGCGCTCCAGCGCGAAGAGGCTCGTGGCCGAACTGGGACTGGACTGTCGGATCTACGATGATTACGACGCGCTGTTGGGCGATGACGAGGTGGACATCGTCTCGGTGACCACCCCGAACTTCCTGCACGCTCCCGATGCCATCGCCGCCGCGCAGGCCGGCAAGCACATCGCGCTGGAGAAGCCCGCGGGGATCCACGAGGATGAGCTTGATGACCTCGGCCCCGCGGTCGAAGAGGCCGGCGTGAAGAGCGTGATGAGCTTCGTGCTGCGCTGGAACGATCAGGTCCTGAACGTGAAGAACCTCGTCGAGCGCGGGGCGCTGGGGGAGCTTTTCTACTGTGAGACGGATTACTGGCACGGCGTCGGGGACGTCATCCGCCCGGACCGGTGGATCGCGAAGAAAGACCTCGCCGGCAGCGCGATGCTCACCGGCGGCTGCCACGCGGTGGACATGGCGCGCAACTTCATGGGCGAGGTCGCGCGCGTTACGGCCCACTCGCACAACAACCCGTCACTGGGCTTCGAGTACGACACCGCGACGGTCTGTACGCTGGAGTACGAGTCCGGTGCGATCGGGAAAACCTCATCGATCCTCGAGATCGTCTCTCCGTATCGGTTCAACGTGAAGGTGATGGGCAGCGAGGGAACCGCGCTGGGCAACCGGGTGTATTCGCGCGTGCTTGCACCCGAGCAGGAGGACTACTTCGAGATCCCGTGTGAGACCCCCGGTTCCGGTGACGTGGAGCATCACCCGTTCCAGCAGGAGATCGATCACCTGGTGGAGTGCATCCGTGAGGACCGCGACTGCGTGCCGGACATAGCGGACGGCATCCGCACCTCGCGCGTATGTCTGGCCGCGGACCGCTCCGCCGCGCGTGGGGGAAAGCCGGAGGAGCCGCGCGACTGACCCTCAGTGCGTCCGGCCGGTCAACTGCCGCCGGATCTTGCGATACCGCTTCTTCTGTGGGTCGAGTTCGATGGCCTGTTCGATGTGCTCAAGCGCTTCCGCGGGGCGGCCGAGCTTCGCCAGGCATACCGCGAGGTTTGCGTGCGCATCCGCGAAATCCGCTTCAAGCTCGATCACACGTTGAAACTGCTCGGCCGCCTTTCCCCACTTGCGGTCGTACATGCGCGCGAGGCCGAGGTCGTAGCGCGCAGTAGCATCCTCGGGGTTCTCGCGCACCGCGCTCTCGAACTCCCCGGCCATCTGGACCATCGCGTCCGACGGCGATGGGCCCTCGGTCTCCTGGAGACTGGCACCACATTCCGGGCAGAATTTCGCGTCGTCATCGACTTCCGATCCACAGACCGTGCAAGCCGGCATCGTCGGCCTCCCACAGTTCTCGGCGGTCAGTACGTGAAGCTGTGTGGTAGATTCGTCGGCCCCCGAGTGGGTTCCTCTTGATGAAGGCACAGACCACCGCAGCGGCGAAATAGCGCATGGATTCAGATGACTGAACAGACTGACGGTGAGCGAACCCGCGTCGGACCCTACCTGGTGCAGGATGTTGTCGGCTCCGGGCCGCATGGCATCGTGTACAGCATCCTGCACGAGAAGAAGCGGCGGCGCCTTGTGCTGAAGCGCTTTCACGAGCCGGTGCGGGATCGCCCGGGCAAGACCTTCAACCGCATCGCGCAGGTGGTCGAGGCGCTCACACACCCGACCATTGTCGAGGTCAGGCACATCCATCTGCACGGGGAGCATATCGCGATTATCTCCGACGTGGTGGATGGCCGATCGCTGGCCGAGGTGCTCAATGAGGAGGGCGCGCTGGACCCGGGCGATGTGGTGGCACTTGCCAAACAGCTTTGCGCCGGGCTGCAGTACGCCCATCAACGCTGCGTCTATCACACAAGCTTCCGGCCTCAGAACATCTTCCTGATGCCCGATGGCGGCATTCGGATCACCGATTTCGCCATAGCCGCTCTCTACGGGCAGTCCGTGCGCGAACGCCCGCGATACACGGCGAGCCAGGAGGCATTCTTCGCGCCCGAATTCCGCGATAGAGGCGTCATCCACCCCGCCTCGGACATCTACTCTCTGGGCGTTGTGCTTTACGTTGCTCTCACCGGCGGCCTGCCGGTTGACCGATCCGACGATGGCCTCGAGCGATTCTCCTATATCGAAGTCGAGGGCACGGTTGCCTCAGAGGATCACACGCCCACCTTCGATATCGCGCGCCTCCCTGCAGGCACTCCGCCGAGTCTTCGCGATGTGATAGTCGCGTCGGTCTCACCGGATCCGGGGGAGCGTCCGGGCCACGCGAATGCCGTCGCCGACGTCATCCGGGGAGAGCGGAGTGCCGCACGCCTGGACCGCCACGCACGCGCACGAGCCGGTGATGAGGCGCAAGCCACCGAGACTCGGGTACCCGGCCCACGGGTGCGGGTGTGCGATGCCTGTCGCAGACCGGTCTCACCGGCGGGCCGGGTCTGCCTGGGGTGTGGGCTGGTGCTGCACGGGACCCCGGATCCGACCGAGACCATCGGGTATTTCCACAAGCACGGGCGCCGGCTGCTGGCGAGGGGCGAGGTCGAAGAGGCGGAGCGCGCCTACCGCCGCGGCATCGAACGCAATCCGCACGCTGCCGCGCTGTACAACGAACTGGGTGATGTGCTTGCGGTACAGAACCGCTTCGATGAGGCGGTGAAGGCGTATCGGCGTGCCGTGGAGTTCGATCCGGACGATGATGATGCATGGCACGATCTGGGCGTGTCGCTCGCCGCTTTGAACCGCGGGCGCCAGGCACGCAAGGCCCTCGAACGCGCGGTGGAGTTGACCGAGCGCGACGAAGTGCGCCTGTCGGCGCTGCTGCATCTGGGGACGATCGCCGCGGATGCCGGAGACATTGACGGGGCCATCGACCTGTGGCAGAGCGTGCTGGAGGAGGAACCGGGGCTGATCCCCGTCCGCATGGCGCTGGCATCCACGTGGGCCGGGGCGGGTGCCTGCGAGGAGGCCATCGAGCAGTTGCAGTCAGTATTGAGTATCGAGCCGGAGTTGCGCGAGGCCCACAACCTCCTGGCGCGGGTGCGCGAGCGATCGCAAACAGAGCGGGAGGATGCGGATACCAGCTTTGGACTGATCGACGATTCAGGTGGGGGACGGACCTACCTCGGACCGGGCTTCCGGTGGATGAAATTCCGCTAAACGAAAACATAACATCGGTCGAAAGCTTTGTCTTCTCGACGAACGCCTTGCACTCTGATCACGGGTGTGGTAGTGTACGTGTAGTGAAATGCGGCCAAACGCCGCGCGGAGGATCGATGTTCGAGCTGCTTGTGAGCTTGTCTCCCGGCGCCGGGCAAAGATGCTGCGAAAGAAGTATTTGGAGGCACAGACACATGGCGACTGGAACAGTTAAGTGGTTCGACGACGCAAAGGGCTTCGGCTTCATCGAGTGCGAGGACGGCGAGGATGCATTCGTGCATTACTCCGCCATCGCCGGTGAGGGCTACAAGAGCCTGGCTGAGGGCGCGAAGGTAGAGTTCGACATCGAGGAAGACCCCAAGGGCCCGCGTGCCGCGAACGTGGTCGTGACTGACGAGGCCCCGAGCGGCGACACGCCCGACATGTGGTGAGTTCGACTCAGGGTGAATCCAACACGCTCGGCCACCTGGCCGGGCGTTTTTGCTTTAAGGGGGGAGATTGCGTGGGCCGCACACGCCGCCCTTCCCGCTTGCCACCGGCGCCCGAGGCGCAGTATAATGCACGCGTTGCAGGTGTCGGGGCGATGGGGGTCGCAGGTGGGGGAGCCCCGACTGCAGGCCTCCCCGCGAAGCACCGCTCCCGGCCGGACAACCACCACACCGTTGGAGTGACGTAGATGCGACACGGACGCCGCAGGGGTCATCATCGCGAGTCGGACCTCGAACAGGAAGAGGTCGAGCCGCTCTCAATCACTGACACGCGGATGCTGGCGTGGTTCGCGCGCCGCCTCGGCCCGCACTGGCCCACACTGCTGCTGGGCCTGATCAGCATGCTCGTGGCTACCGGTGCGAGTCTCTACGCTCCGCAGGTGCTGAGGAGCATCTTCGATGATGTGATCTGGGCCCGGGACATCAAGCCGCTGTACCGCCTTGGATGGATATTGCTGGGCGTATACTTCCTCCAGGAATTCTTCCGTGCCGTGCGGATGAACGTCATGCACCGCCTCGGCCAGCGCTTCGTGCTTGATGTGCGCCTGAACGCCTACCAGCACTTGCTCCGGCAGTCGCTGAGCTTCTTCGAGGCCCGGCGAACCGGCGACATCATGTCGCGGGTGTCCAATGACGTTAACACCGTCGAGGACATGGTCGTCCACGGCGTGGACACGATCATCAGCGACTCGCTGACGGTCATCGGTACCGTAGCCTTCATTGTCTGGATGAACTGGAAGCTCGCGCTCATCGGCATGGCCCCCCTGCCCATCTTCCTCGTCGGCGTCATTGTCTTCGCGCGTGTCATCCGCCCGCTCTACGAGAAGATCCGCGAGGAACTCGGGGACATCAACTCCCGTCTGCAGGAAAGCCTCGAAGGGGTCCAGGTCGTCAAAGCGTTCAATCGTGAGGAGCACGAGTACGAGCGCTTCGAGACGGACAGCACCGAGTACTACCAGGCGTCCGTGAAAGGCATCTGGCTGTGGTCCACATTCTTCCCGGCCATGGGCTTTCTGACCACCCTGGGCCTGATCGGCGTGATCTACTTCGGCGCGCGGATGACGACCACCGGCGATGCCTCGCCGGGCACGATCGTCGCCTTCCTGGCCTACATGCAGCACTTCTACAATCCTATTCGCAGCCTCGTTCGGGTGCACAATGTCTTCAACCGCGCGCTTGCGTCACTTGCGCGGATCTTCGACCTCTTCGACCAGGAGCCGGAGGTCGAGGAGAAGCCCGACGCCGAGGAGCTTCCCAGCCTCGACGGCCGCGTGTCCGTCGAGAACGTGACCTTCCGCTACGCCACGGGCGAAGTGGTGCTCAACAGCGTCTCCGTCGAAGCCGAACCGGGGGAGAC
This sequence comes from uncultured Armatimonadia bacterium, assembly GCA_964484945.1. Taxonomy (GTDB): domain Bacteria; phylum Armatimonadota; class Zipacnadia; order Zipacnadales; family UBA5352; genus UBA5352. Next base: position 47,134 of record CAZAHB010000008.1, on the reverse strand, counting down.
CGTCGCCATCGTCGGGCGATCCGGCGCGGGCAAGACCTCGCTGGTGAACCTCATCCCGCGCTTCTACGACACAGCAGAGGGGCGAGTGCTCGTGGACGGCCGCGATGTGCGAGACGTGACGCTCGACAGCCTTCGCTCGCAGATCGGGATCGTCCTGCAGGACACGTTCCTGTTCAACGACACGGTCAGCAATAACATCCGCTACGGGCGCCTGGACGCGACAGATGAGGAGATCGAGGACGCCGCGCGTCGGGCCTACGCGACGGAGTTCATCGAGGAGTTGCCGGAGAGGTTCGATACGATGATCGGCGAGCGCGGTGTCAAACTCTCCGGCGGGCAGAAGCAGCGTATCGCCATTGCAAGGGCTTTGCTGGCCGATCCGCGAATTCTGATTCTGGATGAGGCGACATCCCTGGTGGACACCGAGGCGGAGCAGCTCATCCAGAAGGCCCTCGACGACCTCCGGCACGATCGCACGACCTTCGTGATCGCGCACAGACTCTCCACGGTGCGCGATGCCGATAAGATCGTGGTCATCGAAGGTGGGGAGATCGTCGAAGAGGACAGCCACGAAGAACTGATGGCCCGGGACGGGGTTTACGCGGAGATGTACAACCGCCAGTTCCGTATGCAGGACGTGTGGCTTGACCACGAGGAGAGCGCCTTTGGCGAGAGCGGCCCGCCGTCGTCAAGTTGAGGATACCCCACCATCGGCGTCCAGGCGAGGATGCCCGGGCGCAGGGCACAGGAGGACCTGAGGCGTGAGATCAGCGCGAGGCAGGCTGCTGGGCGCAATGCGGCCCTACCTGATCCGGCGCCGGCTCATTGGCGCGGGCAGCGGGCTGCTGCTGGGGCTGGCCCTCGCGGGTGCGTTGATTACCATCCTCGTCCTCGCACTGGGGCGGGAGGCCCTCGGCACGCCGCTGGTGCGGCTCGCCCTGGTCACCTCCGTCGCGCTACCGACTCTCATCAAGGCCGCGATGCCCCTCAAGCCGATCGACGCCGCGCTGGCGATCGAGAGGGCTTTCCCCTTCCTGCAGGACCGCGTCGCCACCGCCGTTGACCTGCTCACCCGCGAGCCCGGGCGAATTCCGCGCTCGGAAGCCCACGCGCTGAGAGTGGCCGATGAGGCCGCGGACGCGCTCGATGATCTTCCGGTGGCTCGCGCAGCCCCGGCCCACCCCCTGCGCACCTCGGCTCTGATCGCCGCGCTCGGACTTGGCGCCGCCGCTCTGGCGTGGGCGGCCGCGCCCGTCAGCAGGGCGCCGGAGCCGGTCCAGCCAGCGCCCCCGGTCGTGGACGACCGCCCTCAACCCGAACCACTGCCACCACCGCGTATTTTCGATCTGTCTGTCGCCATTGCGCCGCCCTCGCACACGGGGTTGCCTCGCCGCACCATCGGGGACCCGCAGGACGAGATCCGCGCGCCTCTGGGAAGTGAGATCACTATCTCGGGCGTGTGCAGTCGTGAGGATGCGCGCGTGACTCTCGAAACCGAGGCGGGGGCGACAGCCCGTTTGCCCCAGGCATCCGGCGGCCGGGTGAGCCATGCTGTCCGGCTCTCCGAGCCAATCCGCTGGCGCCTGCGGGCCCGGGCCAGGGAGGACGCCACCGCGACGTCCTGGCGCGAGATCGTGCCCATCGCAGATGCGAGGCCCCATGTGCGGATCACCCGGCCGGACGGTGACGTGACGCTCCAGATGGCCGAGCCGGTTGGGATCACGGTCGCGGCGGGCGATGATTACGGGATCAGTGCCCTCGGCCTGCGCATGCGTCTCAGCGATGAAGACGACTGGCACTCAATGCCACTTGATTTCACCCCCGGGGCATCGACCTCGGCCTCCGCGCGCCTCAATCCCACCGGCGTGGGACTGCAGCCGGGTGGGGAGTTGATCGTCCGCGCCTCGGCCACCGACAACGATGCCGTGGCCGGGCCGAAGACCGCCCTCAGCGAGCCCCTGCGGATTCGGCTGGAGCAGATCGCGGGCGAAGAACCTGCCCGCGAGCCCGAGTCACCGGTCGAGGAGGCCCAGCGCAAAGAGGCGGATGCGATGGAGCAATTACAGCGCACCGCGCGGGAGCTTGAGCGACAGCTTGACGAGGCGATCGAGGGCGCGCAGGGCCAGATGCAGACGAGGCCCGGCGAGGCGGGGGAGGCTCGCGAGATGCCCACGCGGCCGGGGATGGAGCTGCAGGAGGCAGCGCGGCGGCTCCAGGAGCAGGCCGGGCGCCTCGAAGAGGCGATGCGCGAGGCCGAGCAGGAGCTGAAGGCTCAGAAGGACCTGTCGCCCGAACTGGTGGAGAAGGTTCGCGAATTGCACGAGCTGATGCGCGATGTGATGGACGAGGACCTGCGGAAGGCCCTCGAGGAGCTGCAGAATGCGGTGCAGGCCCAGGACATGGAGGAGATGCGCATGAGCCTTGAGGCCGCGCGGGAGGCGCAAAAGCGCTTCACCGAGCGCCTCGAGCAGACCCTCTCGCTCCTCAAGCGCGCCCGGATGGAGGCGATGCTTGAGCAGCTTCGCCGCCAGGCCGAAAAGCTGGCGAAGCGCCAGAGCGAGCTTTCCGAGCGCACCGGAGAGTTGTCCGCGGGGCGGTCTGAGGCATCGCGCAAGACCGAGCGCGATCAGCGGGGGCTCGCGCGGGACACCGAGCCACTGGCAGAGCGGATCGAGGCAGCCGTTGAGTCGGCGCGGGAGATCGACGAGAACCTGGCGGTCTCACTCGGCGCCATCGCAGATCGCCTCCGGCACGAGGAGCCGGTCGGGCAGATGCGTCAGGCGGCCAGCGCACTCGGCCGCGGAAGCCCCTCGGATGCCGCGGAGCCGCAGAGCCAGGCCGGCCGCTCGCTGCACCGGGCCGCGTCGGAACTGGCCGAGTTGGCCGAGCAGTTTGCATCGGACTTCACCGCAGAGGCCCGCAGGAAGCTGGCGGAGATGCTGCGCGACACGCTGTCTCTTTCACACTCGCAGGAGACGCTTGGCGAGGACGTGCGGGAGCTTGGCGAGCGTCGTCGGACCGACCTGCTTCGCGACAAGCGGCCGATCGACCCGCTGCGCCGCCGCCAGACCACGCTGGTGGTGGCGACGCGTAAGCTCGCCGGTCGCATCGAGGAGCTTGCGGGTCAGACGCCCGCGATGAACCCCGCGCTCGCTTCGTCCACTCAGGTCATCGCGGACGCGATGGCTCAGGCCGCGCGCGACGTGGAGGGCGCCGACCTGACATCCGCGTTGATGCGGGGGCGCAACGCGATGACCGGGCTCAACGAAGTGGCGCGGCTGCTGCTGGAGACGGATGAGCAACTCTCGCAGCAATCGGCGCAGTCCGCGCTGTCACAATACATGGAGCGCCTGAAGTCCCTCGCGCAGCGTCAGCAGCAGCTCAACCAGCAGACCGGGCAGGCGCAGAAGCCCGGGCAGTCCGGCCAGCGGCGCCAGGGCCAGCGCCCCGGGATGAGCCTCTCGCAGATGGCGTACGAGCAGTCGATGATCCGCCAGGCACTCAAGAAGATGCTGCAGGAGGGCCGCGAGGGCGAGGGCACGAAGCCGGTCGCGGATCAGCTTGGCGAAACCCCCGAGGAGATGGAGAAGGTCGAGGGTGATCTGCGCTCAGGCCGGATCAAGCGCGAGACCGTGGAGCGGCAGGAGCGGATCCTCGAGAAGATGCTCGAAGCGCAGCGATCGCTGTACACGAAGGAAAAGGAGCGCTCCGAACGCAAGGCGGAGCGGCCCGAGGCGTTCGAGCCACCGCCGTCTCCCCCCGCCCGCGCCGCGAGCTTGCCCCCGCACCCACCCGTGGAGGTCGAGCGTGGTCGCGGATCGCGGCCCCTCCCCCGCGGGTACGAGGACCTCGTCCGCGAGTACTACCGGCGCCTGGGAGAGGAGCCGCCACAATGAGACACGCCCTGCTGGCCGTGTGCGTGTTCCTCAGCGCCTCAGTAGCCGCGGCGCAGGACGCGCCTGATTACGACGCGCTCGTAAGTGAGGCGCACCAGCACACCCGGGCCGGGCGCCACAAGGAGGCCGAGGAGGCGCTTGAACGCGCGATCGCGGTCGCCGAAACCGACCAGGAGCGCGCCGCGGCGATCCTCGCGCTGGCGAAGACGCGAGAGCAACTCGGCAACGTCGATGGCGCCACGGAGGCCCTTGAACGCGCACGTGAACTGGAGGGCGGCGGCCACTGGCTGCGGCAGTGCCTGCAGCGGCTCGGATGGCTGGCCTCCCGCCACGACAGGACCGACCAGGCGCGTGGGGCGTGGGAGCGGCTGGTGGAGGTACTGGGCGAGGATGACCCGCAGGTCGGGGCGGCTCTGATCGGACTGGCCCGCATCGAGCGTGAGGCCGGCCAACTTGAAGCCGCTACAGAGCACCTGCGAGCACTGCTGGCACACGACAGCCACGAAGCCTGGCATCGCGAGGCGCGCCAGACGCTTGCGTCGGTTCTCATGGCAGAGGGGACGTACGAGCAGGCGCTCGAGGTCGCGCGCGAGATCGAAAGGCTACCGTATCGGCGGCAGGTCAGCCTCCGGATCGGGAACCGTCTGCTGGATGCAGGTAAGCCCGGGCGAGCCGGCGAGATTGGCTGGGAGATACTTGCCGACAGCCCCGGCTATATGCCCGCGATGCGACTGGTCCATGAGGCCGCCGTGCAGGCCGGGACGGCCGATGCACTGCGGGAGAAGCTCCGCGAGGACGCCGAGGGCGATGAGCCGGAGGCGGCGCTTCGTTTCCTGGCCGAGGCCGCGCGATGGGAGGGCGATGCGGGGGAGGCGCTGACGCACCTGCGGCGGCTCGCCGAGCTTCTGCCGGATGACGCGGAGGTGCGCGTGGACCTGGCGGAAACCGCGCTCGATGCCGAGCGGCTCGATGAGGCCGAGTCCGCGCTGCGCGAGGCCCTGCAACTGGCTCCCGAGCACCGCGGCGCGCAACGCACGCTCGCGGAGGTGCTTGTCGAGCGCGGAAAGACCGATGAGGCGATCGCGCTGCTCAAAGAGGCGTGTGGATATGACCCGGCTGAGCCGAATACCGTTCAGTCGCTCGACCGGGCGCTGAGCAGACATTCACTCCATCACGCCCGCGTCGAGGCGATTGAGCGGGCACGTGAGGTCTCCGGCGATGACGGACTCATGGCCTACGAAATGGCGCGGGCCTACATCGACCTGTTGCGCTACGAAGAGGCGACCGGAGAGCTTCTGAAGGCGCTCGATCAGGAGGGGACGCCCGCCCGGTCGGTCGGGGTGCAGCTTGAGCGCCTGGTGACCGACGAGATCGCCGGCGAGACGGTGCTGGCCGCCGTGCGACGCCACCTGAGCGAGGCCGATGCCCTTTCGGACGCAGAGAGGCTCGCGCTGTCAGGTGTGCTGATGGCAGCGGGCGACCGGGAGACAGCAGTTGACCTCCTGGCCGAGGTGACGCACGCCGGCAGCGCGGTTGCTGACATGGCCCGCCAGGCCAACATGCGCGGAGATGAGGAACTTGCCGTCTCGCTCTTCGAAATGTCACTTGAGATGCAGATGCCCGAGGTGGAGCGTGCGAATGTCGCTCTGAGTCTGGCGCGACTGCAGCGGGAGCGGGGCGAGTGGCAGTCAGCGCTCGAGACGCTTGAGACGAGTGCGACGCTCGAATCGCATCCCGAAGCGCTTCTGTTGCGCGCCCGGCTGCTCACGGATCGTGCCGGCCGTCTCGACGAGGCGCGCGAGACCTGGGAGAAGCTGCTCTCCATCGCGGGAGGCGACCCGCGCTACACGGCCGCCGCGCGCCGCGGCATGGCGGACTGGCTCTTCGCGAGCGGGCGTCTCGACGAGGCTGAGCGCGCGTACGCAGAACTCGCGGGGGAGGATGCTGAGGACGGACCACCGGGGACGCCACTGTCCGAACTGCCACCACTGCCACCGGGGATGCTCCCACCCGGGGGGGGAGCACCGCAGCAGGCATCCGACAGAGGCGGCGACCCCGCCCGGGCGGCGTTGCGGCTGGCGGAGATCTCGCTGCGGCGACGAGATCTCGAGGAAGCGCGGGAGCGGTTCGGGTTCGTGGCGCAGGAGTATGCGCAGACCGAGCATGCCAATGATGCGCTGCAGCGCCTGGCCTTCATACGCGAGAATCTCGACGGCGAGGGCAGCGCGGAGGCGCGGTACGTCGAGGCGATAAAGCTGCGCGACCGCGGCGACACGCGCATGGCCCGCGACCTGCTGCTGGAGATTGCCGGAACGCGCGGCGAGCCGCTGGCCGACGACGCACTGGCCGACCTGGCCGAGCTTCGGTGCGCGCAGGGCGATCTTTCGAAGGCCGCCGACACGTGGCTGTCGCTGGTGGAGCGCTTCCCCGAGAGCATGCACGCTCCCGGAGCGCTGCTGGAGGCGGCGGCGCTGATGGCAGGCCGGCTGGACGATGCGGCGGGCGCCCGGAATGCGCTGCGGCGGATTGTCGAGGACTACCCTGCATCCGCGGCGGCGACCGAAGCGCAGGCGAGGCTGGAACTGCTGCCCCCACCACGGTCATGAGCGATCGCGCGAAGGGGCTTCTGCTGGGGCTTGCCGCGAGCGCTCTGTGGTCGAGCGTCTTCGTCGCAGCACGTTACGCTACCGCCGGCCGCGGCGTTGACCCGCTCCTTACCGCAGCCCTGCGGTTCTCGATCGGTGCGGCAGCGGGCGTGCTTTTTCTCGCGCTCGTGGGGCGCTGGAACCGGCTCATGGAAGCGACGCGCGACCTGCTTCCTCTCACCGGCCTCGGTGCGGTCGGCATCTTCGGGATGGGCGTGTTCGTGTTCATCTCCGCGAGCCTCACCAGCTCGATCAACGGTGCGCTGATCCTCAACGCGAACGCAATCTTCATTGCTGTGTTCGCCATCTTCCTGGGCGAGCGCGTTCCCACGGTGCGCTTCATCGGCCTGCTCATCGGTCTGGCCGGCTGCGCAATCATCGTGATCGGGCGTACTCCACCGCAGCAGCTGCCGGTGACCAGCAACGCCCGCGGCTCGCTGGCGGCCCTTGGCGGTGCGATCTGCTGGGCGGCGTACACAGTCTGGGGGAAGCGCTACGTCCGGCGCCACGGCGGTCCGGAGACGGCGACCATCACGTTGATCACCGGGGCGCTGATGCTCATCATCGTCGCACTGGCCCGGAAGCCGGACCTGGTGCTGGAGGCGCCGGAGTGGCTGGCGATCGCATGGCTGGGGATCTTCCCGACGACCGTCGCGATGCTGATGTGGTATGCCGCGCTGGGGCTGGTGGACGCGAGCGTCCTCGGTCCCACGCAGTACATCGCTCCACCCCTGGCCACGGTGCTTGGGTGGGCGCTTCTGGGCGAGCCATTGACGTGGACGTTCGTGGCCGGCGCGGTCGCGGTCGTCATCGCGGTATGGCTGGCTACGCGCCCCGCGCCCCCCACTTAGTGTCCCCGGCTTGCTCACCGCTCGGCGAAGACGTGCTCCAGCCCCTCGCGCAGCGCCTCTACCATCGTCTGCTGGCCCGAGGGGCTGGCGATGAATGCCTCGTCCTGTGCGTTGGTGAGCACGCACATCTCGATGGTCAGCGTCGGTACCTGTGAGAAGATCGAGCCCGTCAGTGCCCCCTGTCGCGAGCCCACGCACGTCGCAGAATCGCCGTGTGTGCCGCGGCCCGGGAGTGTCCCTGACAGCACCGATTTCATGCCCTCGTAGAAGGGGCCCATTACGGCGGTGCTGGCGTCGATGATCGACTGATCGGGCCCGGTCACCCCGTAGCGCGTGCCCTGCCTGTCGGGCGCGTAGATCGAAAACCCCCGACTGGGAGCGGCGTCGCAGTGCAGGCGGATCATGATATCCGCGTTTGCTGCATTCGCTATTTCCGCCCGGCGGCGGTTCGTGACATGCTCGTTCTCGCTCTGTTTGGTCATCACGACGGACGCACCGGCGTCGTCGATGTTCACCTTCAACTTCCCCGCTATCACCCAGTTGATGTGGTTTTCCGCCACACCGCTCGGGCCGGTTGTGCCGGCACTGGTTTCTGACGGATGCCCGGGGTCGATGCACACAATCCGGCCCCCGATTGCCGATGGCAGTCGCTCCAGGCTCGCGTACAGCGACTTGCTCTGTCCGGCGGCAAGGTTCACGGGTGCCTCCCATTTCTTGAAGCCGGGCAGTGCAGAGTGCAGGCATAAGACTTCGCCTCGGTCGCTGCGGACCCGACCGTGACCGTCGTGGGGGAGTGGCCCTTATAGTAGCCATTCACATAGATCTTCGCTCCCTCCGGGTGTGATGTCAGGACGACGCTCGCGCTATCCGCGGCCGCAAAACCGGTCACATAGATTCCAAGCACAATCACAACCGCGAGCGTCGCCCTGATTTGCATCATCGAGGCCTCCCGCAGCGAATGGCGAGACCGAGGGCCCTACCGCTATGTGATCTCAGTCGTGTGGCCCTGGATGCGTCGCAGGTCTGCCGAACGAGAGATTCTGGTGATTAAGAATTGAGTCCACGTTCTTGCGCTCGAGCAGGGACAGCCACGCTTTATTGAAGTCCGGATCCGGCGAGTACCAGTCCATCTGCTCGAAGTGCTTGCGGATGTCCGGGTTCTGGAATGGCCGACCGTGCCTGGCATAGATCTCGTTGCGGGCGAGTGTGAGTTCCCAGTTGGTCAGGCCCATGAAGTCACTGCTCTCAAGCGGCCTGTCGTCGCTTTGTGGGAGGATTTCGCCGGGCAGGCCGGCCGGCTCCTCTTCGGGGCCGGCAGCGGTGTCGTGACCGTCCGCGGTGGAACTGCCTTCAGCGTCCTCGGTGGGCTCTTCGCTCGATGCCGCCTGTTGTCCCTCCTCGCACACGGCCCCGGCCTGCTCTTCGGCCGCTTCCACATCCTCACCACCAGAATCGGGGGCGTCGGCGGGTGTCTCAGCCGACGCTTGATCCATCTTGCTTCTTGACACAGCGTCCTGACAGCCTGCTGCCGCGAGAAGTAGCGCGGCAGTCAGCAACAATACTGCCCCAATGCGTCTCATGGCACTTCCCCTCCGATCAGCGATCATGGCGCGGTCGCCGGGGAACCGTGGACACGCTGTTGGTACTCCCGGATGAAGACCGCGTTGCGCGCCTCAACTTGCCAAAGCCATGATTCGCGGAAGTTTGGATTGGTCGAATACCATCCCGTACCCTGAAAATGCGCGCGGATTTGCGAGTTGGTAAATGGGCGCCCGTGACGCGCATGGATCTCGTTGCGCGGCAGGGTCAGACGCCAGTTTCCACTGTACTGCAGATCCGAATCGGTCAGAGAGCGATCATCACTCTGGGGCAGGATCTCTCCGGAACCAGGCGGTGGTGGCGGGGGCCGCCGACCATCCCTGATGTACAACACGATGTCCTGTTGGCCGGCGGCAGTCAGGTAGGTCGCGCCGCCGGTGTAATTGCCCCCGCGGTCCAGCGCCTCGCCGACGAACCGCAGCGGGATGTGCACCCGTCCTCCCACGTTGCGCGGCGGCACGTCCAGAGGTCGCTCATACCCGTTGATCATCGCAACGTAGTTGTTCTCCTACATCGCAATCATGTTTGTTCCATGTGGAATAACGACGCCCTGCTCCGCAGGGTTCCATTCGACGGTAGCGCCGGTCAATTCAAACCCACCGGGACCCGGCACCAGCAGCCGCCCGTTTCGCCGGACCTGCATGACCGTCGCCTCAAGGGCGGCCTAGCGCACTGTTGCGGTGAGAAGCAACCCGACCGGACAGATCCACGACATCCGCATCATCTATACCTCACAATCGATATCGTGCAGCTTTACGCGGACCTCCCGGCGATCGCCGATCAACCCCGGTCCTCTTCGCTCTCGGCGCCTGCGTACCTCCACGTAGCAACCTTGACCCTTCAAAGACTGCAGGTTACACTCCTGCCAACTCTCGTTCCCGGAGGGAAGCCCACCATGCGCGTTGCAGTGCCCAATGAGGTCCAGGACAACGAGAACCGCATCGGAATCACGCCCGGTGGTGCCCGCCAGGTGATCAACGCGGGGCATGAGGTACTCGTTGAGACAGCCGCCGGCGCCGGTGCCGGTTTCCCCGACGAAGAGTACCGCGAGGTCGGTGCGCAGATTGCCCCCGACGCCGCCACGACCTGGGGCGAAGGCGAGTTGATCGTAAAGGTGAAGCAACCCACACAGGCAGAGTGCGAACTGTTCCGCGAGGGCGGCGCGTTCTTCGGCTATACGCACACCGAGACGCGCCCGTGGCTCGCCGAAGCCTTCGTGGAGCGAGGGATGACCGCCATCTCCTTCGAGCGCGTGCGCCTCGATGACGGCTCGCGTCCCCTGCTGGCCCCGATGAGCCGCATTGCGGGGCACATGTCGGTCCTCATCGGCGCGCAGCTTCTACAGACGGTGCATGGAGGCCCCGGAGTGCTTGTCGGCGATGTCCCCGGCGCGGATCCGACCGCGGTGGTTATCATCGGTGGCGGGGTAGTCGGCGAGGCCGCAGCCCGGGTCGCGCTCGCCCTCAACGCCGCGGTGACCATCTTCGAGTTGGTCGAGGCGCGGAGAGAGCAGTTGCGCGAGCGTCTCCCCGGGGCCGCCGTCGAGCCACCGAATGAGGATCTCGTCGAGCGGGCCGTTCAGGGCGCCCGCCTCGTCGTGAACGGGGCAACCGTCCCGGAAAACTCTGACGAGCACGTCGTCACGCGTGAGATGGTGCGGTCCATGCGCGACGGTTCGGTGATCGTTGACGTCACCGCAGACCTCGCGGGCGCCATCGAGACTTCCGTGCGCAAGACAACCCACAGCGATCCGACCTACACGGAGGAGGGCGTCACACACTACGTGGTGCCCAACATTCCCGGTGTGGTGCCGCAGACTGCAACCCTCTCGCTGGAGGACGCGACATTGCCCTACACGCTGGCCATGGCGAGCCTGGGCATTGACGAAGCAATCGAGGCCGACCCGTCGCTGGCTGCCGGAGTATTGTGCCAGAACGGTGAACCCGTCGCAGACGACATCGCGCGCCAGCTTCGTTGAACGGTCGGTCCCGGTATGCCTGGCGCGAAACGCATTGGTGATAGCAGTTTCGCCGCACCCGGAGGTGCCGTCGATGAAGGAAGTGCTGCTGGCGACGCTGGTGGTCGGGACATTCTCGGGTGTCGATATCGAGCACCTGATGGACACACCGATCCTCGGCTCGGCTCCCGTGTTCGAGTACGTGGGGGAGGAGATGGCCGAACATGGCGAGGGCTTCACTGTCGAGGAGCGCGACGGGCAGACCGTCATACTCACTACCGAGCGCGACTTCCATCTGACATTCGAGCGCGAACTCGAGCCCGGCTCGTACACGCTGATGGTCGAAGCATCTGCTCCGAACCGGGGGACCGACTCTTACTGGCTGGAGATCGATGGCGAGCGTAATTCTGCGCCGATCACACCGCCGGTGGATGCCATGGGCCAACGGGGCGCTGGGTTCAGCATCGAGGAGGCCGGGCAGCACACCCTCAGCATCGTCCTGCGCGAGGCGCCCGGCAGCGTCATCAGGAGCATACTCGTGCGCCGCAACACCATCGAGCCGCCGCGCGAGCCGATGCTTCCGGAGCTGGCAGACCAGCATCCGCGCATGCTCTTCACCGCCGGGGACATCCCGCACATGCGCGAACGTCTCGATGATGAGCGCGTGCAGAAGTTCTACGAGCCGGCCGGCGTGCTTACACGCAAGCCCCCGACCTACACCCCCGGTAAACGCAACGGTGGCGCATTCCGGCGATTGCCCGCCTACGCGCTCTCACACGTGCTTGAGCCGTCGCCGGAGAAGCTGGAGGCGCTCATCGCCTGGCTCGAAGCCGCGGCCACCTACCCTGATGTCGGCGTGGACCTGGACGCGGAATACTTCATGGAGGGCGTCGCTCTCACCTACGACTGGCTGTATGATGAGCTGCCGGAGGACCTTCGAGCGGATGTGCGCGAGGCGATCTGCCGGCAGGCTACCGCGGTTTACGACGCATCGCTGGCCGGGCACACCGGAGGCGGGCTGAACTTCCAGCAGAACCACTACTGGTTCGCCCACCTGTCGCTGATCCTCGCGGCCTCGGCGGTCTACGGTGAGGTTCCGGAGGCCCGCGACTGGCTGGCGTGGGCCTGGGACCGCGCGGAGCGGACCTTTCTTTCGTTCAGCCCCGACGGCTCCTTCCACGAGGGCCCGGCGTACTGGGACTTCTCGATGCCCACTCTCTACATGATGGTCAGCCTCTACGAGCAGTTGAGCGGCGTCGATGTCCCCTGGGCCGACACCGGACTTGAAGGCCAGGCCGTCTTCCGCTTCCACCATCTCTTCCCCGGGATGAAGTTGACCGCTGCGCTCGAGGACACGCGCGTGCCCAGGCACCTGCCGCCACGTTTCACGCTCCTGTGGGAGGCGCAGCGCTACCAGGACCCGGTGGCCCAGGGGATCGCGGATCTGCTCAATCCCGGTCCCAGTTTTAAGGCGTACGACTTCCTGTATCTGGATGAGACCATCGAACCAGCCGATCCCTTTGAGGCAGAGCCAACTGCGCGTTACTACGAGGACGTTGAAACCGTATTCGCCCGCACCTCATGGGAGGAGGACGCCACGTACGCGGCCTTCGTGAGCAGACCGCTGGGCGGCCACCTCTATGCGAAGCTGTGTGAGCGCTACGGAATCGGCGGGACCGGTCACAATCATCCGGAGCAAGGCCACTTCGTACTGTTCGGTCGCGGCGAAACTCTCGCGATCGATCCCGGCTACACCTACGAGAAGCTCACGCGCAATCACAACACGATCCTCGTGGACGGTCAGGGCCAATACGGGGATGGCGAGATGTGGCCGTCGCCGAAGCCGGGCCGCGCTCGTATCACCGGCTTCACCAGCGAGCAGGGCGTGACGATCATCCAGGCCGATCCATCATCGGCATATCCGGATGAACTGGGGCTGAAGCGCTTCGAGCGTACCTTCGTGCTGGCAGGTCGCGATCTGGCTGTCGTCCATGACCGGCTGGCGGCGGATGAGCCGCGGACGTTCTCGTGGCTGTTGCACCACCTGGGCGAAGTCGAGCAGCCGCGTGGTACACCCCGGATAACCCGCAATGACGCGCAGCTTGATGTGCTCCCCTTGCAGCCGCAGGCTCTATCCATCGAGAGCACCCGCTACATGCCGCGATACGTCCACCCCACGCGCGATCTTACCCCGGAGGAGGACGCCGAGATCGGCCTGATCGAGCTGAAGTCCGAACCGGCTACCGAAGCGACCTTCATGGTCCCGCTGGTCGTCGGCGCGGCCGGCGATGAGTTGCCGCGTGTCGAGAGCGTCGGCAACGAGAGCTTTGACGGGGTCATGGTGGGGGAGACCGTGGTCGCGGTCAATCGCGGAGACGAGGCGATGGCGGTCCCGGCTCCGTGGGGCCAGGGAATACAGACGGACGCCCGGGCGGTCGTCCTGACCGTCCGCGACGGGAAGAACGTGATCGTTGAGTTGCCCGCATCCGGGGCTGAGCAGGATGCTGAGGCGCGGTAGGCGATTCCGATGCACTTGAAGAAGAGGACCATTGCAATTGCCGCGAGGCGATACTACGAACTGGTGATGGTGGATTGACGCTCTCTTTCGGGAGGACGGACTGATGCGTATCGTGATGGCCGCGATCCTGCTGGGTCTGTGCGTCTGCGCGCAGGCTGATGACGCGCCGATAGATGACTGGGAGGTCGTGTATGAGGCAGATGTGATGCCGGGTCAGGCCGGGTGGGGAGGCCATCCGGGAGATAGCACGAGCGCGGAACTGACCGATGACGGCCTGCACATCGTGGATGCGGGCACAGAGCACGCGCAGCTTCGCTTTTTCAAGCGGCAGTGGCCGGCCCGCCCCGAACGTGGCGGCGAGGTCGAGGTGACCATGCGCGCGGTCAGTTGCAGCGGGCGCTCCGCGAACTCCGTGCTCATCGCCGACGGCGTACACGAAGAGTGCGTGACCTTCTACCCGGACCGCGTGGAACTGAACAACTCCGGCCTCACGTATGCGATGGACACAACCGACGCCTTCCACGCCTACCTGATACGGATAGCGGGGATCTCGATCGAGGTGTGGGTTGACGGCGAACTCGCGATCGACGGCTGGGGGGCCTTCACCCACGAGGCGCACGCCGGGCGGCAACTCATCGGCTTCGGCTCCATCGCAAGCGCCTTCACCGGCGAGGGCTACTGGAAGCGCGTGCGCGCCGCATCGTGGCGCGAGAGGGTCGAAACGTGGCCGGACGCCGAGCATGTGGTGATCTACCGCCAGGAGGGCGTCTACGCGTGCTTCCCGTCGCTGGCGCAGCTTGACGACGGACGGCTGTTCGCGCGGTTCGGTACGCGCGCGCGGCGCTCGCACATCGACAACACCGGCGGCTCATCGGGCGCGATCTCCAGCGATGGAGGGTATACGTGGGAACCGACCGATGAGATCTATCGAGGATCCGATCGGGTGCGCGAGGATGGGACAGTGATTACACCTCACGCGCGCGGCTGGGTCTACGTCCCGGAGGAGCAGCTCCCCCAGATCAAGGAGCGCGGGCGGAAGTGGCGGCACGTGCGGGAGGGCACCGTCGCGTACCTCGGCGATCCCCGCGTGCGGATCGAGCCGGAGGATGGTGAAAGCAAGCTGATCGAGCTTGAATCGCCGGTGCCCGGCGGCAGCATGGGCTATCACCTCGCAAGTTCATTCCTCCGAAGCGGCGATCTGTGGATGACAGCGATCTATTGCTTCTATGCGAACGGGGCGCCGAACGGTACGTGGGCGGTGCGCTCGGAGGACAACGGGAAGACGTGGGATGTCGTCGAGGTCGCCCGACCGCTCGGTGACAGGATCAGCTTCGGGGAGGCTGCGCTGTGTGAAAACGGTCTCGGTGAGATCATCTGCATGATGCGCACGAGTCCCGCGGGGAAGTACAACACGTACCAGTGCTTCTCCTCGGACGGTGGCAAGACATGGAGCCACCCGCAGGACAGTGGCATCTGGGGCTATCCGTGCAACGTCATCCGGCTCGATGACGGGCGGCTGCTGTGCACGTACGGATATCGACGCGATCCGATCGGCATCCGCGCGGTGCTCAGCGATGACGGTGGACATACGTGGGACCTGGAGAATGAGATCGTGCTGCGAGCCGATGGCCAGGGGCATGGCGGCGACAACGGCTACCCGATTTCCGTGCAGCTTGATGACGGCCACATCTTCACAATCTACTACCTGAACGATGATCAAAATGTAACGCATATCGCCGGGACGAACTGGTGGCCGCCGGAGGCTGAATAGGGGCCTGGCGCGCTCGTCTCGCTCTTGTCAGTCGGGGCCGCGTTGTGTTATCGTACCTCTCACGCCCCCACCAGTCAGCCCCGGGTGAATGCATGAGAGTCGCGTTGTTTACCAATACCTATCCACCGTCACTGAACGGAGTGGCGAACGTCACGCACTTCTACCGCCTCGGCCTCAGCGAGGTGGGGCACGAAGTCCACGTTTTCGCGCCCGCGCCGGATGGGGACGATCCGTTCGAGGACGACCCGATGGTGCATCACTACCCGTCCGTGCGTGTGCCGGGCGAGGTGGACTACATGCTCGCGCTGCCGCTGCCCTTTTGCCTGCAGCTTGTGCGAGAGCTTGATGAGCTGGACTTCGACCTGGTACACAGCCAGCACCCGGCGTGGGTGGGCAAATGGGGCCAGCGCGTCGGACATCGCCGCGATCTTCCCGTCGTCTCCACCGCTCACACCGAATACCAACTCTACGCCACGCGAACATTTCTGCCCAGCGACTGGATCGAGCCGGTCGTGACCAAGCATATCGTGCGCTTCTTCAATGACTGCCATGTTGTCACGACACCGGTGGACTCGATGCGCCGGCGAATCATTGAGAGCGGTGTCGAGGTGCCGGTGGAGATCGTGCCCAATCCCGTCGATCTCAGCAAGCTCGGTGAGCCGGAGCGGAACACCACGCGCCGCAAGCTTGGGCTGTCAGATGATGACGAGGTCGTCGGATACCTCGGACGCCTCTCACCGGTCAAGCGCCTGCCAATGCTGATCGATGCCGCTGCCCAACTCGCAGAGCGCCGCCCTGATGTGCGGCTTGTCGTGGTCGGCGATGGAGGCGTCGCCGAATCGCTGCAGAAACGCGCTCGCAAGATTCTGGGTGACCGCGCAATCTTCACCGGCTCGGTCCCCCACTGCGAAGTCGCTCACTACCACGCCGCGTTCGATGTCTTCGTCACCGCCAGCCGCAGTGAGACCCAGCCGCTGGCCTACACGGAAGCGATGTACGTGGGGACACCGGTGGTGGCGCTGGCCACTCCAGGTGCGGCGGACATGATCGAGGATGGTACCAACGGTTTGCTCGTCCCGCCCGAGAGCGGGGCCGAAGGGCTTGCCGGGGCGCTCGATACAGTGCTGTCGGAGCCAAAGCTGGCGCAGCGGCTGCGAGAAGGGGGACGCCAGTTCGCCAGGGCACGCCACTACACGGAAGTCGCCCACCGCCTCGAAGCGGTCTACGAAATGGCGCGGGATCGCGCGGCGTGCGGCCGGTAGCGCCGTCGCGTCAGTACCCCTTATACTCCTGAATTCGCTCTCCGATGAGTATTTGAATATTCTTCGCAGCTACCACGTTCGAGCCTCCGCCCGGATCCTGAGTCAGCGTCATCGTATTCTCGCCGTCCCGAAGCATCTCCCGCGGAAGCAGCAGTGTGAATGTCTCCGTTGCAGCGTTGCCGGTTATGGGTACTGCCAGGGGAGCGTGGTCATTGATCCGCACCATCAGTTCCTTGGGGTAATCCACATCCGTCCCGCTGATGCGCAGCGCGTAGACGGCGTCTTCGGGAAACTGAGGCATCTGCCACGTGAAGCTTGCCGATTCACCCGCGTTGATAGACACACTGTCTTCCACGGTAACCGTATCGCTGATGATATCCGGCTTGTAGCGCTCACCAGACGCGAAGACCTCGACGTGATCGGGATCGGGACTGAGGAATGGCGGTATCCGTCCCGCAAGGTAGAACTGAACGTCATCGAGGTTCAGGCCCTCGACTTCCGGGTCCGTGATGCGTAACTCCCATAACGCCCCGTCTGTGCCGTCGGGGACATCAATCTTCAGCGAGGTCAGGGCGTCGTAATCCTCCACCTGGCTGACCGCGACCTCACCGTTTGCGTCGAATACGGTCACCTCGGCGCCCTCACCTGTCACGCTCGCAGAGAGCGCCACCGTGAACTCCTCCACACCATCGAGCACCTTGAAGTACAGTGGCGCCATCTTCCCGGAGATGTTGATGGGCACATTCTTCCACCCGACCAGCGCCCACGGAGCGCCCGAGATCCCCGCGCGCACCAGGTTCCAACCGCTTGCGACCCGCACCGCATGGGTGCCGTTCATCGAGGGCTCAAAGCTGATCGAGGCGCTCTCGCCCAGGGGCACTAACTCGCGCAGAACACGCTCGCTCTCGGGGCTGATGACCTCGACCGCCATGTCATCGCCGTAGCGAAAGCCGCTTTTCGCGATCGATTCCACTTCGATGGCAATCGCCTGGCCTGCTTCGGCCTCGAAGACCAGGAAGTTGTCGTGACGCAGGAGCGTTTCCGGCAACTCCTGCGCCAACACCGTCGGGGCTGCAAGCGCGAGCACCGTAAGTCCGACCAGCAGTCTTTTCATGCTAATGCCCCCGGGAATGATGTGGCGGCGTAGACTCGTTCAGGCGATCTGCAGCACCGCGGCTCCCGAGACCTCGCTCTCCTTGACCTGCCGCAGCGCCTCATTCGCCTCTTCCAGCGGAAATGTCGTCACTGTCGTCTCGACCGGTATTTCCCCGGCCACCTGCATCAGCCCTTCGCCATCCTCGCGGGTGGCGTTCATCACCGAGCGGAGCACGCGCTCGCCATAGAGCAGATCGTAGTCGAACTGGGGGATCGGAGACATGTGGATGCCCGCGCAGACAAGCTGTCCGCCGCGTTCCAGCGTCTCCAGCATGGGCGGGATCAACTCGCCGACCGGCGCGAAGATGATCGCTGAGCGCAGCCCCACGCCGGGGTCATCGCCCACTTCGCCGACCCACGTGGCGCCCATTTCGCGCGCGAAGTTGCGGTGCCGCTCGGTGTGGCTGAACACATAGGTCTCGCAGCCCCAGTGCTGGGCGACCTGGATGGCGATGTGAGCCGAGGCGCCGAAGCCCACCAGCCCCAGCGTGGGCGCATTCTGTGCGTCCGCCAGCCTTAGCGACCGGTAGCCGATGATCCCCGCGCACATCAGGGGCGCGGCGTAAGCGTCATCGATCTCATCGGGGACGGGATACAGGAACTGCTCCTCGCCCACGGCATATTCCGCGTAGCCACCGTCCACGTCCCATCCGGTGAACCTGGCGTCCGGGCACAGGTTCTCGAGCCCGCGCTGTCGGAACTCGCAGTCCTCCGGTGTCGAGTAGACCCAGGCGGCGCCCACGCGATCACCGATCTCGAAGCGGTCAGCACCCTCGCCGAGCGCGTCCACCTCGCCGATGATCTCGTGTCCGGGAATCAACGGCTGCTTGTGCATCGCGAGGTCGCCCTCGACCTCGTGCAGATCCGTGTGGCAAACGCCGCAGGCGCGAACCTTCATCCGGACTTGCCCGGGCCCGGGCTCCGGATCAGGGACCTCCTCGAGCTTCAAGGGCTTCTCGGCAATATCCGCCTGCTCGTGCAGCACCATCGCTCGCATCGTCTCCGCCACCTCTCACGACTGCATTCATCGACATCCCGTGGCACGGGCGTCTCGCCCGCGGGCCGTTCGCAGACCGCAACGACAGCGACACAGGCCGGCGCGGGGGCCGGCCTCTCCAACGTCTTACTCCTCCCCCGGCTGCTTGAACCCGAACTGAATCCGCCTCGCGGTATGCGCCGGAGCGTTGACGTCCCGCGTGCACATCTCCTCATGGTGGCCCGGCAGCGGCTGGCGCATCACTGCCTCGATCCGCTCTCGCTGCATGGCCTCCACATCAGGATTCGCGCCCACCACGTTCTCATCCTCGTGTGGATCTGCCTGCAGGTCATACAGCTTCGGATCATCGTCCTCGAACCCCGTGCCGACCTGGTAGTTCCACCGGTCGTCGCGGACCGAGCAGTATCCCCGCGCGCGGCCTTCGGCCCAGTCCGCCCAGGCGATGACCGCGTGATCCCGGACGGCGTCCGTCTCGCCAGTGGCGATGGGCCAGATGTCCTCGCCATCAATCTGCATCGGCACCCCGCACTGGCCCAGCAGCGTGGGCGCGAGGTCGTGGGCCTGCACGAAACCGTCGAAGTGCTCGCCGCGGGGGCCGTCCGGGTGGCGCAGGTGCATGGCGATCTGCGTGTTGTACCAGCGCAGGTTACGCGGCGACTTCCCGAAGCCGCCGTGGTCCAGGATCTGCGTGCCGTGGTCGCTGGTGAGCACCACGATCGTGTCATCCCACAGATTCAGCGCGTCGATGGTCGCCATCAACCGCCCGATGCACTCGTCAACGAAGCTCGTCTCGCCGAAGTAGAGGGCCTTCACGCGCTCGATCTCTTCATCGGTCGCATCGGGGCCCTGGTGGTGCCAGATGAAGTCGATGCCGTCGTAATCGGGCATGTACATGTCAGCGAAGGATGCGGGCGGGTCCCACGGCTCATGCGGATCGAAGCCGTCCACCCAGAGGAAGAACGGAGCGTTGGCGTGATTGTTCTCCAGCCACTCGCTGGCCCGAGAGAACACGCGCGCGGGCAGGTAGTCATCGGGCGACTGCCGGTCGCGGTTGTTGAGGAAGTACTGCAGCATGACCAGGTGCCGCTCCCAGTTGATGGGCTCGCGGCAGACGCGCTTCATCAGCGGCTCGACCATCTCCCGCGTCCCGCCCCGCCAGTGGTCATCGACCTGCCCGCGCACGAAATCCCACGAGCAGAAGCCGCGCGTGTAATTCATCGTGGGCTTGAACATGTGATGGGTGTCGGTGACGAGGCCGGTGTAGTAGCCGTGGCGCACGAGGATCTCGGCGAGCGTGTCGTGCTGGGGCGGGATCCTGTGCCATCCGGCGGCGTGGTGCCAGTGCCCGCGCCGATCCACATTGAACCGCCACGGGTAGCAGCGCATCCCGGTCATAAGTGACCTTCGGGCCTGCAGCGTGGGCTGACTCTCACCGAAAGCGCGGTCGAAGTTCGCCGATTCTGCTGCAAGCTGATCCATGGCGGGCGTGCGTATCTCGGCCATCGCCCCCTCATCGCCGACGATGTCTCCTCGGAATGTATCCAGGCAGATCACGATGATGTTCATGGTGGGCTCTCCTTGGGGATCGGGCTCCTCCGGTCACAATTGCGTGGTCTTTCGCCGTTTCCCCTCTCCCGCCCTCGTCTCGCTCCCGTCCCGCCCCTGGGCGGGAGCGGGACGAAAGGGGGAGGGGACGGGGGAGCGTAGCGGCCTCAGGGGAGGGGCGTCGTTCCGGTCGTCGAAACATTACTTCACAGGAGGGATGGTCATGCAATACCGGACGCTGGGCGGATGTGGCGTAAAGGTCTCGCAGATGTGCCTCGGCACGATGATGTTCGGCGGGCCGACCGATGAGCGCACGTCGCTGGATATGATCGAGCGCGCGCTGGACGCGGGCATCAACTTCCTCGACACCGCCGACAAGTATAACGCGGGCGAATCCGAGCGAGTCGTCGGGAAGGCGCTTGATGGTCGCCGCGAGGAGATCGTTCTGGCCACGAAGGTCACGCTGCCGATGGCCGACGGGCCGAACATGTTCGGCTCATCGCGCAAGCACATCATCGAGGGCTGCGAGGCGTCACTGAGGCGCCTCGGGACCGACTACATCGACCTGTACTACCTGCACAAGCCCGACCCGGACACGCCGATCGAGGAGTCGCTCTCGGCGATGGACCATCTCGTGCAGCAGGGCAAGGTGCTTTACGTCGGCGTGAGCAACTTCCCCGCGTGGCGCGTGGCGGATGCGCTGGGTGCGCAGGCGGTCCAGAGCTGGGACCCGCTGGCGGCGGTGCAGCCGCTGTACAACATCGCGAACCGCGACATCGAGACGGAGCTTCTGCCCGCCTGCGATGAGCTTGGGCTCGGCGTGGTGTGCTACTCGCCGATCGCGCGCGGGGTGCTCACCGGCAAGTATGCGGAGGGCGAGGAGCCGCCGGAGGATTCGCGCGCCGGTCGCGGCAACGAGCGCCTGATGCAGACGGAGTTCCGGCCCAGCAATTTTCAATTGGCTCAGGAAGTGGTGCAGCTTGCAGGGGATCTGGGTTGCACCGCCGCGCAGCTTGCGGTGGCGTGGGTGATGGCGAATGAGTTGGTGACCTGCCCGATCATCGGCCCGCGCACGCCCGAGCAGCTTGAGGACAACCTCGGCGCCCTTGAGGTCGAGATCACCGCGGAGGTGGAGGAGCGGATCGACGACCTCGTCCCGCCCGGCGAGCACTCCGGCTACGGCTTCCAGGACCCGGTGTTCCCGGTGACGGGGCGGAGGCTAAGGTCGTGAGTCGTCATGCTGTTTGTAGTACGGGCTTCCAGACCGTCGCCCTTTGGGACAGAGCAAAGCAACGGCACGATGCCCGACGGCATGGCCGGGCAGGAGGCCCGTCCTACAGAAGGCCTGGCCGACGACAACGGCGACGGCCGCCAGGCCCTCGCCGTTTGTCGTGTGCCGTGTGCTGTTTGCTTGCGACCTGCGACCTGCGACTGATGACTTCCGTTCAAATCTCCCAGTACTCGTCGATCGGGTCCTGGTAGGAGCTGATCTCGCCGGACTTGACGGCCTCCACGGACGTCGGTTCGCCGCCCGCGTGCGCGGACTCGTAGAGCGCGAAGCACAGCGACTTCGCCTGCAGCGCCTCCTCCGCGTCGATCTCCGGGTCGCGGCTCTCGGCGACCGCCTCGATGAAGTCCCAGCACTCGATCGCGATCCCGTCCGTGATCTCGTAGGGGAACAGCCGCGCCGCCTCGTCCTCAGACAGCGACGCGCTGTACTGCACCTCGATGTCCTCATGCGGGACCTCGGTGCCATCATTGCGGATCAGGTCGGCGCCGAACTGGAAGGGGTGCATCCACTCCTGCTTGTCCGCGAATGAGCCCTCGGTTCCGTAGTATATGCGGGTGGAGAGCTTGCGCCCCGGCGCGTGCTGCGACCACGCCCAGTGGCCGGTCAGGCCGCTCTCGAACACCAGCGTGGCGGTCCAGTAGTCCTCGACATCCACAGGCTGCGGCTCCACGTCCGGCAGGTCGATGATCGTGTCATCGATCGTGCGCATGGTGCAGATGGCCGTCTCCACCGGGCCGAACACGTGCTGGACCATGTCCGCGAAGTGAGCGCCCGCGTCCAGCAGCATCCCGCCTCCACCGAGGACCTTCAGTGCGCGCCACGCGAACTTGTAGCTTTCGCGGTCCAGCGGGTTCCAGGAGAAGACCTCCTGTGTGAAGAACCGCGGCTCGCCGATCATCCGCTGGTCGTTGATCGCCCACTCGATGGCGCGGGCGGGCAGGCATCGGCGTATCTGCTCGGCCCCGGCGATCACCAGGTCCGTGCCCTCCGCCGCCTCCATCATGCGCTTTGTGGCCTCGATGGTGATGCCGACGGGCTTCTCGACCATGATGTGCACGCCGCCCTCAAGGCAGGTGACACCGGCGGTGTGGTGGTAGGCGTGCGGCAGGCAGATGTCCGCGGCATCGGCGGCGTCGGCCTCGACCATCTCATCGGCGGTCGCGAAGACCTGCGGCCGCTTGCCGAGGTTCTCCTCGATGCGGTCTGCGGTCGAGTTCGCGTTCTCCTCGTTCACGTCACAGACCGCGGTGATCGCGACTTTCTCGTAGCCGGCGTTGATCAGCTTCTCGTAGCCGTTCAGGTGGGCCTGGGCGATTCCTCCGGCACCGACAATTCCGAGTCGGACGGCATCGGACATGGTCATCGTCTCCTCGTGAGGCGTCTTCATCTGGCAAAAGGGCATTTCGTCGGAGGGATGGCAGGACCTGCGTGGGGGCCTGCCTGGTCCGGCGCGAACCGGTTGGCCGGGCCTCACCCCCCTCGATCCCCCCGCTGCCTGGCCCCGCCCACGGGCGGGACAGGCGGGACGAGGGGGGAAGAACGACAACGGCAGGCGGGTGTGCCTGATTCGGCAGGACCGGTCCGCCCTCGCGAAGAATATTCCTTCGCCGACCACGCAATCGCCGGAGAAGAGGATTACTCATGGCAAACTACCGATCGCTGATACTGGGTTGTGGCGGGCGTTCGAAGGCGCACGCCGAGGTCTACCCTGAGCTTGAGGGCATGGATCTGGTGGCCGCCTGCGACCTCGACGACGAGCGTCTGGCCGACTTCACCGACGCATGGGGTATTCCGCAGGGCTTCGAGGATTATGCGACCGCGCTGGAAGAGGTGCAGCCCGACATCGTTCATGTCGTTACCCAGCCGGGAAATCGTGTCTGGGAGGCGGAAATGGCCGCGAAGGCCGGCGTGAAGGCCGCGATCATCGAAAAGCCCATCGCAATCATGCCATCGGAGATCGAGGAACTGCAGCGCATCCGCGATCTCTCGAAGATGAAGATCATCGTAAACTGCCAGCGCCGGTACTTCCCGCAGTTTCGCGATGGGACGATCCGCCGAGTGATGAACGATGAGATCGGCGACGTCTACCTCATCAGGGCCTCGACGAAGGGGAACCTGATGAGCATGGGCCCCCACACAATGGACCTGCTCCTGCAGCTTCTGGGCGACGAAGAGCCCGAGGCGGTCTGGGCGATGGCCTGGGGGGTGGATGAGACCGGCTATAAGGCTCACCATCGAGCGCCCGAACACACCTTTGCGGAGTACTGGTTCCCCGGCGGAGTGCGCGCGTTGTTCGACTGCGACACAGAGGCGCTGGGGACGCCGGGTGAGGAGAACTTCTGGATGCACCTGCACTTCGACATCCTCGGCACGGAGGGCCGAGTCTACGTCACTCAGAACGCCGGATGGTGGTACCAGGCGCAGGGGATGGCAGAGCCCGCATATGGCGAGAGCAGTTGGGACGACCAGCAGTTCGACGGCCAGCGTGACTTCACGCAGGCGGTCGCGGACTGGCTGGACGGCGGCGAACCGCATCTGAATCGATTCGAGACGGCTCGGGCGACATTCGACGCGCTCATGGGAGCACTCCAATCGGTTTACGAGGGACGAAGGATCTCTCTGCCGCACTCATTCACCGACGAAATGTGGAATGAGCAAAGGGGAGGATTGAAACCTGAATAGAGTGGGTAAGCACCACTTTGAGAGACTGGCATATCTCATACATCCAGTCCTCACATGATCATACGACTACCGGCGACTGGACGTGGTGCACTCATGGGCAATCCTTGCCTGCTCGTTATCGACGATGACCCTCGGATTACCGCTCTTCTTCGAATTGCTCTGGGGCGTGGTGGCTACGACATAAAGGAATCCCACAGTGGCGCGGAGGCGCTGGACATCGCCCGGCAGGAACTGCCTGATGCTGTCCTGCTGGATTTGCGCATGCCCGACATGTCCGGCGAGGACGTTCTGACCCGGCTGAAGACTGACCGGCAACTGTGCGACGTGCCAGTGATCGTCGCCACGGGCCAGACAGATTATCCCAGGTTGTCGGGAGCCTTCGCTACCCTCACCAAACCCTTCAAGCTTGAGCAATTATACCGCACCATCAATCAGGCACTGGGCGCGTAATCCGGCCATTGACGTGAGAACCGGTCCTGATATAATGAGCGGGCCGTTTACCCGTGCATACTATCACGCGATCGGTGATCCCATGACTCCACGCGAGCGTATCATCGCTGCGATCGAGCATCGTGAGAACGAGTACGTCCCCTACGTCATCCCCATCGATCCACAGGTGAGAGAGCGTCTGGATACCCACTACGGTGACCGGGACTGGCGGACCCGCATTCACGGGTTCTTTGAAGGCGCAGGCGTGGCCTGGGGCACAGAGGACAAAGGCTCCGGACGCTGGAGAGACGCCTTCGGCGTGGTCTGGGAGGATGCGCCCGGCGAGGGCGCCTGGCACAGTGTCGAGGTGCCACTCACCGAACCGACGCTGGAGGGCTACCAGTTCCCGGAGCTTTTGCCTGACGAGGAGTTCGAGCAGATGCGCGAGAACTTCTCCGGCCCCCATGATCGCTACCGCTACGTCAACATCGGCATGATGTTCTTCGAACGGGCCTGGGCTCTGCGGGGCATGGAGAATATCCTGATGGACTTCCGGTTGCACCCGCAGTTCGCTCACGATCTGTTCGAGAAGCTGATGCAGATCCATCTCGAGCTGATCGACCGACTGGCAGAGCTTCCCATCGATGCAATCCGCTTCGGTGATGACTTCGGTGGCCAGAACGGACTGATCATGGGCACACCTGCGTGGCGCGAGTTCCTCAAGCCCAGGCTCGCGAAGATGTACGGCCGGACACGTGAACACGGCCTCGATGTGTGGATCCACTCCTGTGGCGACAACTCACCGATTATCGAAGATCTGGTGGAGATCGGCGTGGATGTCTTCAACCCGTTCCAGCCCGAGGCCCAGGACGTCTACGAGATGAACAGACTCATCGGCGATCGAATGACCTTCGAGGGCGGGATCGGGACGCAGAAGTTGCTGCCGCGCGGAACTCCCGAGCAGATCCGATCGGAGATAGAGCGTCTTTGCGCGGAGATAGGCAGCGGCGGGGGCTTCATCATATCTCCCACCAAACCCATCATGCCGGACGTCCCCACCGAGAATGCGGTGGCCTGTGTGGAGGCGATCCTCGCGCAGGCAGAACACTGACGCGGGGGATGTGCGCGCCCTGCAAAGGTTTCCGGCGGCGCGCGGCGAAGTATTTGACGGATAGTGAAAGAACCGACGGAGGGTGTCAGATGCTTTCTGATAACAAGCCACAAGTAGCGCTGGTGCAGTTCCCCGGCTGCAAGTGCGAGTGGGAGACGAAGCGCGCGGCCGAAGCGGCCGACATAGACTGTGACGTGTTCCGCTGGAACCTCGATCCCGAGGCCCTGCCAACCTATGACGGGTACATCGTAGGGGGCGGGTTCTCCTACCAGGATCGCGTGCGGTCCGGCGTCGTTGCGACGAAGGAGCCGGTCGTGGCGCGGATGATTGACGAGGTGGTGGAGAAGAGCAAGCCTGCGCTGGGCATCTGCAACGGCGCACAGGTGCTGGTCGAAGCCGGATTGATCCCGGGCCTGCACACCGGGGTCGTGGAGATGGCGCTGGCACCGAACCGGCCCGATCCACAGGCGCGGATCGCGGGCTTTTGTTGCCGGTGGGTGTTCGTGAAGCTGGTTTGCGAACCGGATCGCTGTGAGATGACCGCCGACATGGAGCCCGGTGAGGTCATCCCGATTCCGATCGCGCATGGCGAGGGGCGATTCACCACGCGGGATTCGGAGGTCATCGACGGACTTCACGCGAATGACCAGATTGTCTTCCAGTACTGTGATGCTCAGGGTAATGTGGTCGATCGTCCGGATGTAAATCCCAACGGTGCGGTGGAGAATATCGCCGGGATCTGTAATCCGGATGGCAATGTACTTGCCATGATGCCACATCCCGAGCGAGCAAGTTTCCTGCGGCAGGTCCCAACCGATCTGGAGGGACCGTGGTCGCAAAAGCGTCGTGACAGTTGGGGCGATGCTCGGGGCCTGGAAGAGGCCGGCCCCGGCCGTGTGATCTTTGATTCGATGCGCGAGGCGCTGCTGGCGCCCGCGCCTGCATAGGACGCTATCACGTGAGCCTGAGAGGGCTGAACGGGCGCCTGCTGCTTGAAGGCGCTCTGCTTGACAGTGCGGAGTCGTTGGGATATACTCGCCGTGATTTCGACCACGCACTGCCTGTAAGGTGGAATTACTGTGGCAGTGGTTTACTGCAATCGCTGTAAGGCGGAGAATCCGGATACGCGCGGCGCGTGTTTGCGCTGCTTCAACCCCCTCGATTGGGCTCCGGGCGGGATGACATGCGGCGCGTGTGGCGCCGAAAACGCCGAAGACGCCCTCTACTGCGCAGAGTGCTCCGAGGAGCTCGTGCCTATGCCCGAGCAACCGCAGTGTACCCTCGACCACGCGATCACCCTGATCCTCGGGGCGGAAGAGGAGCTTGCTCCGGCCGATGATGATGAGTTCATCGGCGGACTCGAGGAAGAGGAGGAAACCGCGCCTCCGGGTGTCCCCGACGTGGACTTCGAAGAGGAAGAGGAACTGGGGCCACTGGAGGAACAGGCTGATGA
Source organism: uncultured Armatimonadia bacterium (assembly GCA_964484945.1). Classification (GTDB taxonomy): domain Bacteria; phylum Armatimonadota; class Zipacnadia; order Zipacnadales; family UBA5352; genus UBA5352. Next base: position 19,972 of record CAZAHB010000008.1, on the reverse strand, counting down.
AGACCTCGCGGCGCCTCCACCTCCTGTCGAGGAGATAGAGGAAGAGCCTGAAGAGGCGGCGGAACTGGAGACGCCCCCGCCACCCCCCGGCGCCGACGAGATCGATGTCGGTGAGGAGGAAGCCGCCGAAGAGCAGGCGGCCGAAGAAGAGGATATCTTTGAAGCGGCCGGGGAGTTCGCCGCCCCGCCGCCGCCGCCCGGCGTTGACGAGATTGACACGGGCGAAGAGGCGGCCGAGGAAGAAGCCGAAGAGGAGTTCGCCGAGCCTGCGGCGGCGGAGGACGAGGACATCTTCGAGCCGGTCGAAGAGCCTGGTGAAGAAGAGGAGCCCGTCTTTGAGCCCGTCGAAGAAGAGGGGCCGCAAGAAGCCGCCGACGCAGAACCCGGCTTCGAGCCCCCGGCCGAAGAGGCGGAAGAGCCCGGCGCCGAAGAGGACTTCGGTGATCTGGGATTCGACCTGGAGGAGATCGACGAGGGGCCGGCGGGCGAGGAAGAGCCCGCTGCGCAGAAACCTCCCGCCGAAGAGCAAGCGGAGCAGGAAGCTTCACAGGAGCAAGAAGAGGACGAAGCCGGCGGCTGGGTCATCGATTTCGACGAAGACGAACAATAATAATACACCGAGAGTCGCGCGACGATGCGCTACGGTCAGATAGCCGACAACCTTCAGGAAGTTCGCAGGCGAATCGCGGATGCCGCAGATCGTGCGGACCGTGATCCGTCTGAGGTTAATCTGGTAGCCGTGACCAAGACGCGGACACTTGACGAGGTACGTGCCGCGATCGACGCCGGCGCGCGCGACCTCGGAGAGAATTATGTCCAGGAACTGGCCGAGAAGGCCGAAGCGCTCGCCGACAGCGACGTCCGGTGGCACGCTATCGGACATCTGCAGACAAACAAGGTACGCACGATAGCCGATTTCATCGACCTGATACACTCCGTTGACAGCCTGCGGGTTGCTCGTGAGATCGAGAAGCGGGCGGGAGCGGCAGACAGGACAGTACCGGTTCTGTTGCAGGTGAATGTCAGCGGTGAAGAAAGCAAGTTCGGCGTATCGCCTGATGAGGCGCTGGAACTGGCGCCGCAGATAGCTGATATGGAACATGCGGCGCTGCTGGGCTTGATGACGATGCCGCCGTACTGCGAGGACCCGGAGGAGAACCGGCCGTACTTCGTGCGCCTTAGAGAGTTGCGCGACAGGCTGGTTGACGACGGACTGGCGCGAGAATCGATGAGCCATCTGTCAATGGGAATGACCTGCGACTTTGAAACAGCCGTGGAAGAGGGCGCAACTTTTGTCCGCGTAGGGACCGCGATCTTCGGCCCGCGCGATTACGACGACTAAAACCGGTCTGGCTGCGGCGCCTGCCACAGCGCCACAGTGCCGACATCGACACAGCTACAGTCACAGCCGTCATCGCAGCAACACAGGAGGGATCTACGATGTCAACGGGGATCGTGGCCAGTGTTCTTGAGTTCATCGGTCTGGGGGAAGGATTGACTGGAGGAGACATCGACGGGTACGACGATTACGACGAGTACGGCGATATGGAAGAGTACGTTCCGCCCTCGGAGGAACCGGACGGTGTCTACAAAATCCCCACCGGCCAGCAGACGTTCTCCGACATGGCGATCCTCCGCGCAAAGCCTGAGACGATCGATGAGGCGCCCCAGGTGGCGAATCAGATCAAGGACAAGTACCCGGTGATCGTCAATCTCGAAGATGTGCCCGATGCCGAAGCGCGACGCATCGTCGATTTTCTCGGTGGTGTGGTGTATGGCATCGATGGCTCGATGAAGAAGGTCGCGCGCTCAGTCTTTGTCTGCACCCCCTACAATATGCCCATCGAGCAACTGTCCATCTCTCCCGGGCGCGGCGGACCGATCCCCGGCGATGACGAGGATGGCGAGGACCTGCGCTCCGCTGCACTTTGACCGCGCGGACGGAAGGCGGCTGTCGGCACATGCGTCAGAACGACCCACAATACCGTCTCGGCATCATCGGTACCGGGACCATGGGCCGCGCCCTGCTTAACGCAGCCATCCGAGAAGATGTAATTGCGGCGTCGGACGTCATCGCCTCCGACATCAGCGAAAGCTGTCGGCTCGAGGTCGAGCGGATGGGGTGCCAGGCCACCGATGACAATGTGCAGGTGGTAGAGAACGCCCGGAGTATCCTCGTGGCGGTCAAGCCACAGGTGATCCGCGAAGTTCTCGCCAGCATCAAGGGGTGCCTGCGCCAGGGGCAGCTACTCATTTCCATCGCCGCGGGCGTGCCTATCGGTACGCTGCGCGAAGCAGCCGGCGATGCCCCGGCGATCGTGCGCGTTATGCCCAATATCTGCTGCACGGTCAATGAGGCCGCATCGGCGTGGGCCGCCGGCCCGGACGTGACCGAGCAGCAACGTGAGTTCGTGGCCGAACTGCTTGGCGCCGCGGGCGAGGCCGTCGCGGTTGATGAGAAGCTGATCGATGCCGTGACGGGTTTGTCGGGCAGCGGCCCGGCGTTCGCGGCCATCTTCATCGAGGCGCTGGCTGATGGAGGAGTGAAGGCCGGGCTTTCCCGCGACCAGGCCCAGCGCCTCGCGGCCCAGACGGCGCTCGGGGCCGCTCGCTGGATACTCGACAGTGAGGACGGGCCGGCGCGGCTGAAGGACCTCGTGTCTTCGCCCGGCGGGACGACCATCACCGGTGTGGCTGCGCTGGAGCGCCATGGTTTCCGCGCCTCGGTGATCGAGGCGGTCGTCGCGGCGACGGAGCGCGCCCGAGAACTGGGGGATTAGTCGGAGTTCGGGGCTGTGGAATCGGCTCCGCGGGGTCCGGAGGAGATCGTGCTGAGATATCAGATCATCAACGTCATCTACCTCGCTGCGCGAGTGTACTATGTGCTCCTGTTCATCCGCATCATCTTCAGTTGGTTGAACCTCCGCCGACCGCACCCCATCGTCATGCAGATCCAGCGAGTCGCCTACGGGGCGACGGAGCCGGTTCTGCGTCCGATTCGGAATGCGATTTCGAAGTATCAACGAGGAGTACGGATCGACTTCTCGCCACTCGTCGCATGGCTTCTGATCGAAGTGTTGCTTGCGCTGCTCAGGCGCGCACTGATGTAGGGATCGTTCCAGACTGATCGTCACAGGAGACCGCCGTGCCCTGGCATCCGGCCATCGGAGATTACAGGCAGCAGCTTCCCCGCATCGCCGTTATCGCGGCGATGTTTGCGGCTGCCGCCACGCTTATCGCGTTGCATCAGCAGCGGGCCTCGATGCCCTCGGAGCGCTGGTACCGGCTCTCCCGCCAGCAGGTGATGGAGGCCGATCTCTCCTGGCGGTTAGGCGCGGCGATCGAACAACTCGGCGGTCGCGTCGGAATCACAGAGGCCGAGACTGTCAGGCAGATGCGCCAGAGAGCGATCGCGGGATGGGAGCGGCGCGCGCTGGCCGAGCGGCCGAGTCATGCGGCCGCCATGCGCCTGGGGATCATCTACGGTCGCCAGGGCTATACAGACCAGTCGGGGGACATGTTCACGCTCGCCGCAAGCCTCCACGAGGACCAGAGTGACTTCTACCACGCGCTCTCCGAGATATACGCAACCGGCGAGCCGTCTGAAGAGACCCTCCGGCAGAAGGCCGAACTGATCGCCTCCCGCGACGAGAACTGGCTGACGGATATTGCGCTGCAGGACGTATACGAGCGCGTCCAGGCGGACGAGCAACTTGCGCAGATCCAGCAGCGTCGGTACGGGCGAACGATGCGCTTCGCGGCCGGACTGCTTGTCGTCGGGCTGATCACGGGCCTGTTGCTGGGCCTCGGGATCGTCACACTCGGGGTATTGGGCTATCGCCGCGGCTTTCGAGTAAACCGGTCCAAAGCCAAGCTGCCCTTCATGGTTCCGTGGACGCTGATCGATGTGGCCGAAGCCGTTGCGGTGCTCCTGTTCACGATGGTGGTCGGCGGGATGCTCACGAACCTCGCGCTTGGGCGCGTGCTTCGGCCCGACGAGTGGTCGCTGGGCCGGCCGATTCTCGTCAGCATTCAGTACATTCTCGTCTCCGCGATAACTATCGGCGTCATCTGGTACCGCGTGCGTTCAGGCGGCGCCTCACGTCCGCTTTCCATTCTCGGGCTCCGCGCTCGGCGGGCACTGACGCACATCGGAACCGGCCTCTCCGGCTACGCCGCGTTCGTCACGCTCCTGATCATCATTGCCACGATCATTGCCTGGCTGCTCGGTGGCTCGATGCCGATGGCTCAGACCACCGAGGAGATGATCGGGTCGGCGCAGACCCCGGCCGAGGTCGCTATCTACTTTGTGCTCGTGTGCATCCTCGCGCCGGTGTTCGAGGAACTGATCTTCCGCGGATATGTCTATGCCGGCCTGCGACGGATCATGTCCGCGAGAGCCGCGATCCTGCTCGGAGCGGCCGCATTTGCCGCGGTCCACCTCAACGGAGAAGCGTTCCTCGTGATCGGGTTGATCGGGGCGATGCTGTGCTACCTTTACGAGCGCTCGCGCTCATTGCTCCCCGGAATGATCGCGCACGGGGTGCACAACGGCCTCGTGCTGGCGATAATGCTGCTTCAGTCCGCGTGAGGTGCTCGACGATGGCCGATGCAGTGAAGATACCCCTGAAAGTCATCCCGAATGCGCCGAAAGACCAGATCGTGGGCTGGCAGGGCAGCAGGCTGAAGCTGAAGATCACCGCGCCCCCGCGGGATGGCCGCGCCAACGATCACCTGATTGATTTCCTCGCGGATGTCTTCGACGTCTCCCCGGTCGATATCACGCTTGTGCGTGGCGAGACATCGCGTAAGAAGACAGTGCAGATCGCCGGGGTCTCGGCCGATGAGGCCCGCGCGCTTTTGCAGTCGCACATCTGTTGACGCTATCGCTGATCGGTCCGAATAATTGCAGGCGTCACGGTGATGACCGAACTGTCACTGCCCCGCTGCCACCCGCGCGAGGCCGGGAAGTTCCGCGTCATCTCATCAAGCCGCCGATCCAGTCCACCGATGACCAGCGATTGCCCGTCCGGGACCCGCACCTTCGTCTCGACCATCGTCCGTCGGATGATGTCGTTCGGACCGACCTGTCCGGCGCGCCCCACGACCTCCGAGAGCACCGGCCGCAGCACCATCGTCACCGTCTGATCCGCATTCACCGTTGGCAGCACCCGGAGGGTAATCCCGGCGAACGCAGCACTGGTGTGATACCGCACGTGGCGCTGGCCCCACGGGTCGTACCACACTTCCGACTGGTACTGAGGGCGTGCCTCGCCGGCCGAGATGACCAGTGGAGTGCCGCTGAAGCCGGTGACATTTGCGCCGGTGACAGTGTGCCTGCGGGTTGTGCCGGCCTCGTAGCCAGGCAGACCGCGAATACTGCCCGCGCGAAAGCCAAGCACCGGTTCGGGCAGGGCGCCCGCGGACACGTCCCCGGCCCACCCCCACGCGCGCAGGTGCGGGTCGATCTCCCGCGCCGACTGCCTGCTTATGCGGTCCATCATCAGGTCAACGTTCACCATCGGGGTCGGGACGTCGAGCATCTTCACGACCTCGCGCAACTCGTCGATCGCTTCCCGTTCCCCGCGGACAATCAGCGCGTTCTGGTTGGGCGCTGCCGCAAGGGTCGTCAGCCCCTCAGGCATCAGTGAGGACAGATCCCGGCCACCGGCCTCGGGCACGGCCCGCGCGCGGGAGTAGCCGAGTGCCTCCGGCATCGAAGTCCGGCCTTGCCCGCGATTCGCTACGTCCGCCATGACGTCCGTCGCGAAGTCCGCGGCCTCGCGCGAGAGAGTCTCCGAACGTTCGGAAGTACCGCCCCGCAGCGATGTGGCGAACTCCTTCGCGTTCAGGTGCATCAGTTGGATGATCTCAAGCTGCCCTGCGCCGGATATAACCGATGTACACAGAATCAGTGCGATGATTGTGGCGTGTCTCAATGAGCACACTCCTTGCGGGAGCAATCAATTCTTGAGCGAGCTACAGGATATTGCGGCTGTCCGGCGAACCTGTGTGTACCATTTTGCAGCCCCATCCCTGGAGGTTACATTACCATGCTTCGCCTGTTGGCCATCTGCCTCCTCGTTGCCACCACCCCCGCATTCGCCGCAGAGAATCTGGTGACGAACCCCAGCTTCGAGTCCGGTGACAATCGCCCGGACGGCTGGAGTTTCAACCACCGTCGCACCGATGGCGTGATCGCATGGGATGACAGCCGCGCCTCATCCGGCGAGCATTCGGTTGTGCTTGCAAACGAGGAGGGTCAGACGGGAAATGTTGTGCAGACCGTCCAGATCGATCCGCCTCTGCCTCCCGGCAGCCGTGTCACGTACGGCGCGATGAGCGCCACGGAGGATGCCGGCAGGGCACCGCAGATCATTATGTACTGCCAGCCGCCGGGTGGGGCTCGCCAGACGGTTTCGACCTCCGGCACTCCCGGGACGCATGATTTCGTAGAGGTCTCCGCCACGGATGTCACCGACAGATCCGTGGCGAGCTTCGTGATCTACCTGTGCCATTATGGGACCGGGACGGCGTGGTGGGACGACGCGTATCTCTCGGTCGAACGCGGCAGGGAGACGTCGGTGCTGGATCGCCCCCCGGCCGACGGGGCATCCATGACCCTGTCAACATCGGACGGGCTGTCGCTTACGCTCAGTAACACCGGTGGCGTGGCCTCCGTCAGCGTGGATGGGCCCGAACTGAAGGCCGATGGCATGCGCTCGGGCCTGTGGCTTGAGCCGATTGGCGAGGACACGGTCCCCGTTGTCGGAGAACTTGAGGAGACTGATCGGGGGCTGACCCAGCGCTGGGAGAGCGAGGACCTCGGGCTTCGCGTGGCCGCTCAGTGGTCGAGCGGCGAGAGCGCCATTACCTGCCTGGGCGAGGTCGTTGACGTTACCGGAGAGCCGCGCTGCGTGGACATCACGGTCGCGATTCCGGTGGGCGCGCAGGGCGAAGGATGGCGGTGGGGGCGGAGCGTGGTCGAGGCCGTGCCGGTGTGGGAGGCCGCGGAGGACGGTGAGGCACAGGCGGTTCCCCAGGGACTGAGCGACCATACATTCTCGGCGCTCAGCCGCGAGGATGCGGCGCTTTCACTGGCGGTGCCGGCTGACAGCCCCTGCGTGTGCCGATTCGGCTGGTCGCAGGAATTTGGACTGACCATCACGTATGAGTTCGGCCTCTCGCCGGATGCGTCCGGCGACCTCAAGGGCCGCGCTCCCTTCGCGTTCACCATCAGCCGGATCGACCCGCAGTGGGGAATGCGAGACGCGGCCCGCAGGTACCAGGAGCGCAACCCGGCGGCCTTCGAGAAGCACGTCGAGCGCGAGGGGTTGTGGATGTTCGGCCGGCCGCGAATCGACCTGCCTGACCCCGAGTACTATACATTCCACGAGGGTGGGCCGAATGGCCGGGAGTACGATGACGAGCACGGGATCTCCACCTGCCCCTACATCATCCCCGGCCAGCGGGAGATCACCCGGCTTGAGAAGCTGCCCGGCTCACCGGCTGAGGCGCTGGAGCTGTTCCGTAACTGGCAGCCACAGGACGATCGGCGCAGGGGGCGTGGCTGGGGCAATCGGGCGATCATCGAGAACTGCATGCTCCACGACGCCGAGGGCGACCCGGTCGTGGAAATCCGCAACACCTCCTGGGGCGGCAACTCCATCACGTTTCCGCTCAACGCGAATCCGTGGCTTTTCGAGGGGACGGCGGATCGCGAGACGATCGCCGGGAAGCTTCTGGAGCACGTTGCGGCCCAGCACGATGAGTACCCGAATCTCGATGGCACATACGTGGACTCGCTGGGACACTGGGGCGATTTCGACAACTTCCGCCGCGAACATTTCGCCGCCGAACGCGTGCCACTGACCCGCGATATCTCAAGTGGCCGGCCGATCATCAACAATCGCTTCACCCTGCTTGAGTTCCTCTGGGAGCTTCGCGATCTGCTGCATGAGCGGGGGAAGCTTCTGTTCGCGAACGGGGTACACCCGGATCGCCGCTTCCACTTCTTCGCGCTGGATGTGCTGGGGGTTGAGGGGCGAAACCGCCTCCATCAGAAGCGCACCATGGCCGGTACGAAGCCGTTCCTGCTGCTGATCTACAGGATTCATGAGAATCCCGAGAAGATGCGGTACTGGTTCAACCGCTGTACGCAGTGGGGCATCTATCCGTCATTCGGGAACATGCGGCTGTTCGACACGCCCGAGAAGTACGCGCCGATCGCGGCGTTGAACCAGCGGTTCGTGCCGGCGCTGCGGACGATCACCTCCGCCGGATGGCACCCGATCACGCACGCGCAAGCGCCCGATGGGGTGCTGGTGGAGCGCTGGGGCCCGAATGAGGGCGGAGACGTCTACCTGACCGTCTTCTCCGAGGAGGCGACCGACGCCCAGGTCCGCATTGACGCAGAGGCGCTGGGCTTCGAGGGGCCGCCGACGGCACGGGATCTGCTTTCCGATGACGAGTTCACCTGTCAGGCGCACGATGACGCTGTGATCCTGGACGTGCCCCTGGACGCGGCGCGGGTGCGCGTATTGAAGCTGAGCGCGGAATAGAGCCTCCGGCTGCGGCATCAAGATGGCACCGCCGCGGGCCCATCTCTACGGGAAGACGAGGAGCATCCGTGTCCTGAGGCGAATCCAGAGACGGGGCTGGTAGCAGCAGCAACTGGAGGGTCAACTGATGAGGCGCCATTTACTCGTATTCGTCCTGATTACCTGGGTATGCGGCATCGGAGTTGCGAAGGCAAATCTGATTCCGAATCCGAGCTTCGAAGACCCCGGTCAGTGGAGGATCAATCATCGCGACACGGACAGTGAGATTGAGCGGGACACAACCCGCGCATTCTCCGGCAGCGCCTCAATGCGCCTCACCAATAAGCAGGGAGACGCCGGGAACGTCTTCCAGGTCATCACGCTGGATGAACCACTGCCGCCGGGCAGCGTTGTGCGATACGGGGGCATGTCCGCCACGGAAGATGCGGGTGGTCCTCCTCGGATCATGGTCTACCTCCAGCACGCGGGAGGAGAACGCTGGACCCTTTTGACGCATGGGACCGGCGGCACTCACGACTTCGAAGAAGTCGCCGGCTCGTACGCCACGGACGAATACGTTTTCGGCTTCTTCATCTTCTACGCTCACTACGCAGGCGGCAGTGCCTGGTGGGACGACACCTGGTTGCACGTCGAACGGGCCGAGCAGCCCATGGTCGGCGATCGCCCTCAGCCGACTGAACAGCCGCGATCCCTGAAAACGCCCCGGGGTCTTACGATCACGCTCAACGATGCTGGCGAGTTCACCCGGGTGCAGATTGATGAGACTGACTTGTGCTCCAAAGACATCCCTTCGGGCCTGTGGCTCGACGTGGGCGAGGGCGACCTGCTCCCCGTGGCCGGAGGATTGCGTGCGAGGGGAGATGACGTGAGCCAATTCGCACGGCTGGAGGACCACCAACTCTCGGTGCTCAGCCGGTGGTCTGCTGACGAAGACGGCATCCGCTGTCGTGGCAGGATCGTGGATCGGGGAACCCAGGACCGCGGCGTCGACCTCTACGTCACACTCCCCGTCGGCGATGAGGACTGGCACTGGTGGGACAGCGTGACCAGAAGGATCCAGGTTCAGCACGGCATCCTTCGCGACCTGACCTTCTCCGCCGCTTCAGGTCCTGGTGGTGGGCTTTCGTTGTCCGTCCCGGCCGACAGCCCGGCAGACTGTGAATTTGGCATACGGCCGGACCTCGGATACTACCTGCGCTTCCGGCTGGGGCTCTCACAGGCGGGAGAAGGCGCTCTGCGCGGTCGGGCGCCCTTCGAGTTCACGATCCGGCGCATCGATCCCGACTGGGGGCTGCGCGACGCCGCCCGGCGCTATCAGGAGGCCAACCCTCGCGCATTCAGAAAGCACGCCGAGCGCGAGGGCCTGTGGCTGTTCGGCAAACCGTCCTTCGAGCTTCCTGATCCCGAAAACTACGCTTTCCATGAGGGAGGCCCGGAGGGATGGGAGTACGATGACAGGCACGGGATCTACACCTTTCCGTATATTATCCCCGGGCAAAGGTCCATCAGGGGGCTTGATTCACTCCCCGAATCCTCCGCCGAGGCCATGCGTATCTTCGAAGACTGGACGCCGGAAGCAGACGCCCCCGGTGCCGAACGCGGATGGTCGAACAAAGAGATCATTCGCAACTGCATGCTGCACGATGCCGATGGCAACCCGCATGTGGTGGTCCGGAAGAAGAACCTCGGCGGTAACTCGGTGATCTTCCCTCTCAACGCCAACCCAGAGCTTTTTGAGGGCACAGGGCGGGCCACGGTCGGGAACAAGCTTCTCGAGTACGTCTCACAGCTTCAGAGCGACGTGCCTCAGATCGACGGGATCTACGTCGATTCGCTTGCCGCCTGGGGTGCGTTCAGCAACTACCGCCGCGAGCATTTCGCCGATGCGCAGATACCTCTCAGCCATGACCCGGCCACCGGTCAGCCCATAATCCCGAATCGGTTCGCGCTGCTCGAGTTCCTCTGGGAACTCGGTGATGTGCTCCACGCCGACAACAGACTCCTGTTTGCCAATGGCTTCCAGCCCAGCATCCTCTTCCACGCATATGCCGTGGATGTCCTCGGCGCCGAGGGGGGATCCGATCTTGCCCAGAAGCGGACACTGGCCGGTCCAAAGCCCTTCGCGATCCTGACGTACGATATACACGATGACCCCGGGAAGATGGAGGATCACTTCAACCGCTGTGTGCAGTGGGGAATCTGGCCGTCATTCGGACATATGTCCGTATTCAAGAGCGCCGAGCAGTACGGTCCGGTTGCGGAACTGAACAATCGCTATGTGCCGGCACTGCGCGCGATCACTACAGCCGGCTGGCATCCGGTAACACACGCGCGGGCGCCCGGGGGCGTCCTGCTCGAACGCTGGGGATCGGATGGCGGAGGCGCGATCTATCTCACGGTCTTCACGGAGAAAGACACCGAGGCGACGATACGCGTCGATACAGACGCCCTGGGACTACCCGCCGACTTTCGGGCGCGCGACTTGCTCGGCGGCGAAAAATTCGAGGCGGGCGGTGGGGATGTGAAAGTACCGCTCGAGGCGCGGCGCGTCAGGGTGCTGCGATTGCAGGCGGGCTGATCGTCACGCCGATTGCGCTTTGCCGCGCATGTCCACGATCGTGCTCGGTGCTCCCTCGGGGCCCTCGAGACTGGTCCGCTCCATGATCGAGACGCGCACGACCAGCCCGAGCATCGCCGACAGCTCGCGCTCCAGTTCATCCCTCTGGCGCCCCAGTTCGACCAGGCCGCGCTCGGTCCCCGATTTCTGGGCAGGGACCGCCACCCGCACCTCCACGTCATCGAACCGCTGCTCACCGACCGCGATCTGGTGGTCGGTGGCGACGCCGAGCACCTTCTCGACCGTATCTCCAACGGCCTGCGGCTGAATCCTGATCCCCCGCACCACGACGGCGTCATCCGTCCGAGTCAGCGGCCGTGTAATCCGCGCGAGGGTCCGTCCGCACTCGCATGGTTCCGTCATCATGCTGCAGACCACACCCGTGCGGAACCTGATGACCGGGAGTGCTTCCTTCTCCAGCGTGGTGAGGACCAGCTCGCCATCTTCGCCGGGGGGCAGCGGCTCGAGCGTCACCGGGTTGACGATCTCGGCCAGGAAATGGTCCTCGTTGATGTGCAGGCCCGCGCGGGCCTGACATTCGGCGGCGAGGCCGGGCCAGGCCGCCACGCGCACGCCGAAGTTGTCCACCGCGCGAACCGCCAGGCGCTCCTCGATCTCCTCGCGCACCGCCTCCGGCCACGGCTCACCGCCCAGCAGTGCAGACTGCACCCAGAGCCCGCGAGGGCCCAGGTCCACGCGTTCAAGCTCTTCGGCCAGGTGCAGAGCATCCGAGGGCATCGCGGCCAGCACGGTGGTGCGGTAGTCGTGCATCACCTGCACCTGCTTGCGATAGTTCCCGCCGGGCACCGACACCACCGACGCGCCGATCAGTTGCGCTCCGCGCAAGAATCCGAAGCCGCCGTCGAACATACCGGTCTCGAATGGAATCTGGACCACCGAGTCGGCGGTGACGCCTGCCATTCTCATCACGCGGGCGGCAAGCTGCTCCCAGTGCTGGAGATCGTTGCGCGTGTAGCCGGCGACGGCCGGCCCCTGCGTCAGCCCCGGCGCGGTGTCGATCCGAACGACTTCGCGCAGAGGCACCGCGAAGAAGCCGTAGGGATACCCCTCGGCCAGGTCCGCACGGCTGGTGAGCGGCAGCCGGGCGAGATCCTGCAGCGAGCGCACACCGTCGGGCACGAACTCAAGTGGCGCGAAGCGCTCGCGATAGAACGCCACGTTGCGCATCGCGCGATTGAGTGTCGCCTGCAGCCGCTCAAGCTGAAGCTGAAGGACCTCATCGCGCGGCATTGTCTCGATGTCAGGTTCCCACATCTGCTGTGTGTCCACGATGGTCACCTCTTCTGCTGACGGACCGCGCGTTACTCCCAGATCTCGCCGTATGCGCGCCCCAGATACGCCCGCTGCACTTCCGGATTCTCGAGCAGGTCCCGTGCGCTTCCTTCCAGAACAATGCGACCGGTCTCCACCACGTATCCCCGATCGGCGATGCGAAGCGCTGCCCGCGCGTTCTGCTCGACAAGCAGCACCGTCAGGCCCTCCTTGCGCAGCTTCTCGACCTCCGACAGAAACTGGCGGGCGATGATCGGCGCCAGTCCCAGCGATGGTTCATCGAGCATCAGCAACTTCGGGCGCGACATCAGCCCGCGCGCGAGCGCCAGCATCTGCTGTTCACCCCCCGAGAGGCTCCCTGCAAGCTGCGCGCGGCGCTCATGGAGCCGCTCGAAACGCTCGTACTGGGCCTCCAGGTCAGCGAGTACCTCATCTCGAGAGCCGCGCCGGGAGTAGGCGCCCAGCATCAGATTATCCTCGACCGTGAGGCTGCCGAATACCTCACGGCCCTCAGGGACGTGCGCGATGCCCGCCTGAACCAGCCTGCTGGGGCGCCAGGCGGTGACATCATCGCCATCGAAGACTACTTCACCCGCGTCCGGTCGGATGAGCCCTGAGATAACCTCCAGCGTGGTGCTCTTCCCGGCGCCGTTTGCGCCGATAAGCGTCACGATCTCCCCCTCGTCCACGTGCAGAGAGATCCCGCGCAACGCCTGCACTCGACCGTAGGAGGCATCGACACTCGTCAGTCGCAGCATCAGTCCAGCGCCTCCTCGCCCAGGTACGCCGCCAGCACCCGCTGATCACCGCGGATCTCCTCGGGGGTACCCTCGGCCAGGCGACAGCCGCGGTCGAGCACCAGGATTTCCTCGGATATGCTCATCACCAGCGACATGTCGTGCTCCACAAGCAGCACCGTCACACCGCCATCGCGAATGTCCTCGATGATCTCACCCATACGATCGGTCTCGCGCATATTCAGCCCGGCCGCGGGTTCGTCCATGAGCAGAAGCGCCGGTTTCGCGGCCAGCGCCCGCGCCACCTCAACGAGTCGCCGCTGGCCGATCGGAAGCTCCGCCGCCAGACGGCCCGCCAGGTCTGCCAGGCCCGCCCGCTCCAGCGCGTCCATGGCTATCTTTCGATACTCCCGTTCCTCGGCGCCGGCTCCGAACATCCGCAGCGCCGCGGTGAGCATGTTGGCCTTCCCGCGCAGGTGGTGGCCGACCATCACGTTCTCGAGCACTGTCATCTGGTCGAACAGCAGACTCGTCTGAAAGGTGCGCCCGATGCCCAGCGCGGCGATCCGGTGTGTGGGCAAATCGAGCAGAGGCTGCCCCTCAAAATGGACCTCGCCGGCATCAGCCGAAAGGACCCCCGTGATCAGGTTGAATATCGTCGTCTTCCCCGCACCGTTGGGGCCGATGAGTGCCTTGATCTGGCCGGGCTGAACGTCGAAATCAACATCGTTGACGGCCTCCAGGCCGCCGAAGGTCTTCGTCAGTCCTCTGACCTGTAACACAGGTTGGCTCAAGAGCTTTCAACCCCCTTCCGCGGTCGCCGGAAGCGGCCGATAAACCCTCTCAGCCATACCCACAGACTTCGGAATGCGCGGGTGAGTCCACCGGGCATGACGATCATCAGGACCATCAGAATCAGACCGTAGACGACGATGTCGTACTCCGCCCACGGCCGCAGTACTTCCTGGATGAAGGTGATAGTCACCGCCCCGACCACCGGCCCCCAGAGGGTGCCCTGTCCGCCGAGCACGACCATCACCAGCAACGCGATCGAGGTGTGGAAGTCAAAGGGCGTGGGGGAGAGGAAGCGCATCGATGAGTGCGCATAGAGCGTCCCCGCGATGGAGGCGTAGGCGGCGCTGATAACAAACGCGCGGACCTTGAACGCGGCGGTGTCGATCCCCAGAATCTGCGACGCCAGTTCGCTGTCGTGCAACGCCCGTAGCGCGCGCCCGGGCCGGGACTGGACGAGATTGGCGAAGACGACCGTCAGCACACAGACCCAGGCCCAGACGAAGTAGTAGTAGTGCACGTCCATGTCCGATTCCAGTTCCCAACTGAAGATATCCAGGCCGATGTCGGGGCCGGTAAGGCTCACCGAGATCCCCGGCAGGACCATCCCGGGCGTCTGCATCCCGGCGGGACCGCCGGTCATGTCCACCCACTGGCGCAGGATCACCGTGACGATAATCCCGACCCCCAGAGTCGCCATTGCCAGGTAGTGCCCCTTCAGCCGCAGCGTGGGCTTGCCGATCAGCCACGCGACCGCACAGGTCAGCACCAGCGCCCCCAGCATCGCCGTCCACGGGTTCAGACCGTACTTCGCGGTCAATATTCCGGAGGCATACGCACCGATGCCGTAGAAAGCGGCGTGGCCCAGGGAGACCTGCCCGGCGTAGCCCATCAGGAGGTTCAGCCCGGTCGCCAGGATCAGGTTGAGGCCGACAAAGATGATGACATGGATGTAGTATGAGTTGCGCACCACAAGCGGCAGCAACGCCATGGCCGCGAAGAAGACCAGAAGCTGAATCTTCTGCGCCCGGCGCCGACGCGCCATGCGCTGGCCCTCACCGGCGCCTGTCTCCGGCTGCCTTTGTGCTTCGGTGGCGGGCTCCACTTCAGTCCTCGACCCCCTCTCGTCCGAGCAGGCCGCTGGGCTTGATCAGCAGGACGGCGATGAGAACGATGAATGCCATCGCGTCCTTATATTGAGAGCTGATGATGCCGGCGCCCAGCGCCTCCAGAACGCCGAGGATCAGTCCGCCGATGATACCGCCCAACGCATTCCCGAGGCCGCCCAGGATCGCCGCACAGAAGCCCTTCAGCCCCAGCATCATCCCCACGTTATACTGGGCCATGGTGATCGGTGCCAGCACGATCCCCGCGATAGCGCCGATGGCCGCGGCCAGTGCGAAGGACCACGAGATCATTCGCGAGAGCTTGATCCCGCACAGGCGCGCGGCGTGAGGGTTAATGGCACACGCGCGCATCGCCTTGCCCACGGTGGTGTACTCGAAGATGATCCACATGACGATCGCGCAGACCACGGTTGCGCCCATCACCCACAGCGACTGAGGAGTGATCGTCGCGCCGAAGACGTCGATCGGGGCCTCACCGGTAAAGGCCGGCAGGGGCCGCTCGTTGGGCCCCCAGATGATACTGGCGAGGCCCTTGATGAAGATCGAGGCACCGACGGTGATGATGATAAGCACCACCACCGACGCGTTCCGCGCGGGGCGGATGGCCGCCCGATCCAGCAGCAGGCCCACCAGGGTGGTGATGGCGATGGCGATCAGCGCGGCCAGCCACAGCGGCAGGCCCCACGACTCCATCGTCACCGCGGTGATCATCCCACCCAGCATGACGAACTCGCCCTGGGCGAAGTTAATCACGCCGGTAGCGTTATACACCAGCGAGAACCCGAGGGCGATGAGGGCGTATGTGCCGCCTGTGGTGAGACCTGATAGGAAGAACTGCCACACCTGAACGGCCGTCATCGAGGTTTGCTCCACTCCATGCGCCGCAGCCAAATGACAGGGCCGCGCCCTCACGAGGGGCTCGGCCCGCTGACCGCGGTAGATCGTTCTGCGAACGACTATTCCCTGCCGACCGCCCCGAGACCTGTCTGCTGACCTCACGTTTTCTTGAGCGAATGCATTCTTGAGCGAAGGCCTTCTTGAGCCCGGGCCCTTATGAAAGAGGGGGCGCGCCGGATCCGCCGGCGCGCCCCGGACGGCTTCTCAGTGACCCTCGGTGATACAGGTGTGAGTGCTTCGTTCAGCTACTCGCCGTCGTCACTCTCAAGCAGCACCCAGTCCCCGTCCTTGATGGTAACCATCACGAATGCGTCCGGGTTCAGACCGTAGTGCGCGTCTTCGGAGAAGTTGAATGTCCCGCCGATGCCGACGAACCCTTCCGTGTTCTCAATCCCCTCGCGGATCTGGGCGGGCTCGGCGCCATTCTCCTCAATCGCGTTGACTACGAGCATAATCGCGTCCCACGCGTGTCCGCCGAACGTGTCAGCGGGCTCACCATACTCCGCCTCGTAGTCGGCAGCGTACTCAAGCAGCAGCTCCTTCTGCGGGTCCTCCGCGGGAAGCTGATCTGCGACCAGCAGCTTGCCGGCAGGAAGGATGACGCCCTCTGCGCCGGTGCCTGCGCCTTCGATGAAGCGCCGGTTGGCTACACCATGGCTCATGATCAGTGGCATGCCGATATCAAGCTGCTTCGCCTGCTTTGCGATCAGCGACGGTGCGGGCCCCACGCCCCAGCAGATCGTCGCCTCCGCGTCTGAGTTCTTGATATTGGTCAGCTGCGGGGTCATGTCCTTATCGGTGTCGGCGAACTCTTCCTTCGTCACGACTTCGAGGCCCGCGTCCGGGGCGAGCTTCTCAAGCTGGATCAGCCCCTGCTGGCCGAAGCCGCTGCTGGCCGTAAGGGTCGCGATCTTCGAGATGCCCTCCGCATTGCAGTACTCGTAGATGCTGGTAACTGCGTCCTCATCACTCTGGGGAGTGTTGAAGACCCACTCTTTGACCGGATCGGTGATCGCGCGGGCCGCTGCACACGACACCAGCGGAATCTCCGCGCCCTGCACTTCCTCGATGATCGCCATGGTCGTCCCCGAACGGCTCGGCCCGACAATGGCAACCACATTCTCCCGGTCGATGAGTTCCTTGGTGACGGTCAGTCCCTCGGTCTCCTGTCCTTTTGTATCGCGGATGAGAATCTCGATGTTCTTACCGTTGATACCGCCCTCGGCATTGATCTTCTCCTCAAGCATCATGGCGGTATTGGCTTCCGGCTCCCCGAGCGACGAGGCCGGTCCGGTGGTGGCGAAGATTCCGCCGATCTTGATTGTCTCCTGGTTGGTCAGTTCTCGCTCAGCATCCGGCATCATCTCTGTCGGCGGTGGCTCCATCTCCTGTTCGCTCGGGCATCCCGCGAGCAGCGCCAGGGCCGCCAGCGCGACAAGTAGCAGTGAGACCCCTGTTCGGTCAATGAGTTTGTGCATCGATACGCCTCCCTCTCCGTAAGCGATGGCCATACAGGTGTTGTCCGCGAAGTCTACAGTCGCGCTGCGTTCTTGTCAAAGGGATGGCCGATGGCACTATTGTGAAGCTGCCTTTGGAAACGAGCCAACAAAAGGAGAAATGGCGCTGTACCTCGGGGGCACAGCGCCGTTGGAGCACTCTCGTGCGGGCGGACCGTGTCGATCTACTCCTCGATCAACTGCCAGTCGCCGTCCACGATCTTGACCATCGCGAACGCGTCAGGTGAGAGCCCGTAATGGTCGTCGGGGCCGTAGGTGAATATGCCACCGATGCCGACGAACTCCTCGGTCTTCTCGATCTCGTCGCGGATGGCCGCGGTGTCCGCGTTCGCGCCCGCGCGCTCGATTGCCTGCTTGACGATATGCAGCGCGTCCCAGGCGTGCCCGCCGTAATGGTCGGGCTCTCGGCCGTACTCCTCCACGAACATATCGTGATACTGCTGAAGCGCATCGAGCTGCGGCTCGTCATCGGGAAGCTGGTCCAGAACGATCAGCTTTGCCGCGGGCATGATCACACCGTTCGCGGCTTCGCCGGCCACTTCGATGAACCGCTCGTTGGCGACCCCGGAGCTTTGGAACAGCGGGATCTGCATTCCAAGCTGCATCATGTTCTTCGCGATCAGCGCCGGCGCCTTGCCCACACCCCAGCAGACGACCGCCTGCGCGTCTGTACCCTTGATGCGGGTAAGCTGGGTGGTCATGTCATTGTCGGTGTCATTGAAGGACTCCTCGGCCACGATCTCGATCCCGGCGTCCGGGGCCTGCTCCGTGAGCTGCTTGTAGCCCTCGGCACCGTACCCGCTGGAGGCGGTCAGGATCGCGATGTTCGAGATGCCCTCATCGTTCATATAGTCGTAGATTCGCTTGACGGCGTCCCGGTCGCCCGGCGGAACCTGGAAGACCCATTCTTTCACAGGGTCGCTGATGGCCCGCGCGGCGCCGCAGGAGATCAGAGGGACCTCCGAGCGCTCCACGAAGTCAACGATCGCCATCGTAGAGCCTGAGCGGCTCGGGCCGATGAGCGCAACGCAATTCTCGCGATCAACAAGCTCCATCGCAGCGTTGAGCGTCTCGGTCTCCTGCCCCTTCGTGTCGCGGATGATGACCTCGAGCGGACGGCCGTTGATCCCGCCATTTTCATTGATGTGCTTCGCGAGCATCGTCGCAGTATCTGCCTCGGGCTCACCCAGCGACGAAGCCTGTCCGGTGACTGCGAACAATCCCCCGATTTTGATCGGCTCGCCGGACAGCCGCTCCGCCTCGAAATTCTGTGCCTCATCGGGAGGGGGCGTGGCTACCTCCTCGCCGCCGTCCTCCTGTGGCGGACAGCCGGACATCCCCAGGAAGGTAAAGCCAGCGAGCGCGGCGACGGCCACGCTCAGCAAGAGGCGTGTCGTAGTTTTCATATCTACCCGTCTTCCTTTCTGTGAGAGAATGTGAAGGCTCTCCCTCTTCGTCGTGATGTGCGCAGGGGTCTCCACCACAGCCTGCCTCCGCCCCCTGATTATCCGGTTTGTTCAGCGTCGCGGTCAAGCAGCCGGATGGGAAGTTCGTCCAGCGGCTCCCCGTCGGCGGTCTGGAACATCAGGACCTCGCGTGCGAACGGGATCTCGACGCCCTCCTCGTCGAAGGCGATCTTCACCCGGCGGCGCAGTTCACAGCCGACCTCCCAGTGTTTGCCCGGCGTGACAGGTACCAGCAGGCGCAGGCCTACGTCCGACGCGTTGAAGCCCAAAACTCGCGTGGTCGGCGGGCCGGTGATCGCGGAGATATCGTCTTTTGCATCCCGCCCCACCTGCTCGAGCACTTCGATGGCATGATTAAGGTCGCCTTCATAGGCCACACCGACATCCACCACGGCCTTGACGAACTTCTTCGAGTAGTTGATGACACCGTCCATCTGTCCGTTGGGCATGATGGCCAGCGCCCCGTCACGCCGCCGGATCGTGGTCTCTCGCAGTGTCAGCTCTTCCACCGTGCCGGAGACATCGCCGAGTTCGATGAAATCCCCGACCATATAGTCTCCCTCGAAGAGGATAAAGAAACCGCTGATAATATCCTCGACGAGGTTCTGCGCGCCAAAGCCCACGGCCAGGCCGAGGATCCCGGCGCCGGCCAGGATTGCTGTCACGTTCACGCCCATGATTTGCAGCGCCATGACAGCCGCCAAAAAGTAGATGGCGTGGCGCAGGAGGCTGCTCATCAGTGGCAACACAGTCTCCTGGCGCTGACGGGCAGTGACCGGTTCCTCCTCGTCGCCGCTGGCGAAATGTGCGAGCAGTGCGGTCGCGAGCGCCAGGATGACCTGTGCTCCGAGGATGACAGCAACAGCGCGCATCACGTCGTTGGCGACCTCGTTCACGGTCGGGCCCAGTGGCGCGGCGCCCACGACATAAGCCGCGGCAGCGATGTAAACGCCCCAGCGCAATGC
>CAZAHB010000007.1:8795-55415 GCA_964484945.1 uncultured Armatimonadia bacterium | reverse complement strand
CCACGACGATCCGTCCACTGACAAGGCGTGTGAATTCCTTTATCGGCATTTCCAGCGCTTCACTGTACGAAACCCGGGGGAACTTCTGGTAGCCTCCAACGTAATTGATGGAGACCTCGAGATTCGCGTCTGCGGGCAACACACGGTCCGCCAGAGAGACCTCACGAACCCCGACCGACACTTGCGAGGGCTTCAGATGCTCGTGGACGCGAACAAGCTCAAGCCAGAATGCGGGGTATGTCCTGCCGTCGAACGAGACCGCCAGCGGCGCTTCCCGCGCAGTCCCGTCCAGATCGAGGTAGATATTCGTCGCTCCGACGCCCGCTGCTGCCCTGATGAGCGGTCGCGGGGGGATGGCGAGCCCTCCGGGGCGAAGAGACACCGGGCGTTGAAGTGAGCGCGTGCCGATGGAAAAACGCTTGACGGCCTCGGCGTCGGCACTGCCGTCAACCACGCCGCGGGCCCGGATGACCATGGGGAGGACAACGCTGCCATGTCGCTGCATCGCGGCGGCCAGGAGGGCATCGCCTCTCGGATGTTCTGCAGGTATAATCTCCCCGGCCAACGCTGACAGGTCAAGGCCAATGACCGAGGCGTTTGCGCGGTCGAGGCGATCGACAAGTTCGGCCAGGTTCTCCCGTGACCACGGCACGATACCGGGACCGGCGCAGGTGCTGCCCTCGTCCAGCGTCAACAGCATCACACTCGGGGCTGGTTGACGCGGCCCGCGCAGTTGAAACCTGGCCCGCAACAGCGCATTCTCCGAGGTCTCAAGCCGGCCAAACACGGACAGGAGCATGACGACCGCGAACGCGGTGAGCCCCACGACGAGGCCGAGACGCTTCGGAGACACGGATGCGAACAAACGTTGCATGACACTGTCACCGTTGGTGGACCGGATGAGACCTGCCGGATACTTCGCCGCGCGAGGCCCCTGCCCCTTCGCGTGCCCCCGCATCTGCCCCGTTCAACCGTGGCACGCACGTGACCGGTACAGGCACTGAAGCCTTTTCGCGTGAAGGGCGATGTCAGTCTTCATTCTCGAAGAAGTATGGCTCTCCGGGCTCGAGCCGGAACTGCAATGTCGTGTGCAGTGGCTCAAAGCCGGCCCGTCGCAACATCTGCAGGGCCGCCTTGTTGTCGGCATGCACCTTGGCCATGATCTTCTTGACATCCCGCTTCGCGAAGTAGCGCAGCGCATATTCTGCCAGGCTCAGCGCCAATCCGTGCCGCCGGTAGCGGCGTCTGACGTAAAGACTGCGCAGCACCCCGTACGGCTCGGAGGTCGCCAGCGTCTTTTTCGTGCTCAACCACAGCCACGAAGCGATCTCATCGCCGGCCGGAGCATCCTCAGACGTGACCGTCTGAACGATCATCCCTTCCGGCTCGCGGTCCATCCAGCGCTTCAACTTCTCTGCGTGGTAATCAAGGTCCAGGATCGGATCTTCCGGAAAAGACAGCTTCGCCAGTTCCCGCTCGAAGATCGCCAGAACCTCGATATCCTCCTCGGTGGCAAGCCGTGAAACACATTCGAGGCTCACATCCGACGCTATCGTATTGTCGGCATCCACCATCCGCCGCCACTCCCGTGATCAATATATCTTCGCGCAAGGCTGCTGCAGATCGAAAGCCGCGGGCTTGTGACCGCCACGAGGACAGAAAGCAGAGGCCTCTTTCGGCCGCAACTACTCATTGACCGTCTCCAATAGCCCGACTGCCCCGTCTACAACCGCCGCTTCGGTACCCTTCGCGAAGGGCGACCAGCCGGCCTCGTAGCCACCTTCGTCGATCGAGGCGTCTGTCGGCAGGTAACCCGGCGAATCCAGCGCCAGTTCGATCACCGCGGTATTGTCGAAGGGCGACTGCTGACGAATCCGCAACTCATATTCGCACAGCACCTCCCCCGGGATGCCCACGAGGCCCCATGCATCACCAAAGGACATCGCCCACAGCTCCACGGAGAGACTCTCCTGCCCCTCGTACTGCTCTGCCATCTGCAGGTCATGACGCTGATGTACGGCCCCTGTCCCTTCGGGATCGTCGGTCGCCTCAAGGGCCGCCCGCGCCTCTTCCACGGACGGGAAATCCCGCAGAGGCAACTCTACCATCTCGCTGTCTATCCGCAACGGGCCGGCACTGGCCCCTTCGAGAAGCTCCCAGACGCGCAGCGCCTCCGCCCCCACGGAATGACCGGTCCGCTTCCGCGAATCGCCTCCTCGACGCATCGGCACCTGGTCGCCGGCCGCGCCCAGCAACAATACCGCCGGACAGCCAAGGGTGCGCTCGATCACTCGCCGCGCCCAGCCCGGCCAGTCCGCGGAGTAACGGTAAAAGGTGGTCTCGCGGTCGCCACCACAGACTGGATGGCAGCCGAAAGCCATCAGGGCGGCGATCGGCGAGCCGTCAGGGCGGACGAGCTTCAGCACGGGCAGATGCGTGTTCGCCGGGCCCATCCGCAGGCCCTGGACGTCGTCCTGGAGGTCGCTGAGGCGCTCACCGCGCGGCCCACCCTTCTCCCACGTGTCGGCGACCTCAGCGCCGACCCGGGATGCCACCAGCGCCTGCTCGAGCGGCAGGCGCAGATTCATCTCATTGCGCCCTTCCGCGTTGACTGGCCGGCGATTGAACTTTACCAGATCGGCCTCACCGGTACCCGCAAGCGCAACGGCCGGTTCGCGCAGCCGCCATGCCTCAGCAACCGCTCCCGCCATCTGGTTGATGCACGTTTGCGTGTACTCCTCGGACACCGCTTCCCGCAGCTTCTTCGTGAGATAGCTCGACGCGCTCAGCCCCGGCCCCCAGTGCGTGTGCGTTGCACAGACCATGACCCGCTCACCCGGCAGGTCGCACAGCTCTGTCACCCGCCGGCGCACCATCTCCGCATGCTCGCGCTCGACACCGATGAGGTCGCCCACGACGATCCCACAGGCCTCACCGTCGTCTTCGAACACCACGGCGTGAGCATACAGGGGATCCTCGATCCCGTCAGCGACGTCTGTTCGCGCACCGTACCCTGACATGGTCAGGCCCAGCGGGGGCGTTATGTCAACTTTCGCGACACCTGCCTGAAGCTGATTGGCCATAGGAACTCACTCCCGTGTCTCAAATCTCAGGACGAAGTCTTCCGGTCCGCGACTGTTCATCAGTTCCGCCCATCGTGGTACAGGCGCACCGCGTGCACACGCGCCGAAGGGCCTCCGTTCGTCGCATGCACCGTCAGGCGCACGCGGGAGACGGCCACAGGATCGAAGCGATGCTCGCGGCGCCTGTGATAGTTGCCCGATACTGCGGCTAACTCCTGCCAGTCGCCATCGACCTCACCCGAAAGCGTGTAATCCCGCACACACTCGGGGGCGCGGAACTGGCCGGGCATCT
Source organism: uncultured Armatimonadia bacterium (assembly GCA_964484945.1). GTDB lineage: Bacteria > Armatimonadota > Zipacnadia > Zipacnadales > UBA5352 > UBA5352. Next base: position 52,040 of record CAZAHB010000007.1, on the reverse strand, counting down.
GCCGATTGGTCCGGGAAAGGTTCGTGTCGAAGATCAGCACCGCACAGTCAACACGTGTCGGTTCCCGAAGGCTGATCTCGAGCCACTGTGGAAGGTCTTCGCCTGGATCAGAGATCCATACGTTGGCGCCCCGATCCGCCCGCGAGTGCCCGTTGATCGCCTGCTCGGGACCGAACGGTCGGCTCTCAGGGCGCACGCGCGCGGCGGGGCGGTGCCAGCCTTTCCACCCGCTGCCGACGAACCAGCGCGTACCGTCGGCGCGTTCGTTGCAGCAGCAGGTGCCGGGCAGCATCCGCCTCGCGTGGCGCCAGATGACCGCTTCGGGGCCTTCGGCCAGCAGCCAGTACATGCCGGGCTCAATATTCGTTCCGAATGATGCCTCTACCCAGGCAGACCCTGAGGGCACCTCGATCCTCGTGCTCGCCACTGGCTCTCGATCGATGGCATCAATGTCCCACAGGTCGGCGGCGCTATGCAGACTCACCTCCACCTCCGCGGGAGAGCCGCTGTTTGCGAGAAAGAGCGAGGCTTCATCGACACGGTCCTCGCTGATCGGAAGCATAGCCGCCGGACGGGTGCTCAGGGCAACGCCGCTCTCGCCCACCTCGCAGGTCAGGGGCGCCTCGCTGGACGCGCTGGCGCTCGCACCCATGCAGTCGCGCGCCAGGTGCATCGCCTCGACGCCCGGCAGCCACGCGTCATCGCGCAGCAGTTGCTGCTGGATCGGTTCGGGGTCGTCAATCTGCCCGGCCCGCCTGTCGTTCGCGATACACCACGCGGCGGCAGTCCCGGCCGCCTGGCCGGTGGTGGCGAGGGTCTGCTGGACCCTCAGTGACAGAAATGCCACCCGGCTTGCGCTCATACACCGCCCGGCAAACAAGAGGTTTGTCACGTCGCTGGCGTGGAGGCTCCGCAGCGGGATCGGATACGGGTTCGTGAAATAGTCCACCTGCCGCACACTGTCGAAGGACGGGCGCTTGTCGATGGCTGTGATTCCACCGCGCGTGTGATCGTCGATCGACCAGCCACCGTAGGCGACTGTGTCGGGGAACTGCTCTCGCGCCTGTATCTGCTGTTGGACCAAAACGTGCGCCCCGACGAAGCGGCGGCTCTCGCGCCGCGCGGGCACAAAACCCACCCAGTCGAGCGCCCATGTGCGGGCCTGCTGCTGTTGCGACCCGCGATTCTTGACAAAATCCCAGACACCGAAGACGTGGCGCAGAAGTTCGTCGCGGATCTTTGCGTCATCATGCAGCGTGTCCAGCGGCCAGCCGAACTCGATCCACCAGTAACCGCCGCTGAAGTCCGAGGTGGAGCGATACGGGATGCCCTCGGGATAGTCATACACCTCGGCCCAGTCAGGCGGCTCGAAATCGACCGGTTCACCGGTGTCGAGAGCCCGGAAGACGAGGCTCGAACCCAGCACGAAGTCATCCGGCTCTTCGGGAGCCATGGATTCGCCATACTCGGAGCGGGCCTCTGGCCCCACGCGGAACGGCACACCGGCGCCCACACCGACGACTCCATCACCGGAAGCGTCAACGAAGAGTTCCGCCGGTATGGTCAGTCGCAGCCCTGAATGCGACTGGGCGCCGCTGACGGACGCAACAGCATCCTCCCCACGCATCTGCACGCGGTCGATGAGGGTGTTGAGGTGCAAATCGAGGTTCGCTTCCCGGCGGCAGGCGTCGTACAGCACCATGTCCCAGATCGCGTTCGCCTGTCCGTACTCCATCTCGACGTGATTGCGGGCGCGGTCCTCGAGGATAAGTTCGTGGACAATGCCCGTTTCGCTGGCCCACGGATTGTGGTAGCCCGCTCCGCAGATGGGGACGCGAATCTCGCTGCTGGAGCAGCCTCCGAGTACGGGGCGATCATCCACCAGCGCGGTTTTCGCGCCGTGGCGGGCAGATGAAAGCGCGGCGCAGACCCCGGCCATCCCGGCCCCGACCACGCAGACATCGTAGTGATCTGTGGTGCGAGACTGAACACAATCACTCATGGCTCTACTCCTCCGAAGCGAAGCGGCTAACCGGCCGCGTCAAGCTCCACCGGGCGCCCCTCCGCGAAGGGCTCACCCCGGGGGCGAAGCCGCACGTCGAGGCCGTCCGGCACCGCCCCGTCGATACGCACGCTCGGGTCGTCGGGGGGCCCCTCCACGATGAGCCACGGGATCTTTTCAGTTTCCCACTCAGCCAACATCATTAGAGGAATACGGAGCGGCATCCGAACCGGCGCCAGCGACAGTATATTCTCCGCGCGATCATACTGCAGGCCTGCGAGCGCTTCGATCAGCCCCCAGGCGGCCACTCCGCGCGGATAGTAGTCCAGTGACGTCGCGTCGCGCTCATACACGTAGACATCCGTGAATGCGCCGAACTTCTCCGTGTTGATGTAGTGCTGGAGGTCCCAGTATCGGTCCACGTTGTCGATCCAGTCGAAGCCCAGATAGGCGGCGGCCATGTCCCGCCAGATATTCTGCGACACCCACATGTTGTTCTCGTGGCTGGTGTGCGGGGAGCCGAACTCCCCCATCGTCGCGGCGGTTGCGTGGCGCAGGTCCGTGCGCAGTCGTGGCAGATCGATCCCGTCCACCGGCGATCCCGAGCGCATCGGATAGACGAGGCCGTTGGTGGTATAGATCGAGTAGCTGTCCCAGCCTCGCATGGTCGAATCCGAGGATGACCCCGCGTAATCGGCGTCATCGTCCCAACCCGCGTAGTCGCCGCCTCCATCGCCCATCGCGCCCATACCGATCATACCATCATCCGGGCCCCCGGGCGCGCCAGGCTCCTGTGGCTCTGGTTGCTGGTGGAGCGCCACGGCGTAGTGGTCATCGAGCCATCCCTCGTCGGCCAGCGTGGACGCTGTCAGCTCCGCTCGCCTCGTCCAGCGCTCAGCGATTTCGGCCTCACCAAGCTCGCGCGCCATCCGCGCGCCGGCCTGATAGGCCGTCATCTGGCGCATGGCGAGATACACCTGATCGGGGGCGTACTGGATGGCCGGTGAGCCCTGGTCGATGGTATTGTACAGCCCCTCTTCGGGGAAGCCGTCCTCGTCCGTATCGGCCGCGGTAACCCACTCGAGCAACTCACGGACTGCGCCGAAGTGCCGACGGACAATCTCGTCCTTCCCGGTCCGCCGCCAGTAATGATGCAGCAGGAGCACGAAGTTGGTGTTCTCCTCGACCTCCATCGGGTGCCAGTAGGCCATTCCGTTGACCTCCAGCCCCACACCCATATCGTGGCTGAGGACGCCCTCTTCGATGTGGGTGGTCCACTGGTCAAGCTCCATCTCGAGTAGATCCGGCCAGAGCGCGAAGTAGAATGGTGCGATGTTGTACTCGACGTCCACCGTTGACTGAAGCTGGCAACAGCCCTCCCAGACCGTGAACCAGTCCTCGCCATCAGGACCTGTCGTCCACCAGGTGTTAACGAGGTAGCTGTGTGTCGCGAAAGCCAGAAACTGCTTCAATGAATCGGGGACTGTGGCGTCTTCCACCGTACTCTCGAAAAGCTCGCAGCGCTCCCGCACCCGCTCCCACTGCTCGAACGCGTAGCGCGCAACGTCCAGGGGTCCTTCGAAGAATTCGTGATACTTGAAGCGATGATCGACCCCCGCGATATTCTGCACCGGCCCGTCAGCCCAGCCGACGTAGACGATCCGGCAGCTTTTCGTCTCCCCGGGGTTGACGGTGAAGTCCCAGGTCAGCCCGCCGTACGGCTGCTCCCACACCACCGGCAGCAGACGCCGCCCATCATCATCTGTGCGCACGGGTCGCGTCTGTTCGTGCTCGGTCCGGCCCAGCGGCATGCCGCTTGTGTGCAGCGAGAATCCGGATGGATCGTCCACCACCCATGCCTCACGTGTCGGAAGCTCAAACACCTCCGCGTTTCGCCGAAGGCCGGTCAGGCCATCCTCCGAGAACGCCCGCATGGGCTCGCCAATGGGAAGTGAGCGGCCGATCAGCACCTGTCCGGACTCGGTGGCCTGCGAGTTGCCGGTCACTTCGACCTGCAGAGTCAGATACGGAGCGGTGGACAGTTCGACGTCACCCGGGTAGAACGGAGCGCCCCACGTGAAGCGCACATCGACCGGCAGATCCGGTGATGAGCACTCATAGGAGAGCTGAGACATGGTCTCGGTCTGATCTATCGTGGAGAAGTGATCGAGGCGGTCATCGAACGGCATGGAGCGTATGGTTTCGCCAACCTTCACGCCGAAGAGATGGCGCGCAGGTTGCTGTTTGAAGTCCACCCCGGGCGGGTCGAAGTAGGCGGTTCGATACTGCGCGTGTCCCAGCGGACTCTGCCACCAGACTCCCTGCTGCGGCCTCGGGTTGATCGCCACGCGGCTGCCCAGTTTGCCGAGTTGTGTCTCCCACACGTCCTCAGATGCCGGAAGGTCGCGCTGCCGCGGTTGCAGGGCGTCGGTTTGCTCATCCATGGGGCTGGTCTCGAGCACCCACTCGGCGGTGTAGATGCGCAGGAGATTGACCTTCGCGTTATCCTTCTCCCCCGCGAAGGTGATGCGGAGTGGCGCATCCTGAGGTATGTCGATGTCCGCGACCCGAATCAGGGCCTCGTTCGGGGCAGCATGTGCGAGGATATCGAAATCATCGAAAACCGTAGTGCCGTTGACAATGACGTCGAAGATCCGCTCACCCTCCCGGTTCCACTTGTTCTCGCAGAAACCCAGCTTCAGTCGGGCGGGCCCCGCCGGGAGGTCGTGAAAGACGTAGGTAAAACTCTTCCCGTAGCGCTCTGTCTGGAATGTCGCATCATTTGCTGACTCAAGCACCGGCTCGTCAACGGTGTACGTGCTGGTGCCTCCCAGAAGTTCGGCTCGGATCTCCGGGGGAAGATCAGCGGCCTGCATCGGTAGACTGATTGTCAGGACGAGAGTAAGGCCAATGAAAAGGCGATGCACGATGGCTCCTCCTGCTGAGGCGCCCCGCGGAACCTCGTCGTTTGTGTTTTCGGGTGTGCCGGCGGGAAACAACTGCCACGACAACTGCCACTATGGATCGATTGCCGAAGCTCTGCGCACCTGGAAACAGCCCCACGGCCCCGTGTGCCACTGGTGTTCGAGCGCGAGATCATCGGTCAGTCCCAGCCCTGCCTCGACCCGCTCGGGGGGTATCGCGCTTTCTTCTTTTCCGATCAGCAGAACAACTGTGCTTCCCACCCAGAGTCTATCGACGAATTCGGCCAACTGCGGAGTTCGAATGACGTTGACGTCTCCTGTGCGCCGTGCGTACAGCGCCACCGCAAACCCGGGCCAGCCGGCGATCAGGTGGCGCCTTCCATCCTGCAGCTTCGTCTCGCTGAGCAATTGTGCCGCTTCGAGTTCATGGGTCGCTTCGGCTGTCAGCGGCCCCTGTCCGAGGAACGCGCGTCGCGGCGACAATGGAAGGGCGCCGCCGGAGGTCCACAGCCACGCGGCCACGCCGAAGCTCGCCACCAGAACGAAGATCGTGCCCTGGATCGGCCCCTGCTGAGGTCGCCCCTCCAGCCGGTCACCGATTACCGCTGCCAGCATCGCAAAGCCCCCGGCCAGGATCATCGCGAGCGGTGTCAGCATATTCGCCCACGCACCGTCCTCCCCGAGACCAGCGAACAGCGACGGGAAGATGGCCGGAGCGACCATGGCAGTGACCACCATCCATGCGATCGGTCGCGCCGAGGCCGGATCGCGCCCCGCGCCGCGCATCTGATGGTAGATCAGGGCAAGTACCGGGAAGAATGCGGCCAGACTCACGCGCAGCAGGATGGTGAGCATCTGCTCTGCAGTGGCAGACGGGATAAGGTCAAATGTCTCCCGCGCGAAGAACCACGGATCGCCCATAATGGCCCAGTTTGCGATAATCCAGATGCCCGACACGTATATGATGGGGAGCGTGAAGGTGATCATGGTGCCCTCGAGCTTCTCCCATGATCGATCGTCCCTCCACGTGCGCCACCCAAGGTAGATCATCGCTCCCAGGAGGATGAAGACTGCTTCGTAGCGCGTAATCAGCGCGCCGGCGAGGAGAAAGCTGGTCACGATCAGGTCCCGCAGCGACTCATTGCGGCGCCACCGCAGAAGTGCCCATGCCGCGCCCAGAAGCAACGTCGTCAGAAGCGCCATCGGCGCTCCGCAGGCGGCGGGCCCCAGAACCAGTGGATGCAGCGCGAAAACGGCTACCAGCGGCCAGCGCCACCGCCTGCTGAGGCCACAGTCAGCGCTCAGGCCCAGCAGAATAGCGACCGAACCTGCGGCACACAGCGCGCCCAGAAAATTGGCGGCAAGTCCGCTCGTCGCCAGCGATGGCACGATCAATACCACGGGAAGCTGCAGCAACGCGGGCAGCGGCGGCTGTACAAAACCGATCATAGCCAGGTTGGCGTTCTCCTGGGCCCTGAATACGTCATGGGCGTGAGCGACTGCAGCTACGCCATCCCAGTTGACCTGTGCATCCACAAGCCGGCCCCGCAGGCCCACGCCAAGGGTGAGCGCGAAAGCCAGAACAAACGCCAGCCAGACTTCCCGTCTGCTCACGATTGCTCACCTTCGCCGGACGAGGCGCCGTCGAGGTCGAATATGCCATGGTCGGTCTTTTCCCAATAATGTGGCCGCACGATAATCTGCCCGAAGGCCTTGTAGGCCCCGATGCTCATCATCAGCCAGTAAATCGGGGTCAGCACCGAGTACTTGACCAGGTCATAATAGCCGCGTGCCATACACCCGGCCACGGCCATGTACACGAACACGAAGTTCGCCAGAAACAGACAGAAGCTGCCCATCAGATAGATGCCGGGCGGGAACAGCGCCGATATGACGCTAGCCTGCGTGAACAGCCATACCACGGTCATGCCCCAGTATATGGGGTTGATCAGAAAGCACAGCAGTGAACCGCCAATGGTCATCTGGAACGAGAACCACCCGGCCGGCCCCAACTCGTCGATCAACCGCAGCGGGTGTCGGGTGTGGACCAGCCAGGTTTGCAGGTAGCCCTTCACCCAGCGCGATCGCTGGCGGAACCATGACCAGAATGCGCCATTCGCCTCCTCCCAGGTCGTTGACGCAAGCATCGAGGTCCGCCAGCCGTGCTTGTGCAGGCGCACGCCGAGGTCACAGTCCTCAGTGACGTTGAACGGGTCCCACCCGCCAAGCTCCTTCAGCGGCTCCACGCGGAAGTGGTTGCTCGTCCCACCCAGGGGAATGGGGGCGCCGGAGGCTGTCAGGCCGGGGAGGAAGAGATCAAACCAGACAGAATACTCCGCGGTGAACCATCGCGTCAGCAGGTTCTGGCGCTGGTTGTAGTAGTTCAGCTTCGCCTGGATGCAGACCACACTGTCGGGGGCCTTGCTGAACGCGATTGCAGCTTTCTTGAGCTGATCGGGCTCAGGTCGGTCCTCTGCATCGTAGATGACCAGCAGGTCGGAATCGCAGGTGAAGAGCCCGTAGTTGCATGCCTTCGGCTTTGTCTTCGGCTCTGAGTCGGGGACAATCACCGGGCGAATGTGCGGGGGCAGATCCATCCCCTCGGCTGCCGCGATCGTCTCCTCATCGTCCTCCTCCAGCAGCAACATGACATCCAGCTTGTCAACGGGATAATCCATCCGCTGGAGCCCCTCGACCAGACGCCCGAGCACCGCGGCCTCCCGGTAGAGGGGTATCAGCAGCGTGTAGGTAGGCAGCGATGCCGCATCAACGGACGCAAGCTCCTCGTCGGTCGCATCCATCAGCACCGGACGTTCCAGCGACAGGACGACCAGGTAGAACTTGTAGACCGAGTGGATAACGTAGAATGCGATCAGCAGCGCGTTGATCGCGATCAGTGTCGTCAGCGGGTGCCAGATCAGGAGGCCGACAACCAGGCCCAGCAGCACCAGTCCCCCGATGGCCTGTGCACGGGTGATGGTTCGGAAGGCACATTCCTCGGGGCGCTCATGCAGTATGCGCAGAACGGGGACATCGGAGGGCTGTCGATTTGCGTCGGTCAATGAACTCCCTCACCGGGGACGGCCGGTTGCATGTGCTGGAAACGGGAAGGGCAGCCGCCCGTCAGGCGACCGCCCCGGGATCGCCCGCGGACTGGCACAGGCGACACAGCGCGGGATAAACACGGGTTCCTATTGCTCGTCAGCCGGGACAGCGTCGGCGGCACCGTCTTCCCGCGAGTCTACATACAAAGCGTTCTTCGTTCGGTTCCACACAAGCGAGCCACCCAACGCCTCGACCGGCCCGCGCGGCGAGACCATCAAGACGCCGTCAACAAGTCGTGGGGCCTCCTTAAGCTGGATCTCCCGATCGCCGACCGCCACCATATCCGCGCCTCGCACAAGGCGCACGCGGGTTTGATCCTTCTCCGCCTCGAGCACCCCGGCCTCGGCGTTCCAGCTTACCTCCGCTCCCATCGCCTCGAGCAATGGAGCCGCCGGGACGATCAGGTGAGAGTTGGCCAACAGTCGCGGAGCTACAGGCAGGTCAACCTGCACGTCGTCAACAACGAGCTTGATCGCTCGCAGATCAGCATACAGGTCATTCAAATAAGAGACTTCGGCCCACGTCACATCGATATCGGCGCGCCGCTTCAACAGCGCCACATAGAGATCCTCCGAAACGCCCCGGACCTCCCGGATGCGCTCGACGACCTGATCCCGAGCCTCGTCGAACGGAATCTGCCGCGAGGGCTGGACCTTCCTGGCATAGAACACGTGGGCATGGTCGCCACAATCAACCGGATCGGATATCTCTCCCTGCTCGAGGGAGAAGACCACGCTCTGAACGTTGTCCCGCAGGACGTCCTCGGGCTCGATCCAGCCGCGGTCGCCGCCCTCCTCGGCCGTGGGATCGTGGGAGATCTCGCGCGCGAGGTTCGCGAAATCCTCGCCGGTGGCGAGCCGCTCGCGCACCTCGAACGCATCATCCATCGTCAGGGTGACGATGTCGTACAGGTGCACGCGCGGCGGCTCGGTGAACTGATTCGGATGCGAATCGTAATATCGCCGAATACCCTCATCGGTCAGGTCCATGTGCCTGCGGATCAGTTTGTCCATCAAAAGGCCCTGCTGTATCTCCATTCGCAGGCCCTTTTTCGTCTGGCCATTCTCGTGCAGCCAGCCCTTGAATTGCTGCTCGGATCCGTGCTGTTCGGAGATTCGCTGTAGCGCCTCATCAACTTCCGGAGTTCCGACCTTGATCCCCTTATCAGCGGCCTCATCCATGATGAGCTGCCGGACGATCATCTCGTCGAGCAACTGGCCACCGCGCGTGTGGCCGAGGTACCACCAGACTTCATCGGCGGTGATATCCTCACCCTCCACTGTCGCCATGACATTCGCATTATCATCACGCGGCTGCTCAGCAGGTTGGTCCGTCTCCTGCGCGACCGCACTCGCACAGACAATTGCGATCGCTGTTACGACCAGAAGCCGGCGGGTGCTCACAGTGTGTATCCTCCCATACCTCATTGGACTGCCTGCTCCGGACGTCGTTGTTCGAGCAGAGCGTGGCGGCCATTTCCCCGTCCGAGTCTGTGTGACCTGCATTGGTGTGAAGAGCAATGACTTGCTGCTCCGTGAAGGAATTCGCGCGACCGGCTGGAAGTAACAGGATGGAAGCAATACCAGAAGAGGGTCGGAGGCAGACGGTACGCCCCGCCTCTTCCGAACCTATACAGGCGCCAATGCACCTACGGCGGCGCAACGGGAGGATCCAAATGTACTCAGACAGACACTGGCGTGACATGATGGACATAGGAATCGTTCACTTCATGGCGTACCCGGTCATCCAGGATGATGATCCGGAGATGATTCTCGACACCGCGCAGCGGATCGCCGAGGACGACTTCTTCCAGGTGATGGAGGTCCGACCGAGCCAGCACCAGAGGGTCGTTGACGGCCTCAAGAGCATTGCGATGACCAGTCACATCAAGCTCGGTGTCGGCGCACAGCCGCCCCTGCTCATCAACAATTATGATATCAACTCGCTTGATGATGCGGAGCGGCAGAAGGGCGTTGACGCGGTTAAGAACGCGATCGACCAGGCCTACGACTTCGGAGCCCGGATCTGCGCATTCCTGTCCGGCCCCGATAACCCCGAGGACCGCGACAGCGCGATGGACGCGCTCGTCGATTCGTGCGTTGAACTCTGCGAGTACTCACAGAGCAAGGCCGGCGACGGCGAGCCCGTCTGGCTGTCGCTCGAGCAGTTCGACGACACCGTTGACAAGTGCTCGCTGATCGGCCCGACGCCGCGTGCGGTCGAGCTGGCGGATCGCGTGAAGGAGCAGGTGCCGAACTTCGGTCTCACCCAGGACCTCTCCCACATGCCGCTGCTGGGCGAGAGCGCCCAGGAGTTCCTCGCCCCCACCGTCGAGCACCTGATCCACGTTCATGTCGGCAACGCGCTCATTGATCCGGAAGAGGCCCACGAGGCCCATGGCGACATGCATCCGGGCTTCGGCTATCCGGGCAGCGAGAACGACGTCGAGGATCTCACTCGCTTCCTCGAGACCCTCATCTATGTGGGCTACTTCGACAAGGAACTGCCCACCGACAAGCCGATTGTGACCTTCGAGGTCGCACCGGTCGGTGACGAGGACTCCGACATGCTGGTCGCCGGAACCAAGCGGGTGTTCCAGCAGGCCTGGTCGATGCTCTAAGCCACACCACGCACCGAACGCAATACGCACTCTCCGCGGCAGCCGCGCTCCACAAAGGCGGCTGCCGCGGGCCGAAGCGGGAGTGCTCAATGCAGTGAAAATTGTTATCGCGCCGGATTCATTCAAAGGTTCGCTGACGGCACTTGAAGTCTGCGAGGCCGCTCAGCGGGGCATCGAGGCTATCGATCCGTCAATAGATGTCGTTGAGGTCCCAATGGCCGACGGAGGCGAGGGGACTGTCCAGTCGCTGGTTGACGCAACCGACGGAACGCTGGTCACCGAGACGGTCACCGGCCCGCTCGGCGGCGATATTGACGCCGTCTACGGTCTGCTCGGAGACGGCACGGGGGCAGTCATCGAGATGGCGGCCGCCTCCGGCCTCCCCCTCGTCCCCGACGATCAGCGAAATCCGTTGAAGACCACCACATTCGGGACCGGAGAATTGATCGCCGCCGCCCTCGACGAGGGGCGCCGCGAGCTTATCGTCGGCATCGGAGGTTCAGCTACCACTGACGCCGGCGCGGGCATGGCCCAGGCGCTCGGCGTTCGGCTGCTCGACGAGAGCGGCGAACAGATTGGCTTCGGGGGCGAGGAGCTTGCGCGTCTGGCCGCTATCGAGATGAGCGAGGCTGACCCGCGTCTGCGCGAGACGGAAATCCGCGTCGCCTGTGACGTAGACAACCCCCTTTACGGCGAGCGCGGCGCCGCTCACGTCTACGGCCCCCAGAAGGGCGCCTCGCCCGAAAACGTGGAAACACTCGACGAGAATCTGCGCCACTTCGCGGACATCGTCCAGCGTGATCTCGGCCTCGATGTGCGGGACATCCCGGGAGCAGGGGCGGCCGGAGGACTTGGCGCGGGGCTCGTCGCCTTCTGCGGAGCCTCGCTGGAGCCGGGCGTGGAGATCGTAATCGACGCAGTCGATCTTCCCGGGGCGATGCGCGGAGCCGACCTGTGCATAACCGGTGAGGGAGCCATCGACAGTTCAACCGCATACGGTAAGACCCCCGCGGGAGTAACCTCGGTGGCCGCTCGCAATGACGTGCCGGTGATTGCCATCGCCGGGGCCGTAGCATTCGATGCAGTCAGCCTCCACGAGCAGGGCTTTCACGCGCTCGGATCGATCCTCAACCGGCCGATGGGTCTGCAGGAAGCTATGGAGGCCACACAGGCCGAGCAGATGATTTCGTTCACAGTCCAGCAGATGGTGCGGTGCTTCCTCGCGGGGCGCCGCGAAGACTAATCAGGACCGCTACCAGGAGATGACGACAATGCAGGTTGGATTGCTGACAGCACGGTACCGAGGCGACACAATGGACACGATCCTCGATTTCGCCGTGGAGGCCGGTTTTGATGCGTTGGAAGTCGATGTCCGCCCCGGATGCGAACATCTGAACGTCGAGATGGACCCCGCTGAGGCAGCGGACATCGTCGCCCGGGTGCGGGACGCCGGGCTTGAGATCTCGCAGATGTCCTGCTTCGTTGACATCAGCGCGCCCGACGAGGCAGAGCGGCAGACGAATCAGGAGGCCCTGCGCGCCGCCGTCGATCTTGCCTCCGCAAACGACGTCCAGAATGTCGGCTGCCTGGCGGGAAAGCCGTGCGGCGAGATGAGCCGCGAGGAGACCATCGATGAGATCGCGGCCCCCTTCTACCGGGAACTGTGCCCCGAGGCTGCGGACAAGGGCGTCAGGTTCGCGATGGAGAACTGGTTCGCCACCAACATCATGCACCTGGGCCACTGGGAGCAGATCTTCGAGGCCGTCCCGAACGAGAATTTCGGCCTGAACTTCGACCCGTCGCACCTGTTTCATCAGCAGATCGACTATCTGAACGCAGTAGAGACATTTGCGGATCGGATCTTCCACAGCCACGCCAAAGACACAGAGATCGTCGAACATAAGCTCGCATGGTTCGGCAATCGCGATCAGCGAAGCTGGTGGCGCTACGTGATACCCGGCTTCGGTGAGATCGACTGGGGAGTCTACATCGCCCGCCTGCGCGACAATGATTTTGACGGAACCCTCAGCATAGAGCATGAGGATCGCGCGCTCGGCCGAGAGGAAGGCTTCGAGAAGGGGCTGAACTATCTGCGCCTGTTCGTCTGAAAGCAACAGAAATCCCACCGGGGAGGAACGCCGAGGAGGAGTAATTGAGGATGCCAACTGCTATCACGATCACAGCCGGTGACGTAGAAGTGCAGGGCGAATTGAACGATTCCGACTGCGGCCGGAAGATCGCAGACGCTTTGCCGATTGAGGCCGATGCGAGCACGTGGGGCGAGGAGATCTACTTCAGCGTCGAAGTGGACTGCCCGGGAGAGGACATGCAGGCGGCGGTCGAACTGGGCGACCTGGGATACTGGCCGCCCGGTTCAGCGTTTTGCATGTTCTTCGGCATGACGCCGATGAGCACCGCGGACGAGATCCGCCCCGCCAGTCCGGTCATGGTTATCGGAAGCATGGAGGGTGACTTCGAGGCCCTCAAGCAGATCAGCGCCGGCGAGAGTGTAACCGTCGAGCGGGCGTGAACATCAACCAAGGTCGAGCGGGAGGTCAATCATGAGCTACCTGTTGGGCATAGACGTCGGCACAACGAGCACACGGGCGCTTCTGATTGCTGAGGACGGCACGCTGGTCGCCAGTGATGCCACGGAATACCCGCTCTCGACCCCAAGGCCCAACTGGGCCGAACAGGATCCACGCGAATGGTGGGCCGCGGCATGTACAAGCATCGCCGCGGCCCTCGCTGAGGCAGGGATCGACGGCAGCGAAGTGGCCGGCGTCGGGTTGTCGGGTCAGATGCATGGCTCGGTCTTCCTCGACGAGAGCGACGAGGTGATCCGCCCGGCCATACTCTGGTGCGACCAGCGCACCGCGCGCCAGTGTGACACCATCACCGAGACCGTCGGGGAAGACGACATCATTGCGGAGACGCTTAACCCCGTCCTTACCGGGTTCACTGCCCCCAAAATCGTCTGGCTGCGTGACGAGGAACCTCACCACTACACGCGGGTACGCCGAATTCTGCTGCCCAAGGACTATGTGCGGCTCAGGCTCACGGGAGAGTACGCCACCGAAGTGTCGGACGCGTCGGGCACGTCGCTGCTGAATGTCCCTGACCGCCGCTGGTCTGATGTCATGCTCGATGGCCTGGAGATCCCCCGGGAGTGGATGCCGCGGGTCTACGAATCGCCTGAGATAACAGGGACCATCACCACCGAGGCGGCCGAGGCAACCGGCCTCGTTGAGGGCACGCCGGTGGTCGGCGGGGGCGGAGATCAGGCGGCCGGAGCGGTGGGCAACGGAATCGTCAGCAGCGGCGTTGTGTCGGTGAGCACCGGCACGTCCGGGGTCGTTTTCGCCCACCTCGACGAGCCTGTCATGGACGAAAAGCTCCGGACGCACACATTCTGCCACGCGGTCCCCGACAAATGGCACGTCATGGGCGTGATGCTCTCCGCGGGAGGATCGCTGCGCTGGATGCGCGACACTCTCTGTGGTGCGGAGGGCGAGGTCGCCGATGAGATGGATGTGGACCCATACACGATTATGACCGACGAGGCGGCCCGGGCACCAGTCGGCAGCGAGGGCCTCGTTTTCCTGCCGTACCTCACCGGCGAGCGCACTCCCTATCCCGATCCTGACGCGCGCGGAGTGTTCTTCGGCCTGAGCCTTCGCCACCAGAAGGCCCACATGATCCGTGCGATCCTCGAAGGCGTGGCCTACGGTCTGCAGGATTCCTTCGAGATCATCGAGGCAATGGGCGTTGATATCAGCGAAGTCCGCGCTTCCGGTGGCGGAGCCCGAAGCGACCTCTGGCGGCAGATCCAGACGGACGTCACTGGATACCCGCATACTGTCATAAACGTCGATGAGGGGCCCGCGTATGGCGTGGCACTGCTCGCGGCCGTTGCCACGGGCGCCTATGACAGTGTGCAGGAGGCGTGCGCGGCGACCATCAGAACCATCGACGCGCCCGAGGTCAATTGCGACAACCACGAGCTGTACTCAAAGTACCACCAGCTTTACCAGGAACTGTACCAGCAGTTGCGGGGATCATTCGAGACTGCGGCAGAACTGGTGGAGGTAAGCGGTACGGACGCAACGAAGTAACGACTATAGATGCTAAAGGTGGTCTCAACGCGTTCACAGGAGGTTTGACACGATTCAGGGGCTCTTGTATAATCGGCGCACACTTGATGTGCGAGAGCCCGCGTGGAGCGTCCTGTGTTGCGAAATTGAAGAATCCGGGGCGCGCAAGCCCACGGAGGGAGCGGCTGTAGATGGCGAAGACAATTCTGGTAGTTGACGACGAGCGTCATATTGTCCGACTCGTTGAGGTGAACCTCAGTCGGGCAGGATACGATGTTGCCACGGCGTACGATGGCGTCGAGGCGCTTGAGAAGGTCGAAGAAGAAGAACCCGACATGATCGTACTGGACGTCATGATGCCTCGTATGGACGGGTTTGAGGTCCTGAAGCGTCTTCAGGCCGACCCGGACACGCAGGACATACCGGTCATCATGCTTACCGCGAAAGCCCAGGACGCGGATATATTCCGTGGCTGGTCGTCAGGGGTCAGTTCGTATCTGACCAAGCCGTTCAACCCACGCGAACTGCTTACGTTCGTTGAGCGGATCTTCCAGAGCATGGAAGACGGGGGACCGGGCGGACCGGACGATACGGGCGAGCCCGTCGGGGAACTCGGACGGCGACCACAACAGAAAGAGAAAAGAGCCCGCGGCCTTTTTGCCCGCCGGCTCCCTTGATTCATGGCTGAGACGATCAGAACGTGATCGCCATCGCCCGTGGCGGGCAGACCGGCACACAGATCCCGCAGGCCACGCATTTTTCGGGCTCGAAATCGACCTCGCGGGTCTCCGCGTCCATCGACAGCGCGCCCGTCGGGCACACCACGGTGCACGCCCCACAGTGGGTGCAGCGCTCCTCGTCGCGAGTCACATCCTTCTCGAGCGGCTGAACGCGCACGCCCTGCTCGCGCATCCACTCGATTGCGCGCTCAATATTCTCGGGCTCTCCAACCAGCCCCAGCACCATCAGCCCTTCCTGCTGCTGATTGACGTTCGCTCGCAGGATGTTGAAGTTAAGGTCATAGCGCTTGACGACCGTGGACGTCACAGGCTGATCGAGCAAATCCTTCGGAAAGTGCAACACTATTCTGCTCTCGGCCATGGTCACTCACCGCCTTCCTCTTCGACGGGCCGATAGTTGAGGCTCTTGAACCCGGGACTGTTCTCGGGGCCCGGGAGCGCCTGGACCGGCTCGGTCAACAGGAACTCGCCCGCTTCAATCCAGTCTTTCAGTTCGCCGGCAATCTCCCGCGCCCGGACATAGCTCGACAGTGGGGTCGTCGGGACCGCGGCACCCTCTATCTCGATCTCTCCGGTCTTCAAATCTGCGTAGGAGACATGCCCCAGCGGCCCGCCCTCGTTGAGGCCGTAGTCATGGCTGTAGTCAACAATGGGCGCGACGATGTCGGAATCGCTCACACCCGTAAAGGCCGCCATCTCGGCGTCGAGGATCGGGATAGCCGTGCCCAGTCCGATTGCCATTGACACACCGTAGCCGAGCATGCTTACGCCGACCACGTACCGGGGATCCATCTGCTTGAGATCGCCCACTGTTCCGAGTGTTCCGGCACCGCCGGTCGGGACACCGCCCTCCGTCCGATCGCCGGTGGGATCATGCTGGGTGCCCTGCCAGTACACAAAGCCCTGCGCACCACCAAGGAAGATCCGTGAGCCGATCCCGATGGTGCGGTAGTAGGGATCATTCAAGAGCGGGCTCAATTGTCCAGCCGAGCAGTAGTTCGCGCTGCCCAGATCCTTCTTCACAACGCCCATGTAGGTGTAGATGTCGCGGTCGGCGTGAGTATTCACTGCGACATTATAGTTCTGATAGGCGTTGCGTGGATTAAGCATATAGGCTTCGTTCAGGTCCCTGATGTTGATCCACGTGTCCAGTTCTCGTCGCGGGTAGCAGTCCGTCCCGTAGGCTTCCGCGCGGAGCCTGACGTCCTTGCCCGACGCCAGGTCCTCGATCACGTGTGCTCCTCCGTAGCTGAATCGGCCCGGGTGGTTACGGTTGAGCGGATCGCCTTCGGCGATATTCGTTGCGCCGATGTACAAATCGACGGCCGCGAGGCCACATTCGACCCGCACCTCGTTGAGCCACGCGCGTGACAGCTTCATCCGCGGGGTGCTGTGACCGATGTTGATGACGGCACCGGAAGAGCACATCGGACCGAAGGTTCCGGTGGTCACTACATCGATCTTCTCGGCGGCCTCATCCGGTCCGACGTCATCGACCACATCCACCATTTCCTCGGCGGTGATAACGACCACATCGCCATTGCGTATCTTCTCATTGATCTCGTCATAGGTCTTCGGCACTGCAATCACTCTCTCGGAAGATCGCGCCCGCAGCCGGAACGACGCGCGGACGCTCCTGTGTGATAATGCGAATCCGCCCGGCCTGCATTGCGTCCCTTAGCGGGACGCTCAGGCATAGCCATGCGCATCACCATTGCCGCCGAACCTGGTTTCTCCTGTGCGTCCATCGCCGTTCCTCCTTTCCGGCTGAGACCATCTCGTGGATTTACCGGCCGTACCGTCCCCGCGGATTCGTCACGTCTCATACAGATCGGTTGAGAGATAGCGCTCACCGGTATCGGGAATAATCACGACAATCAGCCGATTACGCATCTCCTCGCGTGCAGCTATCTCCAGAGCCGCATGAACGGCTGCTCCAGACGAAATCCCGGCGAGCACCCCCTCCTCCTCCGCCAGTCGCCGTCCCGTCACTTTCGCCTCATCGGTGGAAACGGTCATAACTTCATCGAGCAACTCTGTATCCAGCACATCGGGAATAAAGCCTGCGCCCATGCCCTGAATGCCGTGTGGTCCGGGCTCATCGCCGTTCAGTACAGCAGATTCCTCCGGTTCGACACCGATCATGCGCAGTTCCGGCTTCCGCGGCTTCAGGCCATGGGCGATGCCGGTGATCGTACCCCCGGTGCCGATGGCCGCCACCACTGCCTCAACTGTTCCGTCGGTGTCTGCCCAAATCTCCTCCGCAGTGGTCTTCTCGTGGGCGCCCGGATTCGCGGGGTTCTCAAACTGCATCGGGATCCACGCGTCGTCCAGTTCCTCTGCGAGCTCCCTGGCTCTACCGATGGACTCCTGCATTCCACCCGAAACCAGCTCAAGATCGGCACCAAATGCGGCCAGAAGCTTGCGACGTTCCACGCTCATCGATTCGGGCATGCACAGTACGACCCGATAGCCCCGTGCTGCACCGACCATTGCCAGACCCACGCCGGTGTTCCCGCTTGTCGGCTCGATGATTGTCGTGCTGCCGGGTTCGATCACTCCATCGCGCTCTGCGGCGAGAATCATCTCCAGGCCGATACGTTCCTTCACGCATCCGGCCGGATTGAAGAACTCAAGCTTCCCAACCACGCTGCCGGGGAGCCCCTCATCGAGTTTCGCGAATCGGACAAGGGGTGTATTCCCCACCGTTCCAGTCACGTCATCGTGGATTCTCACACCGGTCCCTCCACCACTGCCTGATGCAATACAAAGTGCCGTACATGATTAAAGGCCCCGGTGCCCGGAGCCAGTCAAAGTCACCCGGCCGGGCGGGGCCCTCTCAGAGCTGCGACATCGCAACCGCAGACCGACCTGCGCGGCCGGTCGCTGGGACATTCACCTCGATGTGGGCTACAGTTGTGGTCGCCGGCATTTGCGGTCACTGCACTTTCATCACTGCGTCTCGCACTGCGTCCACGCGCAACTCTACCACAGGGTTGTTCTCATGTCAACCGGCCTTCTGACCGGTTAAATGATAACGGCGGGGGAGTTGGATGCTGGCGGGGACAGCATCCTCATCCCCCACCAAACCTCAACATCTTACATCTGTCCGTCTTACTTCGCCTCCTCTGACGCGCAGGCCAAAAGCGATGTTCACTAACTCAATCAATTTTCTCGAAGCTTTTCTGCGTACGAAAAAACCCCGGGGCGACAGCACGCCCCGGGGCATGGACTGAGACGCACCTCAAGCCGTGCTACTCTTCGTCACTCTCCGACGGAATCGGTTCCATTTCCCCGGCTCTGCCCAGCTCAGCGGCCTTCCGCAACCGTGCGACCACCGTTTCCTGGGGCACGAGTTCCACCAGGTGGAACAGGCTGGGCCCGATCGTCTGACCTGTCACCGCGGCCCGGCAGGGATGGATGACCTTCGCTGCGCTGATATCGAGATCATCAGCCAGGCCCCGAATTGCGTCCTCGATCGTATCCACATTCCATTCGTCGAGGTCTTCCAGCCGCTCGGCGAGCGCATCGAGACGCTCCGGAACATCCTCGCGGCTGAGCCACTTCTTCCGGGCTCTGTTGTCGTAGGGGAAGTCGTCCGTAAAGTAGTATCGCCCCCACGTGAGGAAGTCGGTCAGCAGCCGCGTCCGCTCCTTCATTAGATCCACGACCGCAATCAGCCACTCCATCCGCTCCTCATCGGGATCCTCCTCGAACAGTCCCTCTTCTTGCAGCATCGGAAGCAGCAGCTCTGTGAGGTATTCCGCGTCGGCCGCCTTGAGGTACTCACCGTTCAGCCACTCCGCCTTCTCGAGATCGAAAACCCCGGATGACTTGCTGACATCTTTGAGCCTGAACTTTTCTATCAGCTCATCGAGGCCGAAGATCTCCTGCTCGGCCCCGGCTGACCAGCCAATGATCGCCAGGAAATTCCGCATCGCCTCGGGCAGGAAGCCCTTATCCCGATAGTCAAGCAGGTTCACGGCCCCATGGCGCTTGCTGAGCTTCCTGCCATCAGGCCCGTTGACCAGCGGCAAATGGGCGAAATCGGGGCGTTCAAAGTCGAGCGCTTCCATCAACTGCACATGGGAGGGCGTGTTCGCCAGGTGTTCGACCGCGCGGATGACGTGACTGATCTCCATCAGGTAGTCATCGACTACCACCGCCAGGTGATAGGTCGGGTACCCGGAGGTCTTGCGGATGACGAAGTCGCCGAGCAGTTCGTTCTCAAAGGGCACCTCACCGCGGACGATGTCGGCGACGACGGTTGTGCCGGTCTGTTCGACCTTGAACCGAATGCAGCAGGGTTTGCCTTCCGCAAGCAGCGTCTCTCGCTCATCGTCCGTGAGGTCCCGGCACTTGCCATCATAGCGTGGCGGAATACCCCGCGCGCGCATGATCTCGCGGCGCTCTGCAAGCTCCTCGGGCGTGCAGAAGCAGCGATAGGCGCGGCCGCTCTCGAGGAGTTGATCGATGTATTTCTTGTAGATATCGAGGCGCTCGGACTGGATGTAGGGACCGTACGGGCCGCCGACGTCGGGCCCTTCGTCCCAGTCGATCTCCAGCCACTTCAGGCCGTTGTAGATCGCAGCCAGCGATTCTTCGGTTGAGCGCACCTCGTCGGTGTCCTCTATGCGAAGGATAAACTTGCCGCCTTCATGGCGCGCAAACAGCCACGCGAAAAGTGCCGTGTGCGCGCCACCGACGTGGAGGTCTCCTGTTGGGGACGGCGCGAAGCGTGTACGTATCTCTGACATGGCAGTGGTCACCTTTTTCCCGGGGATCTGGCCCTGTGCTCGCGGCAGGTGTCACGGGGCAAACGACTGCCCGCGGCAGCCTGCCGCGGGCAGCTACTGTTATCATACCGACATTCGGCGCCTCGCGCAAGCACGCCCGACGGCGTGCTATTCTGCGTCCGTCTGATCGTCGTCCTCTTCGTCGTCCTCGTCGTCTTCTGCTTCCTCGCCTTCGGTGTCTTCCCCGTCTTCTTCCCCGGTGTCTTCGTCCTCTTCGCCTTCCTCTTCCTCTTCGGGCCGGATGATGAACTCTCCCAGATCCTCATCGCCCGGCTCGCCCATCAGGGCCCGATCTGCGCTCCAGCGTTCGGCATCCTCGCTGAAGCACGTGTGATATGCCAGCAACGATGCGATCTGCCAGCGGGAGGTGCGCCGTACGACATTCATCTCTGCCCACAGTTCGTTGAAGGTAAGGCCATCCTCATGCTCTTCCAGAAGCTCGACCATCAGGTCACGCACCGAGATCGGCCTGCGGCTGACTCGCTCCCGCTTCTTTTCGAGGACCACCATCCGCTCCTCGCCTGGCGCCAGTTCGTCCTCGGTGTCACCATCGTACTCGATGATGAACGTCTCCGGCGCATCGGCGCGCTTGATGCGAAATATCCCGCCACTTGGCGGCAGATGGCGCTGATACCATCGAGCCAATCCGAAGAGCAGTCCCAGCTTCGTGTTGAGCCACACCGGGTAGACTTCACTATCCTCGTACCGCATGACCAGCAGGCTGAGTTCAGGCTCGCCCTCGAAGAATGGCTGATCGATTGATCGGATGGCCACGGTCCCCATCACGTAATGATGATGCAAGAGTGGATAGTCGATGCTGTCCTCGGCGGCGAGATCCTCAGTCATCTCGACCTCGACGTCGCTCGCGATGTCTTCGTATATCGGGTCGCGGACCTCCTCCTGCAGGTGATCGGGGAGGACGTCGAGTTCGATCAGCACGTCCGTGTCCGCGTCAGTCTCAACGGGCATCAGCGGCTCCGGCACCTCGTGCACCCATTCCGGGATTGCGCTGCGCGAGAGGTATCGCCCCGGAGAAAGCTCGATCAGGTCCTCCTCGCGCGACAGTTCCTCTTCCAGGGTGTGTGCCGCCCCGATGAAACGCTTGCTGTCGGGATCGACCCCGAGAATATCACCGATCAACTCATCGATGCCGATCGGCACCTGCGACGTGCTCACGATCGAGAGGATCTCCGTCCGATCATCGCTTTCGAGCTTGTAGGGGGTTGACGGCGGCTCCTGGTCGAGGACCTCCTTCAGATCGACCCGGATTGCCTCTTCAGCTTCACCCTCAACTTCATCCGACGCCTTCTGCAACTCCTCGTGAAGCGCGCCGACCATCTGCTCGCTGAACCACATGCCACACGCCGGAATCACGTCATCTCTTTGAAGGATCTCCTTCAGAAAGTCAACCGGCTCGAAAATCTGTGGGTGGTGCAGACATGTCAGGAATGCAAGGTGCCGGTGTGGCAGCGGCTGTTCAAACTCGTCGAGGATGTTCAGAGCCGTCAGACCAGGATCTCTCTTGCGGAGATCGCTCTCCTCACAGTCCTCCCACATCTCCCGCAACTCTTCATCGTCATCCAGGCGGTTATAGAAGAGCATCTGCTCTTCATCGTCGCCTGCCATCTGCAACACCCAGTCGCTGTGGAAGACATGCTCCGCCGCATAGACGATATCATCGCGGCTGGCTTCAAACTTGTCCAGAAGATCGCGGAAATACTCCAATGACCCGCCCCGTATCCTGGTCAGTGCCGTGATCATCAGCGAGATAGACATCGGGCGCTCATATTGCTCCAGCAGTGTCGTCACAGCTCCACCAAAGGGCCGGTTGTCAATTCCGATACTGTCCGCGATGTCGAAGCGGCCCGCCACCTCGTCGAAGCGGTCGTCTTCCTCGAGACAACGCCGGATCAGGGCCACGCTGAGCCTCATACCGCTCGGCAGCGAGCGTACCAGATCCGATGGTCTCACCGCGCCGGCCTGTCCCAGGATTGCTCCAAAGAGACAATCGCCCAGATACTGCATCGCCAGATCTCTGTCGATCTCCATGCGCAGCAACTCCCTTTCATCACTCATTATGTCCGGAGTCCGGCACAACACCCGACAGGTCATGGATCTCTGCGCCGGTTATCTGAACGGGCGCGAACTCTCCAGATGTTGCCGAACCACCGGTGATGACCACCTCACCATCGACGTCGGGCGCGTCACGGTACGAGCGACCAACGAGGTGGTCCGTCTCGTCATCTTCGCGTTCGACCAATACGCGCAATTGTTCCCCCACGTAATCCTGGTTGATCTGTTGCGATATCTCCGCCTGACGGAGTGTGAGTGTCTCAAGCCGGTCGAGCATCTCGCTCTCTGAAACTTGATCGGGCAGCTCCGCCGCCCGTGTCTCCGGTTCGTCCCAATACCGGAAAGCGGAGAGACGATCAAATCGCGCATCCGCGATAAACTCGAGGAGCGTGCGAAAATCGTCCTCAGTTTCGCCCGGATAGCCAACGATGAATGTCGTCCGCAATGCCGCTTCGGGCAGATGCTCGCGGATGCCCGCGATCATCTCCAGATAACTGTCCGCATCGCCTCTTCGCCCCATGCTTCGCAGAATGTTCTCGGACGCGTGTTGAAGGGGAATATCGAAATACGGCACGACCTGATCGACCTCGGCAATCGCCTCGGTCAGTTCGCGCGTGATCCTGTCTGGATGCAGGTACTGCAACCGGAGCCATCCGTCCCAGCCCTTGAGGTCAAGAAACCGCAACAGCCGCGCGAGCGTCCAATCCCCATCGAGGTCCGCGCCCCACATCGACGTATCCTGCGCAATGAGGCAGATCTCCCGCACGTTGTCATCGATGAGTGTCAAAATCTCGCGCCGAATGTCCTCCGCAGATCGGCTGCGGAATGGCCCGCGCAGCTTCGGGATCATGCAATACGCGCACTCGTGCGAGCATCCATCCGCAATCTTCACGCAGGAGAGCCATTCCCGGCCGCTCCTGAAGCGCGGCGTGCCCGCAGAGTAGAGCCATGGCGGGGCGGTTTGAACGAGCAACTGTCCCTTCCCGATGCACCGCTCCACCACATCCACGATTTCGTTCACCGCACCGGGACCGATGAACGCGTCAACCTCCGGCAGTTCCGCCGCAAGCTCCTCGCCATGACGTTCCGTCAGGCACCCGGCGCAGATCACACGCGGCGTACCGCTGGCGTCCTTGAGATCGACAGTGTCGAGGAGCGCCTCGACAGCCTCCTCGACCGCCGGTTCAATGAACGCGCAGGTATTGACGATAACGACCTCCGCGTCCGTGGCGTCCTCCACGACGTCGTGCCCGGCCTCCTCCAGCAGACCAAGCATAATCTCAGAATCCACGAGATTCTTCGGGCATCCCAGCGAGACCAGGGCCACGCGCGCCATCGCTCACTCTTCCCTGCGAAAGATCATGCAATAATGATGGTGGTAATTGGGCACGAACGTGGTCGGGTAGCCCCATATCCCGAGGCTCTTGCTGTCCTGGCACCAGATGCGCTCCCCCTGGAATGTGAGCAGGGGCCCGCTGCCTACCCGCCGCGCGATGTCCCAGGCAAGCGGCTTGACGTAGCCGTCCGGGACTCGGACATTCTGTGCGACGATCACCATGTACTTCTTCGGCCGCAGGAGGGTGCCACAGGCCTCGAATACCTCTCCAAGCTCCTCCACGAACTCATCGTAATCCTCGATACCGCCCAGATTCGACTCACTCTCACCGTAGTGGGTATCGAGGCCTTTCTCGGCGCGTTCCTTATGCGTGGAGTGAACTCCCCCCCGGCTCTTTCGCAACATATTCCAGTATGGAGGCGACGTAATGATGAAATCAAAGCGAGGGAGACCGTCATCCGCACAGGCAACCGGCTCATCAGACCACAGGGTCGGGGAAGCAATCTCTCGCGCGTCCCCGTGGACGACTTCTGCAGTATACCCGTCACGCAGGCCGTCGAGGCGCTCCCGTGCCATCGTTGCATAGCGCTCACTCAACTCGACGCCGACAGCGTTCCGGCCCTCTTCAAGCGCTGCTACCAGGGTCGCGCCACTGCCACAGAACGGATCAAGTACCCGGCCGTCCTCTTTCGTGAAGAATCGCAGGAACCGCGCGACCATCTCTTCGGGGTAGCGGGCGGGGTGCAGTTCGGTGGTACGGTTCCTGTGATAGCGCCTTGAATCACAGACGAACCAGGATTTCGTGGCTTTGATCCACTCGGTGCCGGTCAGGTCGTTGAGGGTATTGCGCCGTCTGTCCACCCGCTCGTCATGGTCCTGGCGATCCTGTGTTTCGGCTTCATCGTCGATGGGGATATCTTTGTTCACTTTTCCCATGGGAGACAGTATTCGCCGTTCAGCGACAGTATCCTGCCCCAAGAAGGCTCAGACCGTCTCAGCCGGGGCCTCTTCTTCCTCCAACTCCTCGGCCTCCGCGCCCTCGACCTCTTCCTGGCTCTCCTGAGGCTCCTGAGGCTCCTGAGGCTCCTGAGCGTCATCGTCCTCCTGGGAGCCGGCTTCATCGGCCGCCTCTGCATGACTATCCATCTCGTCCTCGATCTCGGATGGATGCGTGTACTCGTCGCCGGACAGATGCGCTCGCATTGCTGTGGGGTTGATGAGCACATCGCGGGGCTTCGGGCCGACATGCGGCCCGCCCACCCCACGCTGCTCCATGGCGTCCATGATGCGACCGGCCCGCGCATATCCGATCTTGAAGCGCCGCTGCAGGCCTGATACCGATGCCTCACTCTCGCCCACGACATACTCGACTGCCGCGGTGTAGAGCTTGTCGCTGACATCAATATCCGCAGCGAAGTCCTCGCCATCATCGTCGGGAGTCTGCGGAATGATGTCGAAGTCCGGCTCGCCCTGCTTGGAGAGGTAATCCACCAGCCGTTGCAGGTCCGATCGGGGGATGAACGCGCCCTGCAACCGTCGCGCCTGGTTGGCATCGATCGGGGAGTACAGCATGTCCCCGCGCCCGATCAGGCGCTCGGCTCCCTGTCCGTCAAGGATCGTACGAGAGTCGTGCTGGGAGGTGACGGCCAGCGCGATACGGGAGGGGATGTTGGCCTTGATGGTACCGGTAAGCACGTTCACTGACGGCCGCTGCGTCGCCAGGACCAGATGGATGCCGGTCGCGCGCGCGAGCTGAGCCAGGCGGCAGATACAGAACTCGAACTCCGCCTTCGACTGCATCATCAGGTCCGCCAGCTCATCCACCACGACCACGACGTGCGGCATCGGATCAAATTCCTGGTCGCGATGTTCTTTGGGCTCCGCGGCAAGCTCGTTGTACTCGGAGATGTTCACGACGCCCTTCATCGCGAACTGGTCGTAACGCTTGTCCATCTCGCGGATGACCTTACGCAGGGCGTCGGCGGCCTCTTTGGCAGAGTAGACCACCGGTGACATCAGGTGCGGAATGCCCTCGTACAGTCGCAACTCCACCCGCTTGGGGTCGATCAGAATCAGCTTTGCCTGCTCCGGCGTCACGCGCATCAGGATCGAACTGATGACGCTGTGCAGACAGACGCTCTTCCCGGAATTGGTGGCCCCGGCAACCAGCAGGTGAGGCATGCGCGCGAGATCAACAATCACCGGATGTCCGGCGATGTCCCGGCCCAGGCCTACGGCCAGTGGCGATGGATTATTGCGAAGCTCATCTTCCTCCAGCAGGCCCCGCAGGCTCACGAGCGCTCGATCCTGGTTCGGTACCTCAATCCCCACCGCGGACTTGCCGGGGATGGGCGCCTCGACACGCACGTCCACGGCGGCAAGTGCCATCCGCAGATCATCGGAGAGGTTCACAATCTTACCCACGCGAATGCCCGGGGCCGGCTCCACCTCATAGCGCGTAATGACCGGACCGCGCTCGTATGCAACGACCTTTGCTTCTACCCCGAAGCTCTCCAGGGTGTCCTCGAGCTTGATGATGTTCTCTGTGGCCTCTTCGGCCTGGTCGTCGGTTGCTTCCTCTTCCTCGTGTTCGCTGAGGATCGACATCGGCGGCGTGGAATACAGGTCGCTGTCGCCCAGCAGCACTCCCTGCTCGGCCTCACCGTTCCCTTTGCTTGATTTGGATGCATTGCCTGACTTCTCGGCGGGCCGCTTCTTCGTGGTTTGAGTGGCATTGCCCCCGCCACCGGTTTGCCCGCTCTCGTCGTCATCGTCACTGTCGAGATCAAGCTCCACGACTGGTCCGCGGTCCGGCCGCACAGTTCGCGAGCCCTGCTTCGATGAGCCGGACTTCTTCTTTCTCGTGGCCTTCGATGCCATCTCCGTCGCTTCGGTAAGCCCGTCCACGAGCGTGCGCCAGCAGAATCCGAACCCGCCCGCGATAACTCGCCCGAAGCCCCGTATCAACTGCTGCACGGACGTCCGGGTGACCATGATCAGGGCGATGATGCCGATACCGGTGAGTACTATATACGAACCGGTGAACCCCAGGGCCTCGAGGGCCACATGCGCCAGTCCAGCCCCGAGGTAGCCGCCATATCCTGAGACGGCCTCCGGAGCAAAGCGCGATTCGGCGGGGACGTACATGGCTGTCGCGGTCAGCAACACGAGGAAAAGCAGGCCTGCTCCCGCCAGGACGCGCGCAGAAGCGAACTGGGGTCGCTCCAGTGCAAAGAGAATCCCCAGTATCAGCAAGACGAGCGGGACCGCATACGCGCCGATACCAAACGCGAGGGTAAATGCATTGGAGAGGAGTCCGGGCAGATACCCCCCACCTTCGGCGGGGCCGCCCTGACTGCTGTACACCAAACTGGCGAACGTGAGTACCGCCGCGGTGATCAGCGCGATGGCGGCGATGTCACGCCTCAGCTTATGCGTGTCTTCCGACGCGCGAGCCACAGGGGGTACCTCCGATCGTTACTTCTACGTTTCTGCGAATTGGCTGCGATGATAAGCGATAAAGGCGCTGTGCGTGCTGCGCCGGAACCGGCCCTGTGAGTGGAGAATAGTATAGCACAATACCCGATTCGGCGAAAGGCGTTCAGGCCCTCAGGTGCTCGCCTGCAGCATTTCCGCAACGTGCCGGACGCGTTCGATATCGCCCGGTGGCGAGATCTCGTCCGATATGCCGAGTATCAGTCGCGGGCCCTGCAACTGCTGCAGTCTCTCAACACAGTGCTCCAACTCGACCAGCGAAAAATCCGGTAGAAAGTGAACGCACGGAACGCCATCAAGCACAATCTTCTCCCCCATCGCATCGCACATTTCCTCAAGCTCAACATCTCCCTGCGGCAGCGGCGTCGGCGCCTCGATTCCATGCTGGGGAAGCTCGCTCAGGTAGGGCAGCAGCGGCTTTAGTGCCCCGTCCATGTGAATATGGGTGAACTTGCCCGCTGCGTGAAGTTGCTCGCAGCGCTTGTGATATACCGGCATCAAATAGCGCTCAAAGAGCGGAGGCGGAGTGAGCCATGCATCGATATTGTCTCCAAAATTAAGGATCTCGACAGGGCACTCACAGAGAACATCGAACATCTGGTCATCGCAACGCTCGATGTGCTCCATGAACTGTTCGGCGCGCTCGCGGTGATCGTGGAGGAGGTAGATTGTCTCCTCAAACCCCACGTAGTTGATGATCAGGCGCATCAGCGGGGAGCGCGGGAAATAGAACTGGCAGACCCCGCGCGGGCCGAGTCGCCGCTCGATCGCTTCAAACTGATCGCTGTCGAATCTCGCGCGCTGGTCGGCGAGGAAGTACTCCATCACCTTGATGTCTTCCAGCGTCTCAACCGGGAATTTGCTGCGGTGTCCCGACGTGCCCTCCTCGCCGTAATGGATTATCTCAGTCAGCGTCCCGATTGGCGTCTCGTAGTATATCGTGCGTCCGCTCTCGCCGCTCTCAACCCGCTGCGAGCATTCGTCGTGCTCAAGGACGAGTGGCCTTCCCGCATAGCGCACCGAGCAGCCGAGATCGTCATATACCTCCAGCAGATCCATGCCGCGGTAGCGGTCGGGCATCGTGCCGGTCTTCTGCCGGTACCGAAACCAGTGTTCAAGTCGCGGCTGCCAGCAGACGCGGTCAACCGGACGGCCCGCGAATGTATTGAGAACGCGCTCACGGTCAGTCATTCATGCTCCCTTTGGGCCTGTCAGTCACACCGGAAACCACTTCGCTTCGTCACAGCCTGCGACCTTCTCTGGGGATAGCAGTCAACTGACCCCCACCCGGGCAGGGGTCCGTATCAAGAGTTGTGGGGTAGCGATAATTCGCTCTTGCAGTACGCAGTTGCCGTTCCTCCCCCCTCGTCCCGCCTGTCACGCGTCGTTTGCGAGACAGGTGTGAGGGAGGGGGGATTGAGGGGGGTGAGGCCCGGCAGCCGCTACACGGCGGAAGCCAATTAGACTTTGATACAGACCCCGCGGGCAGGTCCCGGGCGTGCGGGCGCAGAATACTTGCCGCACGTGGAGGGATGCGGTCCGACCGCCCCTTGAAATCGAACACTGCATACAGGCGCCACGGGGCGTCTCAAGTCGCAAGGAGGATCACGATGCGCGAGAAAGTACGCGTGGGATTCGTAGGCACAGGCGGTATCGCCCGAGGCCAGCACATGCCGGCATGGATAGGTCTGGATGAGGCGGAGATCGTTGCTATCAGCGATGTCAGTCCGGAGGCAGCCGCGCAGGGCGCCGACGTGGCTGATGTGGACGACGAGCACATCTATGATGATTACGAGGTGATGCTCGAAAAAGAGGATCTGGATGTCGTGGACGTCTGCACCCCCAACTGCTACCACATGCCCCCGACCGTGGCCGCCCTTGAGGCCGGCTGTCACGTATTTGTTGAGAAGCCCGTCGCCACATCCGCGGACGAGGTCCGCAAGATGATCGCCGCCCGCGACAAAGCGCAGAAGCTGCTGTGCGTAACGCAGAACATGCGCTTTTCAGATGAGGCCATGGCGGCGAAGCGGTTCGTCCAGGAAGGCGGCATCGGCGATGCGTACTGGGCCAAGGCCGAGTATCTGCGGGCGCGCGGCGTTCCGGCCTGGGGAGCGTTCATAGACGCAGAGATGTCCGCGGGCGGCCCCTGCTACGACATCGGCGTCCATGTGCTGGACCTCACACTGCACCTCATGGATTTCCCCGAACCGGTCTCCGTCAGCGCCAACACCTGGCTGGAGATCGCCGACAAGCCGTCGGTGATGCAGCATAACCCGAAGAAGTACACGGTTCCCGAGGAACTGGCGGCAGGATTCATCCGCTTCGAAAACGGTTCCTGCATCTCGGTCGGTGCAAGCTGGGCGCTCAACGCCACGGGCAACCAGAACAACGTCTCGATCTACGGCACCGAAGGCGGCGTTCAGATGTGGCCCTTCACACTCGTGAAGGAAGAGCATGGGATGATGCTCAACTGCACGCCTCAGGTCATCGGCAATAAGGGTCTCGGGGGCCACGCCGAAGAGATCCGACAGTTCGTGCAGGCAATCCTGCGCGGTGGGACGGTCCCGGTGCCGCCGGAGGAGGCGTTGATCACGCAGCGCATTCTCGACGGCATCTACCAGTCCGCCGAGGAAGGCGCGGAGGTCAGCCTGTAGCGACAGCCGACAACGGGTCCGGTACGCCCTGCCTATCTGCGCAGCCCGAGATAGAAGCCCGTGCCGAAGCCACCGGTGAACGGAAGGTTGTAGGTGAGGACACTCCACAACTTCGCCGAGGCCGCATCGGCGGCGGTGGCGGCCGGACCCATCACGAACTCCGAGATGGCATTCCACTGCCACTCGACAAAACCGTAGTAGGCGAGAAGCTGCATCAGGATGAACAGTATTCCCAGCAGACAGCCGAGCAGGCGGGTCACCGTCCTGACGGCCGTCCCGGCGAACCAGCCCAACAGCCCGCCGACGCCAAGTGTGCCGAGGATTACGCTGAGCGGTGTCATCGAAGATCCTTTCCGGTGGGCTGATGCACATAGAATGGTAGCCCGGTGCGTCACAGATGTCAAAGAGGCATCAAAACGACGATAACCCGCCATCCGAGCGTTTCACACTTCCCCCGGAGTGGGAGACGCGATCGGATGCTGACCCGCCTGTGGCGGTTGCGTGCGTACCGGAGGAGCGGCGTCAGTGGGCCCGGCGGGCGCTGGAAGGTCAGGTGCGCTCGATCGAGTTCGTCCGTAAGCCTGGGGAGATCGCTCACACGAAAGCCGAACTGGTGCTGGTCGGCCACGAAGAGATCGCCTGCGAGGACACGGTGTCAGAAGCGCTGGCAAATCGCGATCCGCTGTGGATAGTGATCGATGCGCCGGTGCAGGCCCGGATCACCTGGCGCGGTCGAGGCGCCGATCTCGCGACGCCCCCTGACGCATCGACGCTGGAAGTCGGCTCGCAAATCGAAGCGCTGCTGCGTCGGGTCGCCGCCGAGCGAGAGAAGAGTCCGCTGACCGGCCTCCCGGGGAACCGCTGGCTGAGGCGGCGGCTGAACGAGATACTCAACGGTGGCGAGAGAATCTCGCTTGTGATGGCAGATATTGATAACTTCAAGATGTATAATGATCTGCGAGGGCACCTCGCCGGCGACAGAGTAATCGTCGCGCTGGCTGAGGCCCTTCGGGAAGCTGTTGAGCGACATAATGGATTTCTGGCCCATGTAGGCGGCGATGACTTCGCGGTTATCTGCGCGCCTGCTGAAGCAGAGGAACTCATCAGAACAGCAAAGGAGAGCTTCCGGCAACGCGGCCGGCAGGTCGCCGGTGAGACAGAAGCCGGTGTGACGATCGTCAGTACGCTGGTGAGGCCGGATGAGGCGGAGGACCTCCCCCAGGCATTCGAGCGACTTGCGGCGTTGAGGCTGCGACAGCGTGAGCAGAAGTCAAACGGGGAATGAGTGGATGAAGCCTCCTGCTGGCGATTCGGGAAGCCGTGCAGATAGCCGCACTTCGATGAGGCCTCCGAACGTGAAAAAAGACGTTAGCGAAGTTCGAGAGCAGCGTCAGCAGATTACCGTATTCGCGATGGAGCAGACAGATAAAGCCGCTGCGCTGAAAGAGATGCGAGGGGATAGCAATGGCCAAGCAGATACTCCTGGTCGATGATGAACGCGACCTCGTGTTCTACACGAAGCTGGTGCTGGAGGAGAAGGGATACGAGGTCACGGAGGCTTACGACGGCCAGCAGGCACTGGACATCCTGGAGGACTTTCGGCCTGACCTGATCCTGCTTGATGTCACGATGCCGAAACTGAACGGGTGGGATGTACTCAAGCAGATCCAGGAGGACCCCGAAACGGCCGACATCCCGGTCTTGATGCTCACCGCCCGCAGCGAGGATGCCGACAAAGCGCGCGGCTGGGAGCTTGGTGTCACCTGGTATCAGACCAAGCCATTTGAACTCGACGAACTGGCGATGGTCATCGAGCGGATCCTCGCGAGTGTGGATGATGACTGGGAGGACGAGGAGTAGGCCGGTATTGCAGAGCGGCTTACCGCAATGATGAGAAAGCTCTTCGCGTTCGTTGTGCTGGTTGTATGCACCGGGGCGCTGCCGGGAGAGGCAGTCGAGCTTGCCCGGAGCGGTGAGGCCCTGGTACCTGTTGTCAGTGACGCCTCGGAGGGCATCGGCCCCGCGGTAGCCGATCTCAAGCAGTTCCTCGACGCCACCACGGGCGGGGATTTCCAGCAATTAGGGCCGGATGCAGACCACGCAGGGCCGGCAATCTACGTCGGACCGACGCACTATGTCACCTCTGACGGGGGGACTGACCCCGAAAGCCCCTGGCTTAGCGAGCAGGTCGTGCAGATCCAGACCCGTGATGATTCGCTTTACATCACCGGGGGAGGCGTTGACGGCTGCAACCACGCTGTCTACGCCTTCCTCGAGGACCTCTGCGGGCTTCGTTTCTTTCACCCCGGTGAACTCGGCACACACATCCCCGAAAGCCCGGATCTGAGTTTCGATGAGGTAAACGTGCGGCAGGTGCCGAGCTTCGTGTACCGCCGGATGTGGCCCAGCTCGCGCACACCTGACCGGCGCATGTACAACGAGTGGAAGGTCTGGTACCGCCGCAGTCGCCAGGGCGGACCGGCCATCTCCATGGGGCACAACCTCTTCCGCATCGTGCCCCCGGAACTGTATGACGAGCATCCCGAGTATTTCCCGAAGATTGGCGGCGAGCGAATCGACCCCCGTGGCGGCGCTCAGTGGCAGCCGGAGTTGGCGAACCAGGGCGTCATCGATCTCGCCGCAGAGAAAGCCATTGAAGCATTTGAGGCCAGCGGGGATCGCTTCTCTTACTCCCTGAGCATGAACGATGGCGCGGGATGGAGCGAGTCCGAGGAGGCGCTGGCACAGGACCCGCCGGAGTTCCGCGACACACACAAGCGCGGCAAGGCCCGGCGCATGATCGTCTTCGCCAACTCCGTCGCCGAGCAGACATCGAAGCAGTTCCCGGACCGCTATCTGGTCTTCTATGCCTACAAGAGCACTCTCGAACCGCCCGCCGAGCCGAACGTCCATCCGAATGTCATCCCGGCGATCGCTCATTGGGGCATCGCTCGGGACCCATTCCATCCCATCAGCGCGCCCAGGGAAATCAGCCCGCCGAATGCGCTCTACCGCGAAGCCATCCGCGGCTGGGATCGCCTCGCTCAGAACCTGATCGCACGCGAGTACTGGACGGCGCCACGAGCTGATCCGCTGCTCAAGTCCGGGGTCGCGCCGATCCTGTTCGAGGACATTCCCTACTATCACCAGCACGGTTTCATGGCCTGTAATTCAGAGGCAAACATCGCGTGGGGAAACCTCGCGCTGAACCACTACATCGCCGCGCGCTTGATGTGGAAGGTTGACACAGACCCCGAGAAGCTGCTGACCGACTACTTCGCGAAATACTACGGCGATGCAGCCGAGGCAATGCGAGCATTTTTCACCCGCATCTGGGAGGTCGCCTACCGACACTATCTGCCTGAGGACCTTGCGGTGCCGATCGATGATGAAGACATCCAGTTCCTGGCGGAGCGACTGGACGAGGCCACCGCGGCCTTCATGGCTGATGAACTGCGCGCCGCTCGCGTGGCGATGACACGTGACCTGTTTGAGACCTGGCGCATGAGGCGCCGATTACTCGAGCAGGATAATCCTGCGCCCGGGCAGATCGCCTCCTACATGGAGCACCTCGACGCGCTGGCTCAAAGGCAGACGGACGCGCTCGTTGTCTCCCGCTGGCAGCAGGAGTTCATGGCGCCAATTCCCGAGGCGGCGCTGTACGATGGCCCCGGGCTTGAGCGGCCACTTCCCGGTGAACCGCTTGCCTCCGACCAGGCCCGGCCCCTGATCGCCCGACGCGGAGGCACATGGCTGGTGCAGGTGGAAGAGGATCGGCGGATCGACGCGACGGTGATCGGCGTGCGGGTCGGACCACAGTACGCCCATCATCCTTCATGGCACGTGATCTCGGCCGCAGGCGAGTCGATCGCCTCCGGCCATATGCCGATGCCGGGACGTGACGATATCTCTGTCGAGGTCCCGGCGCCGGGACTCTACCAGGTGAAGATGAACGCGGGCATGAACGGCTGCGGTCTCGTCGCACACAACTGTCCGGCGGTCATGGTCGGGCCGGGGATGAAGCTCTGCGAGCGGACCGGCGAGATGTATTTCTGGGTGCCGGAGGCCTGCAAGCGGTTTACGATCATACTTTATGCGGGGACGGGCGAGAGTGCCGCGATCCGCATCGTGCGCCCGGGAGGCGAAGAGGCGTTCAGCGGCAACAGCCTGACGGCAAACGCACTTCCTGCCACAATCAACACCCAGCCCAACGAACGGGGGCGGGCGTGGAAGCTTGAGATTCGCAAGGCTCCGGAGGGCATGCTGGAGGATTACTCGCTTTTGCTTGGTGACGCGCTGCCACCCTACCTGGCGGCATCGCCGGGAGCGCTGCTGGTGCCGGTGGATGACTGAGGTGATGGTCGAGCCGTTTGGAGTGGCGGGATTACATTCCCGCCCGCGGCCTTGCGACACCTTTTCGACCGGCCTGAAACCGCCTCGGCAAAAGCAGTCTCGCGGAATTGCGCGAGCGTCGCATCCATCGCTCGCGCCAGACAATGTCGGTAATCCGCGGGGGGCAGTGTAATGCATCCCCTCCAGACGGCTGGACAACGACACCAGCCGTCATCTACCTTCAACAAATCCAGGAGGAACTGACATGGCCGACAATGGAAACGAGAAGAAGTCCGACTTCCGCTACGCCACGGGCGACGCGACCGTGCCCTGGGCCGCCATTGGCGAGCACATCTGGCACGAGGACCTGATGGGCCTGGTGCGCCTGCTGGTGAAGCCACACGGGGACGAAGAGGCCTTCGAGAGCGCCATGACCGAGTTTGAAGAGGCGCTGACGTCGCTGTGTGCCTGCGGGCGGCCGACGGCCAAGCTGAGCCTTGGCGACACAGTCAAAAAGCTCGAGGAAGAAGTGGCGGACTTCCTCGGCTGCAAGCACGCCTGCTTCGTCACCAACGCCACCGCCGGCTTCCAGATCGGCCACCAGTTCGCCGACCTCGGCCCGGGCGATGAGGTCATCCTCCCCGCGATCACGTTCATCGCGACGGGCGTGTACCCGCCGATGGTCGGGGCGAAGTGCGTGTTTGCGGACGTGGACCCGCGCACCGTCAACATGGATCCCGAGGACGTCGCGCGTAAGGTCACCGACCGCACGAAGGTCATCATGCCGGTCCACATCGGCGGCTATCCCGTGGACATGGACCCGATCATGGAGATCGCCGAGGAGAACGACATCGTGGTGATCGAGGACGCCGCGCACGCCTTCGGTGGCAGCTACAAGGGGAAGATGATGGGCACCATCGGCCACTTCGGCTCATTCAGCTTCCATGAAGTCAAGAACATCACCGCCTTCGGCGAGGGCGGCATCGTCTGCACCGACACCGAGTTCGGCGAGCACTTCAACCAGGCGCGCTTCTGCGGGGTGGATATGGATCAGCAGATCGAGAACTGGCTGTATGACGTGAAGGCGCTGCCGACTGTTACCGGTGACCCGCAGGTGCCGGGCAATCACTCTTCCACCGAGATCCAGGCCGCCTGCCTGCTCGGCCAGATGGAGCGACTGCAGGGTATCATCGACACCCGCCGGGAGCGGGCGGAGTATCTGTACGAGCGCTTTGAACCGGTTGACGGGCTCATCCCCGCGCCCATGGACACCGACGAGATTGAGAGCACCTACCACCTCTATCTGCTGCAGGTGGAGCCGGAGGTGCTGGGCGATGACATCCGCGAGTTCAAGAAGCGCCTGACCGAGAAGGGCGTCACCAACATCCCGCACTTCGCACCGCTGTATCACTTCACGCTCTACGAGCAGCTTGGCTACGACACGGATGCGATCGCCGAAAGCTGCCCGAACGCCGAAGAGGTATTCTGGCACACCTTCACGCACCTGCCGCTGTATCCGCTGACCGACGAGCAGGTGGAG
This sequence comes from uncultured Armatimonadia bacterium, assembly GCA_964484945.1. Taxonomy (GTDB): domain Bacteria; phylum Armatimonadota; class Zipacnadia; order Zipacnadales; family UBA5352; genus UBA5352. The sequence continues at coordinate 16,329 of CAZAHB010000007.1, read as the reverse complement.
AAGATGGCGGACCTGGTGGTCGAGACCGCCGAGGAGATGAAGTCTGGTTCGTAGCGCGGTAAGACCAGTGCAGTGACCACAGGGCCGCGGGTTCTCGCTCGCGGCCCGTGCCACATCGGGAGGTGCTGTGATGCGCCTGATCCTGATCTGTGCGGCACTATCACTTGTGTGCATCTGTTCCGCAGCGCGCGAGGCAACCATCATCGTCAACCCGACCGAGGAGATTGGGCAGGTCAATCCGCTCATCTTCGGCAACAACCAGCTTGCCTACATCGACCCCCGCGATCACTACGGTAACCGCGGCTCCGGCATCTGGGATCCCGAGAAGCGTGCCCCGGTGCCCCAGTACGTGGACCTCGCACGCGCGGCCAACATCACCATCAACCGCTGGCCCGGGGGCTGTGGTGTGCACTACTACAACTGGAAAGAGACCGTCGGACCACTGGCGGATCGCCCCCAGCAGCAGTTCGGGCTCCCGGAGTTCCTCACGTTCTGCAGGGCCACAGACTCGATCCCCGTCCTCACCCTCTCTGACTACTGGGGCGGGCCCGCCGATGCCGCGGATCTCGTGGAGTACTGCAACGCTCCCGCGGATGGCTCCAACCCCAGCGGTGGCACGGACTGGGCGGCGGTGCGCGCTGCAGACGGTCTCCCCGAACCGGTGGGCGCAGTCTGGTTCGAGTACGGGAACGAAACGTATCACGGTGGCCACTGGCGCCTCCACCGCGACAGGCCCCGCGTCGACTTCCTCGAGCCGGAGGAGTACGGCCGCCTCTACCATGAGTATCGCGCGGCCATGCGCGCCGTCGATCCCGATATCCAACTGGGCGCGGTCCTGCACACGGGTATGGATGAGTGGAACCGGCCCGTCCTCGAGACAATCGGTCCCGACCTTGACTTCGGGATCCTGCACATTTACGTGCCCGGCTTCCGCGGTGACACTGAACCGGAGAACTACCGCCGACTGATGGAGGCGTGTGTCGCCAGCGGGCCCGAGATACGCTATGACTACGATCACATGGATGCACTGGTCGAGGAACTCACCGGGCGCACAGACCTCCCGTGGGCAATCACCGAGCACAACGGCTGGTTCGCCGGGCAGCAGGAATCGCCACCATTCCGCCAGGCCCTGTGCAACGCTCTGCGCAACGCCGAGTTCCTGCGCGTCTCCATGCGCCCTGAGCGCCGCGTCATCATGGCGAACTTCTGGCAGTTCGCGAATGAGTACTGGGGCATGGTCCGAGGCTACGTCCACAGGGGCGAACCCCTGGTGAAACAGGCGAACTTCTACGTGTATCAGTTCTACGCTCAACATTTCGGAGATACCCTCATCGATACGTCCATCCAGTGCGAAAGCTGGGACTACAGTGGTGGCTTCGGCGTGCGCGCCCGGCATGGCGCGGCCACGGAATTCGAGGTCTTTCCCGAGAATCTGCTCCCCGATGCGGTTGAGTGGCGTCTTAGTGAGAATCCGGTCGTGGATCAGCGAGTCGAAGGCGAGACCGTAATCGCCGAGTTTTCCGGGCCGGATACCAACTACTATCACGCGTCGGTGACCATCCCCGCACGCCCCGCGATGGGCTACGAGGTCACCGGCGAGATTCGGACGGTCGACCTGCAATCGAATCGTGGCGTGGGCTTTCAGGTCGGTGATGCGAGAGGATGGACCGCGACCCAATCGGCCGCGAACGCCGGGGATGTCCGCGAGGATACCGACTGGACACCGGTCACAGTCAGGTATATTGCCCTCGACGACACCGAAGAAATCGCCATTACCTGCCGCCGGCTCGGGCATGACGGCGGTGGCCAGCCGATCTCAGGCACGGCCATGTTCCGGCTGGTGAGCGTCCGGCAGTTCACGCCCTGGAACGCCGGGGCGGTACCGGACCTGACCGTGAATGCCGCCAGGCGGGACGGCGGCGCGATCACGCTCATGATCGCGAACACGAACCTCGATGAAGCGGTCGCGACTGACATCTCAGTCGATGGGACGCCGATGTCACAGGCAACGGCTCGCTCACTCGTTGGCCCGAAGCCCTGGTCGCACAATGCGGGCGAGAATGCGCCGGTGCATGTTGTTGAAACAGCGATTGAGCGAACCGGGCAGGCCTGGCAGGTGCGGTTGCCGAAGCATTCATTGACCGCAGTGGAGATCGAGCCCTGAGTGGAGGATACGCCATGTCAGACGAGCACCCCATCCTCAAAGTATGCGGCACCACGCGCGTGGCAGATATGCGCGGCGCGGAAGCCGCGGGAGCCGATTTCTGCGGCTTCATCACCGAAATCGAGCGTTCGCCCCGCAGCCTGTCGGTCGAGCAGGCGACGCTCCTCGCCAGAGGCTGTCGCATCAGGCGCGTGCTGGTGGTCGAGGATATGCCGCCCGCCGAGGTCGCGGATCTCGCGGAGGCGATCGACGCTCATGCCGTCCAGCTTCACGGCGGCGACGCTGACTACATCTCGGAGGTGGGTGCGGCCATCGGGAGCGATACGTTTATCTGGCGGCCGATCGGTTTGCCTGAGAAGTGCCAGGATCGAGAAGCCCTCGTGGCCGACACACTGATTGCGATTGAGAGGGCGCAGGGGGCCGGTGCATCGGCTATTGTGCTCGACACCCGCACGGCGGAGGGCACAGGCGGCTCAGGCCGCACCTGCGACTGGGACGCGGCAGCGCAGATTGTCGAGCGCACGGAGATGCCGATTGTGCTCGCCGGCGGCCTGAGCCCCGAGAACCTGGGCGAGGCGCTTGCGACCACCGGTGCAGCCGGAGTGGACCTCTCGTCGGGTCTCGAAGCTGCACCGGGACGGAAGTCGCCCGCGCGGCTGCGAGACCTTGCGGAGGCGTGGTCGAAAATCCCTCGGTGAGCCATACTGTCGTCGTCCCCTCTCTCCTTGCACAGAAGGTATTCGTCAGTATCGAGCGAATGTACCCAGTCCGAACCGGCAAACAACAGGTCTAACCAACCTTCAGGAGGAGATTCAAAATGTCAGATGAGAAGCTCGCTGTTGATGGCGGAGACCCTGTACGGACCGAAGAATTCCCGCCCTGGCCCTACTTCGAGGAAGACTCCGTCGAGGCTGCTATGGAGCCGATCCGCACCGGGAAGGTCAACTACTGGACCGGCGACGTCGGCCGCGAGTTCGAGCAGAAGTTCGCCGAGTGGGAGGGCACCGAGTACGCCATCTCCACCGCGAACGGAACCACCGCACTGCACACCGCCCTCGGCGGCCTTGGCATCGGCCCCGGCGATGAGGTGATCGTGCCCAGCTACACCTTCATCGCCTCGTCGATGTGCGTGCCGCAGGCGGGCGCGATTCCCGTTTTCGCGGACGTAGAGAAGCACACACACACGATCTCCCCCGAGTCCATCGAGGAGAAGATCTCGCCGCGGACCAGGGCGATCATCCCGGTGCACCTGTATGGCTGCATCGCCGACATGGACGCGATCATGGACATCGCCGAGGAGTACGACCTCTACGTGATCGAGGACACCGCGCAGGCGCACGGTGGCAAGTACAAGGGCGAGATGGCTGGCTCCATCGGCCACGTCGGCGCCTTCAGCTTCTGCCAGTCCAAGCACTTCACCACCGGCGGCGAGGGCGGCATGGTGGTCACCGATGACGAGGACTGGGCCTGGAATTTCCGCTCCTTCCGCGACCACGGCTACGATGTCTCCGAGCGCATGCGCCTGCTGGAGCTTGAGGCGAAGCTGCCCTACATCCACCAGCGCATCGGCTTCAACTTCCGCCTGACCGAGATGCAGTCGGCAATCGGGATCGTGCAGCTTGAAAAGATGGACACCTGGAACACCCCGACCAGGCGCCGGAATGCGAAGATTCTCGACGCGGAACTCGAGGGCGAGGAGTATATCCTGGCGCTGCCGATCGACACCGAGGATCGCGAGAACGCGTACTGGCAGTACCCGATCATCCTCGACACCGACAGGCTCAGCGTCGAGGCGCGGGACTTCTTCGAGGCCGTCGGCGCCGAGGGTGTGCCGGCCGGTCCGGTCATGTGGCCGCAGAGCTACAAGGAGGCCTGCTACCGCAACCACATCGGCTTCGGGCGGCTTCAGTATCCGTTCCGCGACCCGAACACGCGCGCGGAGGCCGTGGACTACATCAACGAGTTCTGCCCGAACGCCGCGTGGGCGGAGTCGCGCACCTTCTTCGTCCCGGTCCATCCGACCTACGAGGAAGAGGACATGCACGACATCGCCGCGGCGATCAAGAAGGTCGGCAGGGCCTACCTGAAGTAAGCCCAGCCGTCTGGAGGGGCGGCATTACACTGCCGCCCGGCCGTTACAACGCACGGGCGAGGGCGCCCGTGCCACGGAACGACACCCGGCGGGCGCGGCGGCTTTCCGCCGCGCCCGCTTTCACCATAGTCATCCGAAAGGAATGATCCACCCATGCCCGACACACTCGGCGTAGGAATCATCGGTCTGCACATGGGGGCGGGGCAGCTTCGGCAGATCGCGAATGTCCCCGGCCTCGAGATTACTGCCGTGTGCGACCTCGAAGAGGATCTCGTCCAGAGCCTCCAGGATGAGTTCGATATACCCTTCGGCACCACAGAATACGAGGAGCTTTGCGCGTACGAGGAGGTAGATATCGTCTCCGTCGCCGCTCCCGACTACGTGCACCTCGAGATGGCCGAGGCGGCGTTCGCGAATGAGAAGCACGTGATGATGGAGAAGCCCCTCGCGCGGACCGTGGACGAATGCCAGGCGATGATCGACGCCCAGCGCGAGGCCGGGACGAAGCTGATGACCGCGCACGTCGCGCGCTTCTACTCGCACTTCCAGAAGATCAAGGGCTGGACGCAGGACGGGACCCTGGGCGAGGTCTACAACCTCTACACCAGCTACATCCACAACTACGAGACGATCCCGGGCTGGAACGAGTGGCGCTTCGATCCGGAGCTTCGGCACCAGCTTATCGGCGGCGGCTGCCACGCGCTGGACCTCGCGCGCTGGATCGGCGGAGAGGCCGAGGAAGTCTCGTGCTACTCCAACCACTTCAACATCCCGGTGCTGGAGACCGACGACCACTTCAACATCAACGTGAAATTCCAGTCCGGCACGGTCGGCACGGTGGTAGGCTCGTTCGGCTGCGCGCATCCCTACAACATCGACATGCACGTGTGGGGCACCAACGGCACCGTCATCGCGACGAACACCACCGATACCGCGAAGCTGTGCCTCCGGCAGATAGACCGGCACAAATGGATGGACATGCCCGCGGGGCGCGAGGCGAAGGGCCTGGCCGCGGAGTTCCAGGTGCTTGCGAACGCGATCCGCAACGATGAGGCGATCGACAGCGACGGGGTCTCCGGCGCGCGGACGGTCGCGCTGGGCTGGGCGGCCATCGAATCGTCCCGCGAGGGCAAGCCGATAGAGCCGAAGGTGGACTTCTGACCTGAGGTCTGCAGGACTGAGGCGGGCCCGTGGCGCATTGTACTACTGATGGAGTTACTGAAGACCGGGGAGCGCGCTGATGAACGCACAGGACGTCGAAGAGGTCGTGCTGGATATCGCACCGCTTGAGTATGCCCATGAGGGCGACCCGACCGGACTGCTTTACGGAGATCCCGAGACGGAGGTCACCGGCGTTGCAGTTACCTGGACGCCCACCTTGCAGGTTCTGCGCGAGGCAGCGGTGGATGGGCTGAACTTCGTCCTCACGCACGAGATCCCGTTCTTTTCTAATCGCGAGTCGAGCTGGTTCCGCACACTTCCCGAGGACGAGAAGCCGCACAATATCGCCCGCCGGCGCATCCTCGATGATAACGATATGGTGGTCTGCCGATGCCACTCCAACTGGGACGGCACTCCCGGCGGCGTCATGGATTCATGCGCCGAGATGCTCGGCTTCACCGATGTCTACGAAGGCGGCGACTACTGCCGCACCTACGCCGTGGAGCCGCTGACGGTGGCGGAGCTGGCCGACCACGCGAAGCTCTCGCTGGGCCTGCCGCAGGTGCGCCTGGCGGGCGACCCGGGGCGTACGGTTACACTCGTGACACTGATGTACGGGGGCCTGCTGCAGCAGTGGCACGGCGTGGACGAGGCAGTCATAGCCGGAGCCGATGCGATCATCTGCGGCGAGGCGCTCGACTACGCCTTCCGCGCGGCGGTCGATGCGGGCGTAGCACTGATCGAGACCGCGCACGTAAGCTCTGAAAACCCGGGGATCCGCGAGTTCGCGCGGAGGCTCGGCGCGAAACTGCCTGATCTACCGGTCAGATTCATCGACGCGGGCCTGCCGTGGCGGTACTTCTGAGGCCGACGGTGGATCGTTTGTTGTTCGTCGTTTGCTGACTTTCGCTACTGTTCGCTGATTTCTGCTGACCTGAGTTGACGTTAAAACTACGGAGGTGTTGACGCATGGCTATCGGATTCGGAGTTATCGGATGTGGCGGTATAGCTGACCGACGCACAATTCCCGAGGGAATACTCGCCGCGCCATCGGCGGAACTGATGGCGGTCCAGGACATCGCGAAGGATCGCGTGGATGAGGTCGCAAAGAACCGAGGCGCGACAGGCTACCTGAAAGTCGAGGAGCTGCTTGCGGACGACAACGTGGACGCGGTGTACATCGCGACGCCGACCCACGTACACCATGAGCAGACTGTCGCTGCCGCAGAGGCCGGGAAGCACGTGCTGTGCGAGAAGCCGCTTGCGCTCACACAGGAGGAGTGCGAGGCCTCCATACAGGCCTGCGCGGATGCCGGGGTCAAGTTCGGCACGAACTTCATGATGCGCTTCCACGCCTGCCACACGACAATCCGCGAGAAGATCCAGGCGGGAGAACTGGGCACCCCGGTGATGGGGCGCGCGGAACTGACCTGCTGGTATCCCCCGATCGAGGGCGCATTCCGCCAGAGCCGGGAGCTTGGCGGTGGTGGTGCGCTGATCGACATGGGCAACCACTGCATCGACCTGCTCGAGTTCATCTTCGACAGCAAGGTCGCCAGTGTCACATGCTTCACCGAGCACCTGGTGCAGGATTACGAGACCGAAGACACAGCCGTGGTCAATCTGCACTTCGAGAACGGCGCGGTCGGGATCGTAGACACGCTGTTCAACGTCCCCGATGCGGCCGCTCGGAATATGCTGGAACTTTACGGAAGCGGCGGCAGCATGGTGACGCAGGGCACCATCGGCCAGGCCTCCACCGGCAGCATCACTGCGGTCATCGAGGGCGATGCCGGTGAATACGACGCCCAGCAACAGCGTGAGGGCGCGGCCGAGCAGATCATCGAGCCGGAGGTCGTGAACATGTACGAGGCGGCCATTCAGGGCTTCTGTGAGGCCATCGACAACGATACAGAGCCTCCCGTGCCCGGTGAAGACGGACTGTGGAGCCACAGGGTCATCGACGCCTGCTACGAGGCGGCCAGGACCGGGAGGGCTGTCGAGGTGCAGTGAGCCCGCCGCAAAAGGATCAATCACGAACGGGGACGGTCCCCCCGGGGGGGGCGCCCTTCGCAGTTCTGGCAGTTAACCCGCGGGCCCCCAAAACCCGGGCCGCC
>CAZAHB010000007.1:371-8785 GCA_964484945.1 uncultured Armatimonadia bacterium | reverse complement strand
GAGAGGGCCCCCCCGGAAAAAACACAAACCCGGCGGGCCCCCGACCCGGGGGGGCCCGTCCCCGTTCGCAGTTCTGACAGTTAACCGGCGGCCCACGAAATCGCGGACCGCCGTCATGTGCTATCCGAAAGCCGACGCAGGCCGATTACTCTTCGTCGTCCGCGCCATCGGCCTCTTCAGCCTTTTGGTCTTCGTCGGATCCCTCTTCCTCAGAGCCCTCGGGCCCCTCCGATTCGCCCTGAAGTGCTTCCTCGAACTCGACGGCCTCTTCCTCGTCCTCTGTCTCTTTCTCGACATAGGGGTCAACGACCTCACGTCCGAGCAACTCCTGGACGCTCTTCTCCCGTCGGGAGGCCACCGTCTCGGGGTCGTAGAGATCCTTGAGCGCCTTGAAACAGGCCATGGCGCGATTGAAAACGTTGCCGCTTCCCAGCGACTTTGTGAGGATGTCGCGTATACCGCTGACCTCGACGATCTGCCGCACTGCGCCACCGGCGATAATCCCGGTGCCGCGCGATGCCGGCTTGAGCAGGATCTCCGCGCCGCCCACTTTGCACTGGATGGTGTGTGGAATAGTGTACCCATCCATCGGGACACGGATCATCTCTTTGCGGGCGAATTTCATGCCCTTCTCGATTGCCGACGGGACATCACGAGCTTTGCCGATACCGACACCGACACTGCCCTGTCCGTCCCCAACTGCGCAAACGACTCGGGCGCTCGAGATGCGTCCGCCTTTGACAGTCTTGCGTGTGCGGTCAACGCGCACTACTCGCTCTTCGTAGTCGTCTCTCCTGAAACGTGCCATCAGCGCGGCTATCCCTTCCACCTGACCAGAATCATGCCCCCGACCGATAATCCGGGGGCTGGGCGATGTAATCTATCATATATCCCCGCGGCTGTCAAACGGCTTGGGCCGGGAATCTTATGATAATCCGGGCAAATCAAGCTGACCGGCATCGTCCGGGACCGCCTTGCCATACTGACCGCCCCCACCGGCTTTCAGCGGCAACGTACCCTGACGGCCATGTACAATCAGCTTCGCGATCTTCGTGCCGACCGTGTGTACAAGTTCATCGGGCTCCGCCTCGTGCAGGACCGCCATCTCTGAGCCGAAACGGTTGATCAACTTGTTGAGCGTGACCGTGCCCACGCCGGGCACGAATTGCAGTGGCACCTGGTACTGATACGTGGGGCGATGCTCGGGGGGCTGTGGCTCATCGTAATCCGCGATCTGCACAATGCGATCCAGCACACCGCGCGTGACATTCTCGGACCCGCATGCCTCGCAGTGCAGCACGGGTGGGTCGCTTTGTGCGATGCGCTCACACTCCTCGCAGAATGTGCGATGGTACTTGCCCAGCCGGGGGTCAAGACCGAAGTTCGCCTCGATCCGCCGCCCCTCTTCTCGCTGCAGCGCCATCCGAAACTCCTCGAATGTCGGCTCCCGCATCTCGATGATGTTGTACTCCCGCCCGATCTTCGGAAGCGAATGTGCGTCGGAATTCGACAGGAAGCTCCGGTCGCTTAACTCATCGATCCGGTCGGCGAGGAAGCTGTCGGCGGACAGGCCCAGTTCGATGCCATGAACGTGCTTCCACGCATCTCCGAACATGTCCGCCAGCCGCTCAACACATGCCCCATACGGGCTTCGGTGCGGAGTGAAGCAGTGAGCGGGCACAAAGAGGGCCTCGAACTGGTCCGCAAGCTCCAGAAGGTCGCGGGCCGGCATACGGCAGGCCTGCGAGGACAGTTCCATGTTTGTCACGTGCTCGGACAGCGCCTCTGAGAACCCTGCCAGAGCATCCACCGTTGGGAAGTAGCTGACGTGATGGGACTGGCCACCACCTTCCTCGTAGGTCTCGAACTCCGCGGCCAGCAACACCGTCACCTGGTCGCGGTAACGCAGTCCCCCGCCAGGCTGCTCGACCATCTCCCCCGCTTTCACCAACTCGCGGATATCATCAAGCACGGGCGGTGACGCGCAGTCCACGACACCGACCACATCGACGCCCTTGCGGGTGGCGCATTCGATCGCGATATTCTCGAAGGTCAGATCGCGTGCGGCGGTAATCTTCACGGGCCGACCGCTACTTGAGCGGCCGATATGAACGTGCAGATCGCAGACAAACAGCATATTGTTGCTTACCAGCTTTCGTCGAGGAAGTAATTCTATATCTGATGATCGGGGCTCTCGCGAGGTCTCACCGGACACGTCGGGCACATCTGCAGCGCCAGGTCGAATGTCGTCTCGACCATCTCGCGGCCATCGAAGAGCATCACCATGGCCTCGCCGATGCGCCGGTCTCGTATCAGTCCCCGTTGACGCATCTCGCCCTCGATAGCCTGCCACTCGATCTTGCAGTCGCCCTCACCGCGCCACAGGACGGTGCGCGCGTCCACGACCTCGCCGTCCGGGAGGCGGACCTTCCGGATAAGCTCTCGATAGCCCATACAGCGGGATCCGGCGCGGGTCTCGGCGACGTGCGCGGCCGTGCAGGTGTTCATGCCGACGCCCAGCATGCAGATCTTCCCACCAGCATATACCAGCTTGCCCAGAGGGCTGTGCTCATCGAAGGTGAGCAATTCGAGGTGCTCACTGGTAAGCCACTCGGCCTCGGGACCGATCGCTGCGTATGGGTGGGTGGGATGCATTGAGCGATGCGCCTCAGGCCTGACGCGGACAGCTTCGGTGATCGCCCCGTTCACCGACCGCGTGGTCTCCGGATCGAAGATCTCGTCGGCGTCATCGAACGCCTCGCGGGCGCCGTGGTTGAAGGTGGGGACCATCAGCGTTCCATGCGGCCCGAGGACTTCAAGAAGCGCGTCCACGACAGCATCGGCACCGCCCTCGACATATCCGAAGGCGGAAAGCGAACTGTGGACCTGAACCATGTCGCCGGACTTGAGCCCGAGGGCCTTCAGTCCGGCGACGATGTCAGGTTGCGTCACGCGTGTTTTCCCCGTCGAATTATACGACACTATGTCCTCTGCGTCAGAACGTCGCCGATCCGGAGATGCCGACGCGATCCTCCCACGTGAGGGCCGAGGCGAGATCGATCTGCAATGAGCCCAGGTGCAGGCCCAGACCAAACGTGGGCTGATCGTCCCCGTATCCCAGCCGCAGATCAAGCCAGTCAGCCAGTGGTTCGTTGATACCAACAGCGACCTCGCTGGCGAGGTCATTTGCCTCCGTGATGTTGTGCACGTCCACGGCGAATATGCCGCCATCCTCGGCAGTGTAGGCGTAGCCGAAGTCCACTGACGGTTCGATCTCGTATTCGTAGGTCTCTGTCGCTCCGGACGGCCGCTCAAGCTCGAGATCGAAGGACGGGCTGGTGAGGTTGCGGCCCACAAGGCCAAATCTACTCGCACTGCCCGCCGTGTACATCAACCCGATATCGGCCGTGTAGGAGGTATCCGTGTCAACATCATGAGCGTTGTCCAGAGTCACCGTAGTCGTCTGCCCGTAGTCTGCGGTGGCTTCACCGACCGCATCTGCAACTGAGAAAGCCGCAGCGCGGGCGGTGATACCGAGGTCGATGTTGCCGGAAATATCCCGGCCGTACGCGACCCCTGCCCCTGCCTGACCGACGGCATCCGCGTCCCAGTCCACGCGCTCGCTGGCCGGCAGCGAATCCTCATATTGCAGTTGGCCGCTGCCGCCTGCCATGAGCCAGTAACCGAGAGCGAAGTTGTTCATCTCGATTGCGCCGATTGCGCCCAGATCGCCCTCAACCACATTGCCCGCCGCATCGATCGTTACGTCCCGAATGGTGGTGAAATCCTCCAGAGAAAGCTCGTCTTCCTCCGAGAGGATATCGACCACATCAGCCAGATCCTCGGCGGTGTCGATGTTCTGCGATGCTCCGCCTATCGCACCGTAGATACGCGTGTTTCGGTGATCGGCAAGGGCCGCCGGGTTCCAGTACAGTGCGGTGCCGTCATTGGCCACGGCGACAAAGGCCCCACCCATGGCGGTTGCCTGTGCGCCCAACACGGAACTTACTGTCCCGCGCGCCCGGGCTGCTCTTTTCTGAAGCAGTTGGGCTTCGCTTGTGACCGTTCCGCAAACGAGGAGTACGGCGACAAACACTGCTGCGAACGTTCGATGCAATCTCATGTTTCCACGGCCTCCTTCGTATGTGTGCTGCGTCCAGTCTATGATGCTTCCTCGATCTGCAGTGATACGACGCTCAGGGCATATCGGACAGGCCCGTGGCCCCTGGATAGCGCTCACGGATCAGGATGGCTTCCAGGACCCCACGGTTGTCGGCGGGATTCTCCACGCATTCCACGATCCGAGCGTGATCCAGACTGTTGATTCTGTCATTGACCGCTTTGAGCATGTCCATATTGTTCCGAAGCGCCTGTTCCACCGGGATTCGCTCCGGATTAATGTCAATACCGAAGTGCTGCTGATAGCCGCACATCTTCAGTGCGTACAGCGCCGCTTCAGTCTGCTCCGGATAGTTCACGCCGACGTTAAGATCCTGGTCGTAGTTGCCCATGGGCTGGGAGTTCCAGTGTGTGTGACCCAGCCTGCCGTACTCGCACACGAGACTGAACGCGTAGGCGAGATCCTCGTAGGCCATGAGCATGTGACCGACTTCCGGATTCAACCCCATGAGCGCTGTGTCATCAGCCATTATCCGCCTGTTGTCTTCGCTGTCAAGTCGCTGTTCAACCTTCTCACACAGGAGAAGGGCTTCTGAGGTAGTTCCGTAGATGATGTTCGGACGCGGTTCGTAGGGCTTTGGTTCGATGCAGATGCGCACACCCGGCACTGCGTCCATCGCTTCGGCAAGACCGTCGGCGAATCGGTCGCGGGCGGCAACATGGTTCTGGCCGAAGGTGTTGTCAAAGCCGTCTATCCCGGGCCAGACAATCGCGAATTCGGTGTCGAGTTCTCGGTTAATCTCCAGCGTGGTGATCGTCCGATCGATCGCAGCGCGCCTGGCCTCATCGATTGGAGAGGACAGGGAGCCAAACTCGAACTGTGCCTCATAGAAGAGATTCGGAACAACCGTGATGAGATTGAGGCCCGCGTCTTCCTTCGCGCTCTTGAACAGGTCCAGCGTCTCATCGTTTACTTCGTTGGGGTAATGCGCTTCGAGCCCGACCAAACCCTCATCCATCAGACCGATGGCTTTCTCGAGGCGCTCCTCCATCGGCATCTCCGGAACGTAGCGCTCGTGAAAGCGGCCACCTCCCGGTCCGAAGAACCACACACCCGCTGTGAACCTCAGATCAAGCTCGAATGTCTCGAGGTGACGCACAAGGTCCTCGCCACTGCGTCGTACCTTCTGCCCGGACAGATCTCTGATCGGCATCCTCATCACCTGATTTCGCGAAGTGCGTCATATTGCACGCGGTTGATATGCGTCCGATCCGATATCCATGCACCAGCATCTGTGCTCTTCTCCGTGGTTTACGCGATACCTTCGTCTCGTCCGGCAGGATTGCCGAAACCGGATAACGAATACGTAGGTCAGTGCTGTGAGTCGAAGCAGGGAGGCGTTGAACTGTGGCCCGACGAGAGGAAAGCTTCACCGAAGAAGAGCACACCCGCATTCGAAAGGCGATCGGCGAGCGAACGCTCCAGAGTGTGAACGAGATCCCGCAGTTTCACCTGCGCACACTGGTGGATATGGAGCCGCTGGCTGAATTCCGCGGACAGCTCAAGGAAACTGCGGATCCGGTCCCAAGTTACAATGACCTGAGCATCAAAGCAGTTGCACGTACGCTCACCGAGTTTCCGCGTTTCAATGCCTGGTGTGAGCCCGATCGCCTGAAACTGCTCGACGCGGTCAATGTGGGCTTCGCCGTCGGCACCGATCAAGGGGTGCTTTTGCCGACAGTGCGTGACGCGGACACCAAGTCGCTGGAGGAGATTGCCGCAGAGACCGGTGAGATGATTGAAATGGCCCGAAACGGGCGTCTGCGGGCCTCTCTGCAGATGGGCGCCGGCTTCACGATATCCAATCTCGGCCCCATCGGTATTGACTCATTCGCTCCCATCATCAGCCCTCCGCAGGTAGCAATACTTGGGATAGGCTCGATCAAGCCGCAACCGATGGTCGTTGACGGCGAACTGACTGTGCGCAAAGCTGCCCATCTAACCCTCGTGATGGACCATCGCGCTGCCGATGGCGCAGAAGGGGCGCAGTTTCTGGCGGCGCTCGAGGAGACGTTCGTGACCCCCTCCTGCCTGGCGGGCGAGTAATCAATGCCGAGCGATGCTGGCACACCCTCCCAGTTCGATGTAATCGTCCTTGGTTCGGCAATGGTTGAGATCACGCCCGCCGAGATGGGGCGCCCCCTGTCGGAGGTCGAGCGCATGATCCCGCTGCCCTCCGGCTCCGCTTCCAACTTCGCGGCAGTATTGGCCTCGCTTGACGTGAACGTCGCGTTGATGGGGCGGGTCGGTGATGACGAACTCGGCCAGTGGCTTATGCGCCGACTGCGCAACCGGGGGATCGCGACTGACCTGCTCCTGCCGGTCGAGAAGCAGGCCACCCCGCTATCGTTTGCGTGGATGGATCAGGGCGGCGACAAGACATTCTATTTCTATCGCTTCCCCGGCTTCAGCGATCCGCTGGGCTCGCTAAAGTCTGACGACGTTCGCGCCGATCATGTAAGAAGATGCCGAATCTTCGACTTTACTGAAGCCGCTATCCGTAACGAGCCATTGCGCAGCGCCGCGCTCCGTGCCGCTCAATTGGCGCGTGACGCCGGCTGTGATGTCTGCTACGGCGCGAATTACCGCCCCTCGGCGTGGGACACTCAGAGCATCGATGAAATCGTTCAGGTACAGCGAAAGGCCTGTGCGTGCGCGGACATCGTCGTGATGAATCGGGAGGAAGCGGCGCTCCTCTCTGACGCGGATGATCGTGTCACGGCCGCCGGTGACATTGCGAACCTCGGACCTGCCATAGTCGTTGTGACAGATGGTGCGGCTGGTTCGACGCTCGTCGCAGATGGCCGCACAACTGACATCCCGGCCCGGTCTGTGCCAGTCGTGTATGACATCGGCGCGGGCGACACCTTCCACGCCGGACTGCTCGCGGCGCTTCTACGGGGAATGTCGCCGCACGATGCAACGCGCTTCGCATCGGATGCAGCCGCCCTGCGGATCAGCCGGGCGGCGACTGATCCCAATCCGACGTTTGAGGACGTTCGAAAGATGGAAGAATAGTACGAAAAGTAGGATGTGGCCTCTTCGGTGGACGCCATCTCGCTTGCCCGCCCACCCCGTGCATGGTTTACATTCTCGCTGCAATGTTAAGTCAGAGGCAGTTGTTGCGGAAGGGAAGCATTATTGTTGTGTATGTACGGCAAAGGGCAATCAGAGCGCGTGCGTTCGAGGCGCAGCGGCGAAGCATTCAAGAGACCGCCCAATTTGCAACCCGATAGACGGACAGCGAGTATGTCACGATTACTGGTACGAACGTGATGGCGTCACGGAAGCTGCAACGGGTGTTGCACCGACGGACAAGCTATGGTATAATAAGTTTCACAAATAACCTCGTGGCCTGTGTCTGAAGACCGGCAAAGACCACGAAATCATAACAGCCTCGGTTCCGGCGAGGTACTCGGAGGTGTCGTTTCTGGATCCCAGAAGAATTGTGATAGTAGAGGATGACCCTCAGTGCAGCAAGCTTGTGGCAACCAAGCTTGAGGCTGAGGGCTTCGATGTGACCGTCAGCGAGACTGGCGAAGAGGGGCTCGAGGCCATCGAAGAAGAAATGCCTGATCTGTTGCTGCTGGACTTGATATTGCCCGGAATAGATGGACTGGAGGTCTGCCGGAGAATTCGCCGTAAGTATGACCTCCCGATTATCATGCTTACCGCGAAGGATGATGAGATCGACGCGGTCATCGGGCTTGAGGTCGGTGCTGACGACTACATCACCAAGCCCTTCGGCACACGCGAACTTGTGGCCCGTGTGCGAGCGATGCTCAGACGCGTGAAGATCAACCGCGAGCATACCGAACCACTGGAGCAGTTGAGCTTCCCGGAACTGGAGATCGACATCCCGAAGCGCCAGGTCACGGTTCAGGGCGAATCAGTGCATCTGACCCCGAAGGAGTTCGGACTTCTGGTGTACCTCGCCTCCAAGCCGAATGTTGTCTTCACCCGCGAGGAGATCATCCGCGACATCTGGGGGCGAAGCGATGGCGGCGGCGATCTTCGTGCCGTTGACACGCACATCAAGCGTCTCCGGCGAAAAATCGAGGAAGGGCGCGCGGTGCCCTGGAGCATCGCGACCGTATGGGGCGTGGGCTACAAGTTCCAGATCAACGAGTAGTCGATCCTTCCTTCAAGTCCTGAGGGGCCGCGGCGGGGCGCGCCGGGGCCTCTCATTGGTGTTCGGGCGGGTGGGGGGGCCCGGGGCGGCGGTAGATCGGCG
>CAZAHB010000007.1:0-361 GCA_964484945.1 uncultured Armatimonadia bacterium | reverse complement strand
GCGTGGCCTACAAGTCCAAAATCAGAAGGTGGTCTACCCTCCCTTCAGGCCTTGAGGGCCGGCGCCAGCCGCGGGGTGCCTTTCTCATTGCTGCTCGGCTGTATGGCGGAGCCGGTGCATGAGATAGATCGCCGGGTGCGTTCCGGAGAGGCTCAGGTGATCTTCGCGCACAGTCTCGAACCCCGGGGTTCGACGAATGACCCGCGTGATCAATCGCTTCTCCTGAGTCAGCAGCGCCACACGTCCTCCGGGGCGCATCACCCGCGCCAGTTCCCGGATGAAGGCCGGGTAGAGATGCCGGTTGATCCTGTGAGAGCCAGTCCGACGTCCCCAGGGCAGGTTGCAGATGGCCACGGCCACG
>CAZAHB010000006.1:0-55910 GCA_964484945.1 uncultured Armatimonadia bacterium | reverse complement strand
GCCGCCTCGGTGATGGGCTTCTTCACCTCGCCCGCGGTCAATGACGGATCCATCGAGCGCACGAGAGCGGAGAGGCCGGTAACGAACGGCGCGGCCATGGAGGTGCCGCTCATCTGATCGATACTGTCTCCGCCGACGCAACTCCAGATCTCGGTGCCTGGTGCGGCAACCGTGACGCAATCACCGAAGTTGCTCGATGGAGCGAGGGTGGCCTGTCTCGTCGCATTGCCGACAACGATGTAATTTTCGAACTCGGAAGCTAAGCCGCAGGGCACATGCCATCGGGCGTCAATAGGGCGTGGCGGGAGCAGTGGCAGCCAGTGCGGGACCCCGTTTCCGGCCGCCTGAACAAAGATAACGTCATTCTCCCGGAGATAGTCCAGCACGAACCACCAGAAGCTTTCACTGCTCTTGACCATCTCCTCATCCTTCTTCGTTCCAGGCACGTGCCCCCACTTCGGGCCACCACTGAAATTGACCACAGTGCACCCTCGCTCGACAGCCGCACGCAAGGCCATGACAATATCGGCGCCCGTCACCACGCGGAAGAGTCTGAGCCCGCAGGATGGCGCCAGGCCGGCAATGCCCCGCCCGTTGTCCGCAACTGCCGCGACGATGCCACTGACATGCGTTCCATGCTCAGTATGGGGTTGCCGGGTGCCTTCGGCGTCCGTCGGGCAGGTGATGACGTTCTCAGAGATATCACTGTGTTGAGGGTAGAAGCCGAAGTCAATGATGCCGACCACAGTGCCCTCATCGCCTGTTGTGAGGTCCCACGCGAGAGGTGCACGGATGAATTCCAGTGGCCAGTTCCTCCCCGCGGGATCGTCGAGGTCCCAGTCTCTTTCCCCGAACTCTTCCCCATCCACAGGGTACCAGGCCGCCGGCTCCATCACCGCATTGAGCGACACCGACCTGACCCCATCAAGCTCTTTGAGCACTTGCATCATCTTCCTGGTGTCCTCGGTCGTCGCATGCTCTCCCAGTTGAACCTGGATCATATACATCTCCGGGACAGCTCCGACGACTTCCCCGTCTACACTGTCCTCGATGCGCTCGATCAACTCAGGGGTGACCTCTTCCACCACTACGAGCAACTCGTTGCGGACCACTCTCACCCCCGTCTCCGAGTCCTTCTCGAAATCATCCGGGTCGCTCGGCTGCATATCTCGCGGAATTGCTCGCGTCTCATCGGCTCCTATCGGTCCGCCTCCACCACCGCCCTGCGGGGCCCGCTGCCGGCACCCGCCCAGCACTGTCACCAGCAGGCAGCATGTCACCGCCAGCGTGACGTTCAGTCTCTTTTCGAGAGCCGAGTTGATCATGGGCAGATCATCCCTCTTGTGCAGCAGAGACGGCGTCTGGATCACGGGGTGCACAGGCTGGGGCGTATGTGGTGGCAAGCGCGTCCTCGATCCGGACCGCGGACGCATCATCCGATCACCTCTGCCGCATCACTCCCCGCCTGCGCCCCCTCGACTCCGCTCGCGTTCCGTCACATCACGCCGGCCACTTGCAGGAAGCTCCGCAGCACCCTTCGACCGTCGCTTGATGTGTCTCCTACTTCAGGATGGAACTGGGTGCCCCACAGTGGACGGGACGGGTGCCGGATGGCTTGATACTTGCTCAGATCCCCCTGTCCCGCGGTAATGAAGCCCGGCGGTACCGTCCTAACCTCCTCACAGTGGTTCTCCCAGACCTCGATGCTCGGTCTCAGCCCCGCCAGCAGTGGATCATCTATCGCAACCTGGACTTCGGTCCATCCCTTCTCACGCTTGCAGTTGGCATAGTCGCTCCCGCGTCGCGGCCCATCGATGGGTGCAACGCTGCCACCGAACGCCAGCGCGAGCAATTGGTGCCCGCCGCAGATGCCGAGGACGGGAAGGTCCGTCCGCTGCAGCACAGAGCTAATGTCCTCGAGTTCGGTCGCTGAGTAGTTCCACCATGGAGTTCCCTGTCCACTGAGCACCAGGGCCGCTGGGTCATAGTCTGCGAGGAGCGAGAGAGTCAGTTCGCGGTAGCCTACGATCGGACAGGCGACCGATACCTCGGCTTGGATTGCGCTTGTGATGTTCCGCGGGCTGTGGTTTCCGGCAGCGCGGTCGGTGTCGACGACCACTATCGGCGCGTCGACACGTGCCGACGAAGCAGTCGTGAACCGCCGCGCTCGGATGAAGCGTTGAGCGTGAGGCGATGCACCGAAATCGCTGATGGTCACTTGCGGCGGCGTCGCGTGGATGAACTGCCCATCCCCGAGGTAGATGCCCACGTGAGTCTCATCGCCACTGCTGCCGAAGAAGAGGCAGTCACCGGGGCGGAGAGCGTCTCGTGACACGGTCTGCCCGGTACGCGACTGAGGACCTGAGTCGCGGGGGACTATATAACCACAGGCGAAGTGACTCACCCAGACCAGGCCCGAGCAGTCTATGCCATTCCGGGTCATGCCGCCCCATTCGTAGCTGGTGCCCAGGAAGGCGCGGGCGACGGCTACGATACGTTCTCCCCCCGCCTTGCCAGACGATGACGGAACCGTTGGCCCCAGATTGCCGGTTGGCAACCAGGCATTGTCACCTTCGGGAGCAGTTGCCTCCACCATCCCGGGCTTGATGCCGTCGGCGATCATGACCACGGAGCCAGCAGGAAGTCTTGCGGGCCACCCAACCGGTGCTCGAACGTCAATTTGCGAGCTAATGGGCTGTGTGCCATCGACCGTAACTACGCGCCTCCGCTCGGACCAGCGTGCGGGTACCTCAGCGGTCGCTTCCTCACGCGCCCAGCCGGGGTAGTCCTGCTCGACGACACGCACCCGTAGCCAACCGTCTCCCCGCTCCTGCACCGGAAGCTGGTGTCCAAAGAGCGCTTCTGTCACCTGTTCCGCGGTGTCGCTCGGGGTCTCGCGTACGGATGCAGCCGCAACGTTGCACACGGTGACCGAAGGTTCGTCCGCCTGCCCGACAGGATGCTTTGGCTCTTCGACCGGCGATGGCGATTCTGCAAGTCGTTTCTCCACAGGGCATGCATGCTGGGTCTCACCTGAACTGACACGACGCTCTTGCGGGGGACGGCCCATATCCAGCAGATAGCCACCTGCCACGACACCTGTCGCCGCCGCCGCTGTCACGGCGAATCCGATGAGAACCGATCGCATGATGCCATAGACTGGGGCTTCATCCCTCTGTATCCCAGTGCTCATCGCTGCCTCAGGCGTTGCAGATCAGGATAGAAGTAGTTGTCGTGTTGCGCTTCCGCTCTCCCGCCGACCGGACCAGTATTGCCGAGAAGGTCCTCATGCTGCCGCTTCGCCCGCCCATAGGGCGTATTCCGCCCCCAGCTCGGATCCTCGCCATCGACCTCTCGTCGGATCAAGTCGGCCGACAGTCTGCACCGCTCGGCCCCCCAGTAGCACCCGTCCGCCAGGATCTCAAGCATATTGGAGAATGAGCCCGGTGCATCTCCCGAAACGTTGATAGCCCGGGCCTCCCTCTCGGATTCGCGATAGGCACTAGCAATGCTGTTGTCACTCGCAATGAGATCCTCGTAGTTCCGCATAACGTACTGATGCCAGGAGCCGCTGCCGCTTCCGTGGATCTTCTTCCATTCCTCCCATGGTTGATTGGAGGCCTTGTGTCTTGACAGTATGCGGTCGACTCGACGGTAAAGACTCTCGATCTGCTCACCAATTTCAACGACTTCAGGCCCAAGACTCACAGTTAGTCTGACGGTGGTGCCCTCACCGGTACTTGAACCGCCTATCGGTTGCTGAGCGATGACAGTTCCGGGCGGAGAGGAGTCGTGCCGTTCGTCAGAAGTGCTGAGAACAAATCCGGCCTCCTGCAATTCCTGTTGCGCGTCGGCCAAGGACATAGAGGTGACGCCCGGCACGGTCACACGAGGAATGGGCGGATCGCCATCGTCGTCGGTTCTCCCATTGATGGTGAAGATGACGACCGCCGCTATGAGCAATGCCAGTCCGGCCCCCGCAAGTGCCCATGCGAACTGCGGCGCACGCGATGACGGCTGGGATTCGCTGGCTGGATGGGCGCCCGGCTGAGACTCAGAGACAGCTTCTGATTGCTGAAACGTACCGGTGCTCGTCAGTTGCTCCACACGTTGCTCTCGGAGAGCCGACGCCATGTTTTCGGCGGTGCCGAAGCGATCGGCGGGCTCCTTCGAAAGCGCTCGGAGAATGATGCTCTCCAGCCACTCCGGCAGGTCCGCTCGGAATGTCCGCGGAGTCGGCGGATCCTGGGTCAGCCGCTGTGTGGCGATTTGGTACGGCGTTGCCGCGCTGAATGGTACTCTACCAGTCGCCATCTCATACAGGACTACCCCCAGACCGTACAGGTCAGCACGACCATCCACCGGATTGCCCTTGAGCACCTCCGGCGACATGTAAGCCGGGCTGCCGATCGGTCCCTGGGTGAGTGCTGTCATCGTCGTCGAGCTTCCATCGCCCATTGCGGCCTTCGCTATGCCGAAGTCGGTGACGATCGCGCGTCCGGAGCTATCGATCATGATGTTGCCGGGCTTAACGTCCCGATGGATCACCGCCGCCTCGTGGGCATGGGCCAGCGCCTCTGCCACCTGCGCACCGACCTCAGCCACGCGCTCAGGGGGTAGAGCGCCCTCTGTCCTGATGATCGCGTCGAGAGGACGGCCATCGATGAACTGCATGGCGAAGTAGTGCGTACCGTCCTCTTCCCCGACCTCGATGACATCCACTACATTGGGGTGGCTCAGGCGAGCCATCGACCTGGCTTCGCGTTCGAACCTGGTAGCGGCCTTCTCGTCCGCCCCCATCTCCGGGGGGAGCACCTTCAACGCAACGACCCGATCCAGTGATACCTGGCACGCGCGGTAGACAACACCGATCCCCCCGCGACCGATTTCCTCGATGATTTCGAAGTTCCCCAGTATTGTGCCGATTATCGTTGGTCACCTCGTCGTCTGATGGTAGAAGCGGAAACCATCGATGGCTAACCCACACCGGCAGCCTGCATGAGACCGTTGAGGGATGTCACCGTGTATCCCTGGCTCTCTAGGTCGTCTATTACCTGCGGAATCATCACACGCGAGACCTTTGTCGCATGCGTGAGTATGATGCCCCCGGGTCCAATGCCTGACAGGACGCGACGGGTCGCCTTGTTCGGGTCGGTGGATGTATCCCAATCTACGCTCGTTGCGCTCCAGTAGACGGTCCTGTAGCCAAGGTCCGCCGCAGCCTTGGTTGTGGCGTCATTGTATTCACCAAATGGCGGTCTGTAGTACTTCGGTCGTGTCATACTCAGGCCGCGCTGTGCCATCAACTCCTCGACAGTCTTCAGCTCATTTCTAAACTCCTTAGTTGAGAGCGTTGTACAGTCGGGGTGGGTATCCGTGTGATTGCCGATGTCGTGGCCACGTGCGTTGATCTGGTCTACCAGTTCCGGGTAGTTCTCGATGAACCAGCCCGTGACGAAGAATGTGCAGGTCACGCCGCGGCTGTTCAACTCGTCCAGTATCTCCGTCACTGATTGCCGGGTGGCAGTGTCCCCAAGATCAATCGTGAGAGCGACGGTTTTCCCGGCCGCTGGGACGGACTTGAGCACGGACATCGACTCATGGCCTGACGGTACCGTGGACGGGACAGCCGGTACTTCCCTGGGAGCAGGCCGAGCAGGAATCCTCACCTCAATGATTTCTCCCGGCGATACTGAAGATCCCGCGGGTGGGTCCAGCGAGAGAACCCTCTCTTCAGATCCTCTTTCGGTCTCTACCTGAACGATCTCGGCCTCCAGCCCGGCCTCTCGCAGACGCGCCTGAGCGGTCTCGACCCATTGCCCGACAGCGTCTGGCACCTTCACGCTCCGTTCGGTAGTGTGCGGCTGCGTGGCTTCATCGGCTGTCCCCGAACCGGCAGGAAAATCTCCGGAGTCATCAGCAGGCGCCTCGTGAACTGAACTACTGCCAAGCTCTGGCGCGACCTCCACAACCATTGGTCTGCTTGAGACCCTCTCAGTATCAGGCGCATCCTCAGGGATGAAGAGCCTACCGACGAAGAAGCCAGCCGCGAACATGAGGGCCGCGAGAGCAGGAAGTGCGAAGCGTCGGACTGTCGCAGGTGATTCCCTTGTGCCACTGGTGTCGGTCTCTTGCTGTGGCATTGCAGACCATTCCTCTCTGCTGAACCACATCATCTACCGGCGTCTGAAGCTTGTGGTGTGGATATCCTGGCTGCTCTTCTTTGTGCGCCATTTCATGGTTGTTGTGGTCAAGGTTTCGATGTAGTAGGAATTGCCCGTGCTGGCGAATCTGAGGACAGGGCGCCCACCATCGTAGTAGAGGTCCCATCTATGGCTTTCCGGAGAATGTCCGCTTTCCTTATAGATGGCCGTGCCGTCATTGCGGAACGTAAATCGCCCAGTCCCTGATGGCTTACCGTCCTGGTGTGTGCGCTGCCAAGTGCCCAGTATGCGCTCCTCGTGGTCGGGCTCGGGCTCTGGTCCCTTGCTGACAGTAAGGTAGACAGTGCTTCCCGGGCTGGCCTCAAAGCCCGCGCCGGGGCTTTGGAACATGACCATGTCCGTGGAATACCGATCGCTGTGTTCGCGCCCCCGGTAGTCGATCGAGAAGCCCAACGACCTCAGTTCCCTCTCAGCCCGAGCCGTGGAGAGTCCCGTCACATCCGGTACCGTCGCTTTGCTGGGAGGCCCGAGGCTTACCGTCAACCGCACCTCCGTCCCCTTATCGACGGAACGTCCCGCTGATGGGTCCTGCGAGATGACCTCATTCTCTTCCGTGCCATCTTCGCGCTGATTCTCGAAACGCACGTAGCCCAACCCGCAGTTGCTCAGTTCATTGCAGGCCTCGTCGAAGTCGAGACCGCGCACGTCCGGGACAGTGATCGTCACCGATTGGGGCGGCGGGGGCGGTGGAAGCAGTTCTGTCTCCTCGTTGGTCGGCGCCTCGTCATCTGCAGTCCCCCCCATTCTGTTCAGCGGTGTCGACTGCCGCATCATCATCACCACGGCGAAGGCCAGCAGGAGGACGCCCGCAACGCCCAGCGCCCAGATCCACGGCGGGACAGGTGTACGACCGTCAGATTGAGCAACTGGCGCCTGTTGCGCCGATTGCTGGTTCGGACCAGTCTGCTGGGGCTGGGGCGTGGCGTGGTACGATGTTGGCTGCGGTACGTCGACGGCGGTGTGGGTCTGCAGGGCCTTTGCCATCTCAGCGGCTGAGCCAAACCGCTGAGACGGTTCCTTCATCATCGCTCGAAGGACAATCGACTCGAGCCATGCAGGGCAGTTCACGGCGATGGCAGTTAGCGGTGTGGGGTTGGCCTCAAGATGCATCTCGGCGACCTGGTAGGGCGTCGTGGCTGTGAATGGAACACGCCCGGTCAGCATCTGGTAGATGACTACTGCCAGAGAGTACAGGTCTGTGCGTCCATCCACGGGATTGCCCCGGATGACCTCCGGAGACATGTACTCAGGTGTCCCGATGACGCCCTGCGTGAGGGACTGCCCCGCGCCGAGTGTGAGCCCCTCAATGGCCTTTGCAATCCCGAAGTCGGTCACCACCGCGCGTCCGTCCTCCGCGATGAGGATGTTGCCCGGCTTGATGTCGCGATGGACAACACCACGTTCGTGCGCGTGATGGAGGGCTTCGGCCACCTGTGCCGCGATCTTCGCGGCACGCTCCGGGTCGAGCGGGCCTTCCTCTCTGATGATCTCTTCGAGGCTTCGTCCCTCGACGTACTTCATCGCGAAGTACTGGAGATCATCCTCTTCACCGACCTCGATGACGTCCACTATGTTCGGGTGCTGTAGTTGTGCCATGGCGTGGGCTTCACGCTCGAAGCGCTGCGCTGCGGTGTCATCAGCAATGCGATTCGCAGGCAAAACCTTGAGCGCAACAATGCGGTCGAGCGAGACCTGCCGCGCCCGGTACACAACACCCATCCCGCCACGACCGACCTCTTCAATGATCTCGAAGTTTCCGAGACGCTCGCCGATCATGTACACGTCACCCCATCGACTTGCGCGAATTCAGTCATCTGTGGGCAGAATACTGAATGTAAAGAGTAGGAGCGGGTCTTTGCGCTCATTCTTCCTGCCGTCAGAATGGTATGCGCAAGTGAACGACCGCCCGCTGCTAAGCCCCACGGGACCTGAATTGACATCCCACCGAATCGAAGCCGGGGCGCCCGGCCCGTCAAACAGGAGCCATGCCTCCCCATTGAGCAACGGCGGTATGCTCTTGGCCGAGTTGAACTTGTAGGTGATGCGATGGTCACTACTGAGTCGGGCTTCGCGGGTACCTACGGGAGTCAGCGCATTGAAGCTGTCGGACTCACTCAAAAGCGTGAGCACCAAAGCTTCTCGCTCGCGTTCAATGGAGACCTCGACTCCTACAGCCAGATCAGGCGACACTTCTGAGGGATTTGGGGCAGACATGGTCCCGGCGTCCGGGTCGTGGACCTCGGGTGGCGTCGATTCGTGGTCTTCGTTGACCACCGCAGATTCTTCATGGTTCCCAGGCTGAACTTGCTCATCGCTGAGTAGTGCATGCCAGCCCACTCTCACTATGATCCCGAAGCCGAAGGCGGCGACGATGGCACTGCCCACAATGATCGCGGTGTAGAAGTTCGACCCCTTGCTGGTTGAACGCCGTGTCCCGGCACCTGATGCGGCACGCCCCTGTCGTGAACTGCGTCTCGTTCTGCCACCATACAGACTGAAGAACGCGCCGATCTCCATTGCCGCCACGGTTACATTGTCCTGCGGCTCGGACCTTTCGACAGTCTTCATCAACCTCCGGCATGCGTCATCGATGGAGTCGGACGAGCGCACGATGTCCTCGATCTCTGCATCACTGAGGCACTCAGTCAGACCGTCACTGCACAGAAGGATGACCTCATCGCCCTGCACATCCAGTTCCAAAACGTCCGGTTCAACCTTCTGTTTTGTTCCGACGGTGCGGGTTATCTGATTGCGCATCGGGGACCTCTGCGCTTCTTCGGCCGTCATCGTCCCCGCCCGCACCTGTTCCGCAACCCACGAATGGTCCTGCGTGACCTGCTCGATGCCGTCCTGCGTGATCCTGTAGGCCCGTGTGTCTCCTGCATGTGCGATGACCACCTTGTCATCCTGCAATCCAGCGATGGTCAGGGTGGTGCCCATCTGCTTGAGGGCCTCAGCCTCGGCGGCCAATCCGAATATCCTGCTGTTGGCGAGGCGTATCGCCTGGGAAAGAGCGCCACGCGCACCTTCACGAATGCTGGTGGGATCAAAAGAGGCAGTTTGTCCACGTCGCCCGCCGGCGACCTCACGCACGGTGTTCATCGCCTCTTCCGCTGCCACATCCCCTGCATTGTGACCGCCCATTCCGTCCGCGACTGCCACTACTGCGTGAAAGCCCCAGAGGCTCCGCTCGGACGGAATCTTCATGGCCAGCGAACGGTCCTCATACGTCTCACGCTGGCCGGTGAGCTTGGCGTGCGCTACTTCTACTCCAACCCAACTGGGCATTTCGGATCATTCCTTCGACAGCTTTCTGCTCTATCGCAGCCTCAGAATCGGCATCCCCTACCGCGCGGCTCCGCCACTCATGAAACGAAGGATGTGGAAGTATGTGCCTATTCCTCATCTACTGATGTTGCACCTCGTGTCAATATGGTGAATTCAGTGTTTCTCTTGGGGCATTGTAGCGACGATCGGCATCGAGATTCACTGTAGGAAGAAGGTGCTGCAATAGTGACTGGTGAACTCAATACCCACAGCCGCTAGATTGATGTGCTCCTCGGAGGGGAACAGAGAAACTTGATCAATCCGCCCAATCCTTCGGCTCTCACGCAACCCAACGACCTCGTAAGCCCAAAGACTTGTGATGCCTGACCTTCGGGGGCAATGCGCTGAGGACATCTGACTCTCGAATACAGTTTTTTCGTCTTGATAGACGCAGTTGTCGTTCATTGGATTGAAGGCTTCGAATGGAGGGTGGAATACGATGAAACATCTCACAGCAGTTCTGATAGGAATATTGATCGTAGCGGCAGGAGTGCCGGGTCTCTGCCAGCAACCTGCAACTCAGACGACGGCGGCCACCATTCTGAAGAACCCGGAGGACTGGGTAAACCGCCGCGTGATATTGAATGGCAGCATCACGAATCTGCAGCCCAGTCTCGATATCAGCACCTACAAGCTTCGCGATGCCGAGAGCGTCATTTCCGTCCGTACGGAGCGAACTCCACAGCGCCAGGAATTCATCGAACCCGTCAGTGTGACCGGCGAAGTCAGGATTGATACCGCAACCTCACAACCGTACATCTGGGAACAGAGCCGTGGCCCGGCAGGAGGCGACATTCCTCCACTTCTCTATGTGCTGATCGGCTCGGGTGTGCTGCTGATAGTCCTGGCCATCGTGCTCGCAGTCATGCTCACCAGAAAGTCCGAGGCCGAGCCTGAGCAAGTGGAAGCCGCCGAGGGCGCGCATATCGGCGACACAGTTGAGGTAGACGGAGCTGCAGGTGGAATGCAGGTCGCGCAGGAGCACGGTGGCGGAGCTTCCCCGCTTGCTCAAACACAGCAGTTCAGGGCCTCGCTGTCGGTTGTGGACGGACCTGATGCAGGCAAGGGCGCCACGCCCCTGACGAAGTCCGTGACGACTATCGGTCGGGCGCCGGACAGGGACATTCAGCTCACCGATCCGACCGTCTCACGCAAACATGCCAGAATAACCGCCCATGACGATGGACGACTTGTGCTGACGAATGAGAGCACGAAGGGCACTCTTGTCAATGGCAACTCAATTGACGGGCATACGCTCTCGGACGGAGATCGGATCCAAGTAGGAAGTACGACCCTGGAGGCGAAGGTCGCCGGGGCTGCCGCGGGGACCAGCGCCAGTGCCGCGGCTCCGACCCAGGAGTTCGTCCCGGATGCGGAAAGGCAGCAGGCCGACGAGGGGCTGGCCGCGACGAGCGAGTTCCTTGGCGCAGAGCTTGAGGTCGTTAGCGGACCGGCGTCAGGTGACAGTCACGTGCTCATGAGTAACGTGACCAGCATAGGCCGCTCCCCGGACAACGATTGGACGATCTCTGACGACCCCACAATTTCTCGGCAGCATTGCCAGATCCACCATGACAGTGGCACATTCACCGTGGTGGCCGCCCCAGATGATGGCGAAGGGCACAAGAATGTGCTCGTCAACGGCGATCAAGTTGTTACGGCTGAGATCCAGCAGGGCGATGAAATCCGTCTGGGAGGAACGAAGATCGCCTTCAAGCAGATATGAGAACTATAGCTTATACTCTTCCGTGGTTGGGGGAAGCGATTGTGAATATAGGAAATCGCAAATGGCTGAGGGACTTGTCCGCCGGTCTCTGTTTGCTGGTGGCATTGTTGCTTCATTCCGGAGAAGCTACTGCGCTTGAGGCTAACATCGATCGCATCAACGTCAGCCAGGTGCCCACTGTAAAGGCCTACGTCACCGTGCTGGACTCCACTGGCGACACGGTCAAAGGACTGCGGGAAGAGGCCTTCAGCATCTCCGACCAACTGGTCAGGTCAGATGATTCGCAGCCGTTGGACTCTGCGGTGGTGCGGTCGGCCCTCGAATCAGGCGAGAGTCTCGGTGTTGTACTGCTCATCGATCGCAGTGGTAGCATGAGTGGGTCCGCTATCAGCGACGCTCAAAGTGCCGCCAGCGAGTTCGTGAGTCGCCTTGGTCTGACGGACAAGGCCGCGGTGCTGAGCTTCTCCACAACAACAAAGGTGGAGTGTGACCCAACGTCCGACATGGCAGAACTGCAGAGGCGGATCGGGAAGATCAGCATCGGGGGCGATACGGCGCTCTACGATGCCGCGAAGCGGGCCGTGCAGGTGGCCGCTGATATGAGCGATGTGACCCGCCGCACAGTCATCCTCCTCACCGACGGCAAGCGCACCGCTGGTTCAATCAGGTCTCCCGATCCGGTCAGCGATGAGGCAGAAGAGGGGAATGTGCGCATTTTCACCATCGGTCTCGGCCGGGAGCCGGATCACGAGGCCCTGCGCGGTCTCGCCAGAAGCAGCCACGGCGCCCACTACGAAGCGGCGAGTTCCTCTGATCTGATGACCATCTATCAGAAGATCGCCGACCGCCTGCAGAATCAGTACGTAGTCGAGTTCCAACAGGAGGCGGATGTCAACTGGCACAAGCTCAGTGTGACCGTGAAGCACGAGGGCCAAACGGCCTCCGACAGCATGAAGTACTGGCCGCATGAAGTACCTGATACGGGAATGGCCATCAAGGAAACTGAGCCTGGTGACGATATGCCGCCGCCACCGTCTGATGATGGTGATGGCGATGGTGATTCTGACACCAGAGAGGGCAATGACGAAGAGGTCGAAGATGACGAGGCGGGCCCCGAACCAGACGAACTGGACCAGGCTGAGCAGACTGATAGTATGGCGGGCGTCTTTGAAGACGCACCTCGGTGGATGGTCATCGCCACCATCGTGGTTGCCGCCCTGGCCATCGCCCTCTTGGCCGCTATCGTCGTTGTGCTGATCCGACGTCGCTAACAGACGCGGGCGGTTCCCACTGGTGATCGACCACAAGTTGCCGCGTGGGGAGGAGTAAACGGGCTTTGCAGGATGACAAGGTGTACGGCGGCTTCGAGGTCATCGATGAGATCGGCAGGGGCGGAATGGGCGTGGTCTATCGCGCCCGGCAAACGTCCCTGAACCGGACCGTTGCCCTGAAGGTGTTGCCCCCGCACAACCACGATGAGACGGCCGCCGCACGTTTCGAGCGTGAAGCGCATGCGATGGCGCAGTTACTGCACCCGAATATTGTAGACGTCATAGAGGTCGGCGAAGAGGATGACGTTCCCTACTTCGCCATGCATTACATCGAGGGCGAGGGACTGGACCAGATCATCCAAAGAGAGGGGGCTCTGTCCCCTGAGCGAGCCGCAGAGATCGCAGCACAGGTGGCAGACGGCCTGCAACATGCTCACGAACGCGGGGTCATTCACCGTGACATCAAGCCCAGCAACATTCTTATCTCAGAAGACGGGCGTCCCGTGGTCACGGACTTTGGCATTGCTAAGGCCATGGAGGGTGTTCCGGACGGACAGTCTCTGACTCAGGGAGCCATTGGCACCCCCGAGTATATGTCGCCGGAAGTTATTAAGGGCAATCCCGTAGACGGCAGAACCGACGTCTACAGCCTCGGAATTGTGCTCTACCACGTGGTGACCGGCCGCGCACCCTTCACCGCCACTACACCGTACCAGATTGCGGATCGCCATCTCCGCGAAGCGCCACCACCCCCAAGCTCCATCGGTGCGAATTGCCCCGACTGGCTGGAATCGATTATCCTCCGGGCGCTCGCCAAGGAGCCCACGGAGCGCTTCGGATCTGCAGCCGAGATGGCGTCAGCGCTGCGCACCGCGAGACCGGTTGCGCCTCCAACCAGGGAATTCACTCCAGCTCCCTCTCCCTCACCCGAACCTGCCCGGACCGCTGTTTCGGATCAGCCTGCCCGCTCTGCGAACTACCGGAAAGTGATACTGGCAGTGGGCGCGGCAGGAATTCTGCTGCTCATCGGGGCGGTCGGGCTGTGGATGCAGACAAGAGGCACCGACGTCCCGCCAGTCCCGCCCCCAGATCCGCCGGCACTAGAGACAGAGGTGCCGAGTGTTGTGGGTCTGAGACAGGAGGAAGCAGAGCAGAGGCTCAAGGATACAGGCAACTTCCTCGTACAGTACAACGATTCACGTTACAGCGACGCCTACGAGGCGGGAAGGGGCATCTCCCAGCACCCCGAGTCGGGGACTACTATCGAACGGGGCGATCTGGTTACCATCGTGGTGAGCAAAGGGCCAGAGCCTCATGATCCTCAGATCGCTCCGTGGACCAGTCGTCGTCGGGTGACCAGCAGTGATCTACACAGTAAATCCAACTGGACGCTGACTTTGATGCGAAACGAAATATATGCTCGACACGGGAGAGCGTTTGTGACTGATGCCATACGGGCGTACTTCAAACAGCAGTCATGGTATTCTACAGACCCCACCTATTCAGATACTCAGCTCTCCGAGATGGAGGACAAGAACGCGCATTTCATCCGCGAGTACCAGCTCAATAGATTCGGCCGGACGGCCATACATCCGTAGACTCAATCTCTCTCCGGAAGGGCCCTGGGAATGATCGGGACACAACTGGGCAACTTCGAAATCATCGACGAGATAGGTCGAGGTGGCATGGGAGTCGTCTATCGCGCTCGCCAGACCTCGCTCGACAGGATCGTGGCGCTGAAGGTCCTGCCCCCCGAATTCGGGGCGGACGAGACCTCGGCCGAACGGTTCGAGCGCGAGGCCCTCTCCATGGCTCGCCTGTCGCATCCGAACATTGTCGATGTCATCGAGGTTGGTGAGCAGGATGGCATTCGATACTTCGCCATGCAATACATCGACGGGGAGAGCCTGGAGGACCTCATACGCCGGGAGGGTGCGCTGACACCGGAGAGAGCCGCCAACATTGCATCACAGATCGCCGAAGCGATTCACCATGCGCACGAGCAGGGAGTGATCCACCGCGACATCAAGCCCGGGAACATCCTGCTCGCCTCCAATGGCCGCGCGGTCGTCACCGACTTCGGAATCGCCAAAGCTGCCGACGGCACATCACTGACCCGGACCGGCGCGTCGATCGGCACCCCGGATTACATGGCTCCGGAGGTGCTGCGGGGGAACCCGATTGATGGCAGAGCCGACGTCTACTCGCTCGGCGTGCTGCTTTTCCAGATGGTGACCGGCCGAGTGCCATTCGTGGCCACCACACCATTCGAAGTGGCAAATCGCCATCTTTCCGAGCAGCCTCCGCGACCGAGTGCGATCAGCGGCCATTGTCCCGAGTGGCTCGAAACCATCATTCTGAGAGCGCTGGCGAAAGAGCCGGCCGATCGCTTCCAGTCCGCACAGGAGATGGCGTCGGCGCTGCAATCTGAAACGCCCACGACGCCGGTCACCCGGGAGTTCGAACCCGAATCCGTACCTCCCGTCTCGCCAACTCACACGACTCCAACGCAAGAAACGCAACAGCAGACATCCAGAATTCATCCTGCCGTTTGGGCGGTCGCGGGCGCAGGGATAATCCTGATCCTCGCTGCGGTCGGCATTTTTGCCGGGAACGTACGCGGCAATGGCGGCAATGGCATAGATGGAAATGGCGGTCCGCTGCCCCCGCCAAAGACTGTTCAAGTTCCCGATGTTGAACGGATCCGATGGGAGAAAGCTGTAGATCTATTGAAGGAAGCAGGCCTCCAGGCTCGACGTCTTGATGAGCATGACGACCAGGTTGAGCGGAAAAGGGTAATCAGGCAACAACCCGCCAGTAGCGTCAGAGTCGAAGTGGGATCCACGGTGACCTTAGTTGTCAGCGAGGGCCCTGATTTCGCCGTCCAGGTCGGCCAGATTGCAGTCTACCGCGACCGTGATGGCGATGACCTGAACATGCGCAGAGAGCCATGGGGGCCTATCGTCGGCCAGCTTCCTTATGGTGGCCGAATTGAAGTACTCGAGATCAACACGAGTGAGCATCCCGGTTGGGTCCGCGGACGGGCGCTAGCTTCCGGAAGAGAGGGCTGGCTCGCGGTACGTAACCCAGACGATGGTTTTCAACTCCTCTATCCTGACCAGTAGTCGCGATGTGAGAGGCAAGCTTCATTACGAATGGCAAGCAACTATGGTAGGGACGTGAATCGGTCCACTCGAAATGAGGCGGGACTAAACTCCACCGTGTTGGTGGCTGTCGCCCTGGCGTCATTCTTGGGAGGCGTGCTGGCGCAGCCCGCTCTTACTTCTATGTGGGCGGAGTTATCGAGCACCGAACAACGAGAAGCAGAAGCGCCAACGAACCAGCTTGCTGTAACCCCGAAGAAAGAACCACCGGCACAGACTGAGGCGCCAGAGGAAGTGGCCCCGAATCCCGAGCCTGAGCCACGCCATTCCTGGGTGGTGGAGCCGACCGCACGGCAAGTCTACTGGCCGGTTCCGCTCTCAGAAGGGGACACAATAGCCGTGGTCGCGACGGGCAGTGCAGTGGTGAAGAACCAACTGGACAAAGGGATTAGAGCACTTGAGGCCATTGACTACCACCTGCAGCCGGGAGATAACGTACGCGCGAATTCTGGTAACCGGGCGGGGACAGTGGCCCAGCGTGCTCATGACCTCAATGCCGCCATCCGAGATGAAGAGGTGCGCGCCATCTGGTGTGCGCGTGGCGGCAGTGACTCGATCGATCTGCTTGGACCCGTGGACTGGAACAGCTACGAACGCGACAACGCAAAGGCCTTCATCGGGTACAGTGATGTGACCGTGCTGCAGTTGGCACTCTACAGGAGAAGGGGAATTATCAGCTTCTCCGGCCCGATGGTGGCCGAGGATCACGGCTTCGGTGGGCCACATCGATTCTCGCCCAAGACCAAGCGCGACTTGTTCAGATGGCTGAAGCGCCCGATGCAGAAACGGGAGATTGCGAACCTGTATGGTTCTCCCATCAAGACGCACAGAAGTGGCGAAGCGGAAGGCTGGCTTCTTGGTGGTAATCTCAGTCGCGTGTGCATGATGCTGGATCAAGATTCGTACTGCCCTGACTTCACGGGTGCAGTTCTGGTGCTGGAAGACATCAATGAGAATGAGGCAAGCTTCCGTCGGATGATCGGGAAGCTGCGAGATCGCGGCGTCTTCGACAAAATCAATGGGGTTGTCCTTGGCGACACAGACATCTGCCGTCCTGAGGTCGCACTCGCCGCGATCGAGCGGGCTTGCGACGATCGACCTGTGCCGATCGCCTACAACATGGACTACGGCCATCTCGACGCTCCGCGGGTCACGCTTCCGATCGGTGCATGGTGTAAGCTCGATGCCGGGGAGAGGGTCGCAAGAATTATCGTGCATCCAGACCGCCCGCGGGAGGCTGTTGTTGCGTCTTCGGGGCAGTCGAGATAGGAGTTCGATGGTGGTTGGAACAAGGCTTGGCAACTTCGAGATCATGGAAGAGATCGGCAGGGGCGGAATGGGTATCGTCTACCGCGCCCGGCAGGTCTCGCTGGATCGTGTCGTTGCCCTTAAGGTGTTGCCCAAGGAGATGATAGATAACGAAACCGCGGCGCAGCGTTTCCACAGAGAAGCTCTCGCGATGGCGAAGCTGTCACACCCGAACATCGTTGATGTCATTGAAGTGGGTGAACAAGACAGCGTTCACTACTTCGCTATGCAGTTCGTCGAGGGGCGGAGTCTGACGGAGACTATTAGGCAACGACGTGGACTCAGCACCGAGCGGGCTGTGGAGGTCGCTGCCCAGGTGGCCGACGCACTCGCCCACGCCCACGAGCAGGGCATCAT
This sequence comes from uncultured Armatimonadia bacterium, assembly GCA_964484945.1. GTDB lineage: Bacteria > Armatimonadota > Zipacnadia > Zipacnadales > UBA5352 > UBA5352. The sequence goes on along the minus strand of CAZAHB010000006.1, from coordinate 38,533 downwards.
CCATCGTGACATCAAGCCTGACAACGTGCTGATTGATTCCCATGGACAGGCGGTGGTGACCGATTTCGGCATAGCGAAAGCCACTGAAGGGACGCAGTTGACACAGACCGGCACCGCGATCGGCACTCCGGATTACATGTCTCCGGAAGTACTGCGCGGCAACCCGGTGGACGGCCGCGCCGACGTCTACTCACTCGGGGTAGTCCTCTTCCAGATGGTCACCGACCGTGTACCATTTTCTGCTACCACTCCTTTCGATGTTGCGAATCGTCACCTGACGGAGCTGCCACCCAGCCCAAGGACCATCGCGGCGGATTGCCCTCATTGGCTGGAGACTATCATCCTGAAGACTCTGGCGAAAACGCCCGCTGAACGCTTCGGTTCGGCCGCGGAGATGGCGGCAGCGCTTCGAGCGGGAGCGCCTGTAAGTGCCCCTACGATGCAGCGCCCGTCAACCGTGGCTGACGGGCTTGAGCAAGCTGGTGAAAATGATTCCGCGGGAAAGACGGGACAGTTCCGTTCGGCGGTCTGGTGGCTTGGTGGAGCAGGTGGCCTCCTACTCATCGCGGCCTTCGCCATGATGGCAGCCATGACATTCAACGGTCCCTCCAATGGACCACCAGAGGGGAATGAGGGCTCCGCCATTGCCGGATCAGCAGATGAGGCCGGACAACCCACATTGGTTAACCGGGGAACCGTTCCAGGCAATGCGGAAGCTGCAACTGCGGCAAGTCCCATTAAGGTTCAGCCATCAGTCAGGCAGATCTCGCCGGTGGCTGCAGTCGCGTCGTCAGTGCTCGATGGTCGGCCCAAGTACCAGCCAGACAAAGCTACCGACGGACGCCGCGATACGGCCTGGGTGGAGGGGGCATCCGGTCCCGGCCTCGGTGAGTGGATCTCGGTCGAACTTCCAACAGGAATGTATGTGACCGAGGTGGCGATGATCGTCGGGTACGACAAGGTAAAGAACGATCAGTATGGTGACCGCTGGGGGCTCAACAACCGCGTTGCGATGGCGCGCCTGACATTCGATGACGGCACAGCGGTCTCATCTGATTTCGACACAGCAGACCGGGACTTTCAAACTGTGGCGGTTGATCCACCGGAGCGGTCACGGGAAGTGCGAATTGAGATAGCGGATGTTACCCGCGGACGTCACCGTGAGTGGAATGACACCTGTATCAGCGAGATTCGCATCAGAGGGTACGCAGACGAGCCGTGAGGCATGTCCGCCAATGGAGGGAAGATCGTACGATGATCGGTTCTCGTCTGGGCAACTTTGAGATTATCGACGAAATCGGCCGAGGTGGCATGGGGGTAGTCTACCGAGCGCGGCAGGTCTCGCTCGACCGCGAAGTGGCTCTCAAGGTTATTCAACCGCGTGATGCTGACGACGATGTGACCGCTGAGCGCTTCCGGCGAGAAGCGCACGCGATGGCCCAGTTGCAACATCCAAATATCGTCGATGTGATTGAGGTCGGGCAGCAAGATGGCTCTCACTATTTCGCTATGCAGTACATCGATGGGCCCAGTCTCGCTGAAGTCATCAATGAACGAGGCGCACTGCTCCCGGAGGAAGCCGCGCAACTTGCTGCACAGGTTGCAGAGGCTTTACAGCATGCACACGAGCGGGGTGTGATCCACCGCGACATCAAACCAGCGAATATTCTCATCGCTCCTGATGGACGCCCCGTCTTAACCGATTTCGGCATTGCCAAGGCCATGGAGGCGGCATATGCCTCTGGAGCGTCGCTGACCCAGGGCGTGATCGGCACTCCCGAGTACATGTCGCCAGAGGTTATCCGCGGCAATCCGATAGATGGCCGGACGGATGTCTACAGCCTAGGCGTGGTCCTGTATCACATGATCACAGGACAGGCTCCATTCAGCGCCAGCACTCCATTTGAAGTTGCGAACAAACACCTGACTGCCCAAGCGGATCTGTCCACTATTCCTGTCGATCACTCAGAGGATTGGCTTCGAACAATCATTCTTCGCGCTCTTGTGAAGGAGCCAGCGGAACGCTTCGCCTCTGCTGCCGAGCTAGCCGCTGCGCTTCGCGGACGTGAGGTAGTCCCACTTCCATCCGCCACGCGCACTGCTGCCACCGAAGACCGCACGGCAATGCACGGGGCCGCGCCGAATGCGACGGTCGATCCTGTGCCGGCGGAATCAGATGACCGCAGCGGCAGACGTCTGCGCGGGATACTGTTCGCCGTTGCCATTGCCCTACTTGGCGTCGTACTCCTCGGATCAGCCATCGGTATGATGGTCACCTCGTCTGAGCAAGAAGTGTCTGTCCCTGATCTCTCGGGCCTCACCATGAACGAAGCGCAGAGCGTACTGCAGGAGGCGGGCCTCGTGGCGCTCGAAGGGGCGGCGCGACATGACGCCACAATGCCGGAGGACACGGTGTTGGAGCAAGAGCCTGCTGCTGGGGATCGACTCTCGCGAGGGAAACCGGTCAAATTGACCGTTAGCCTGGGTGAAGCCCCTGACGTCGTAGACCCCGCGGAAAGACGTCGACACTTGGAGCAGCGCTACTGGGCGTGGTTAGATGCCTGGCAGTCGGAGGACTTGGAGCGCTATCTCAGCTTCTACGCCGACGATTGCGAGATCAAGCGGACCGGGCGCTCTTCATACGGGAAGTCGACGCTCAGGAAGAGGCTCGCCGAGGATTTTGCACAGAATTCCTGCATCAGCATCGACAGCAACGATCCAGACATCGACCTGACTGGAGACACCGCCACCGTGTCTGCCTGGCAATACTACGACAGTTCGACATGGTGGGATAAAGGAACGAAGAGTCTTGGATGGCGATACGAGAATGGTGACTGGTACATCACGTGGGAAAGCTTCTCGATGAGTTCAGGAGGCAGGAAGTGACTTCCGGCGACGAAGGTCTAATTGGGGCGCGACTGGGTAATTTCGAGATTATCAGCGAAATTGGTCGGGGCGGGATGGGGGTAGTGTACCGCGCCCGGCAGGTGTCACTGAATCGCGATGTGGCACTTAAAGTACTACCCAGTAGCGTCATCCAGGACGATACTGCCGGCGAACGCTTTACTCGTGAAGCACATGCAATGGCCCAACTTTCACACCCCAGCATTGTTGATGTCATTGAAGTCGGCGAACAGGATGGAGTACGCTACTTCGCCATGCAACTCGTTGACGGGCCCAGCCTGGCCGAAATGACGCAGCAACACGGTGGGATTGAGGCCGAGAGGGCTGCAGAGATCGCGGCCGAAGTCGCTGATGCTCTTGACCATGCCCATGAGCGGGGCGTGGTTCACCGCGACATCAAGCCAGGCAACATACTCATCGCCGAGGACGGCCGCGCAGTCGTTACCGATTTCGGCATCGCCAAGGCGATCGAAGGGGCTCTGGCCGGTGGACAATCTCTCACCCAGGGGACCATTGGCACGCCTGAGTACATGTCCCCGGAGATCATTCGGGGCAATCCAGTGGACGGGCGGACCGACATCTACAGTCTTGGCATCGTCCTCTACCAGATGCTTACCGGTCGAGTGCCGTTCAGCGCCACTACACCTTTCGAGATGGCGAACAGGCATCTGAGCGATCCTCCCACACCGCCGAGTGCGCTGGGCACGCCCTGCCCACAGTGGCTTGAATCGGTGCTGCTCAAAGCGTTGGCGAAAGAACCCGCACAACGGTTTTCCTCGGCTGCCGAGATGGCGTCGGCGCTTCGCGCCGGTTCCACAGTTCCACTCCCAGGCGGATCACAATCATCTTCTCAGCCGCCGGACATGAGCGCGCCATCACCAGCACCGGCGGTGCCGCAACTCGACTTGTCTAATCTGAATGAGCCGAGAACGTACTATGGGATCACCCTTCCTCGCTACATCTGGGCCTTGGCCGCGACCGGCGCAGCGTTGCTCGCAATTGCCATTCTCTGGCTTATCGGCCGATCGTTACTCATTGCCTTCATGGTGACCTCGACACCGCCGCCGGAGCCGCCCCCACTGAAGGTGACAGATGTCACCGGTCTCACTTTCAAGGAGGCGCGCCAGTCCCTTGCCGAGGACGGTCTCACGGAGGTCCAGGCGGACACCCGTCATGATGCCACCGTAAGGAAAGGACATGTTTTGGCACAGGCGCCCGAAGCTGGCGCGACTGTCCATCGGGGTGCCCACGTCGATCTCACCGTCAGCCTCGGACCACGCCCGCAGCAAACGGTCCCCGATACGACCGGTCTGTCTCGCACAGATGCGGAGGCGATGCTGGCGGATGCCGGATTCAGCGTTCGTGTATCAGGCCAGGAATACAGCAGCCAATACGACAGCGGCCAGGTAATCACACAGGAACCGCCCGCCGGCTCGACTCGGCAGCCGGAGGCCGAGGTCTCACTCATCATTAGCCGCGGTCCCCAGCCCTCGCTGCCACAGCTTGAGACGTTTACCAACGCAAAACGCGGCTACCGAATCAAGAAACCGGTGGGCTGGTCCATTGAACATAGTAGCTACGGACAGGGGGAGAAGTACTATGACACCAACTTCCTCTTTCCCCACGATGACGTGAAGGTGATGGCGGAGACGGGTCCGGCTGGCAGCAGTTCGGATCCACTGGACAGTTGGCGAGCTTTGGATCGGCAGTTCCGCCAGAAGTATGGAGCAGACTACTCCTGTCTTGAACTGAAGCACACGACGCTCGGAGGACACCGCGCAGGGTATTGGGAGTTTGTACTGACACGTAACGGCAAGTGCTACCGCAAGATTGACGTGGGCACAAATGTTGGTAAGCGCGGGTTCGCTGTTCTCTGTCAAGCGCCGCCTGACCGCTTCGAAGACTATCGCGAGTTGTTCGAGACGATGATCGAGAGCTTTGAATTACTTTGACGAGTTGCAGCCAGATCTGAGGGATAACCGTGCCGTGGATGATGCAGCTGCCGCAGGGACGGGCGCAACTGCAGGACGGCACCTACCTGATCGGACGTTCTTCGGGCGCGCAGATCCAGCTTTCAGACGTGACCGTGTCAGGTCAACATGCTCAGTTGCAGGTGCAGGGCGATCAAGCGACGTTGTGGGATGTCGGCAGCAGTAATGGGACGAGGGTGAATGGACAGCGGCTGAGCCCGAACAATCCCGTCGCGCTGCCTGAACGGGCGACGGTGCATTTCGGCAGCGCCGGCATCACAATCGTCCGGATGTCTTCCGCGCCGGAACCGGCGCCCTCGCCACAGCATCAGCGACGTAGGCATGGCAACGCCACTCGTCAGCAGGATGCGGCGGGGGCGCAGGACCCGGCGGGGATGAGCCAATCTCGCGAGCAGAGGTCGTCCAATCCGATGAAATTCGCGCGTGTGGTCAGACAGGCCTTAGCGAGCGCTCTCGGCAGCATCGATCTCCCTGACCCGCCGGATAGCGGTGGAGAGTTGGTGACGTCTCACACGTTCGTGCGCGGCATCTGGATCCTTACCGTTGTAATGGCGGTGGCTCTTTTCCTCCCGTGGGTCGACTACATTATGGGTAGCCTCGACTATCTGCAGATGTGGCGGGGCGCTTCCAACCTGCGTTCTTTGGCCGATGCGGCCGGCCAACGTTTGGGTATCTGGTCTCTTGCATTACCCGGCCTGACTATCCTCGCAGCTATCGAAGCTTCAATACGGTCGTATCTCTCCCCGAACGACTGCTCCGGCAGGGCCCTCACCACGGGGCTGCTCGGCATCGGGGGAGCGATCGCGGTGTGGATGGCTTTCTCGTCATCGACCGGGCTCGACCTAACCGGCGCGCTGGGAACCGGCTTCTACGTCTATTCTCTTGCAAGCGTGGCCATGGCATGCATAGGCGCCGGCGGACTCTGGGTCGGTCGGTATGGTTAGAAGCTGCACTGCCCCCGGAACGCCGAGATCCTACCGCGAGGGCATTACGCTAAAACCTGCTAAGACGGAATGCCGCGGCGCCTTTATTGGCTGCCGCCGCAAAACTGTGGTTCGCAGGTCGCACTTCAGGGAGGCCAGCATTCTCTACCCCGGCTTATCGAAGTGCTGATAGTCCTTACAGCTATACCAGTCTCCACCCCAGCGCCATCCGCGGCTCTTGAAGGCTTTCACCACGGAGCCGTCGGGGGGAATGGAGTACGGATCCTCGCCAGGCCGCCATTCCCCCGGTTCGTACGGTGGCTCGTCAGGATGCACAAACTTCTCGCCGCCCTGAATCATCGGGTTTTCCTCACGATTGATGTCTATAGCTCGGCCGAGAGCGTGGTTCGACAGGCCGCTCCCGCCGGCCACCGTCCGGTAGTTGTAACCGACGAGATCATGGATCGGGAAGCGCTCTGGCGACAGGTAGATATCCTTGAAAATCTCAAGCACTTCGGGCGCCAGGGCCCTCCTGACAACAACCGAGCGCTGAATCGCGGTCTTCTCCCCATTCCTGATATCCCATGCGAGGAAGTGGACTGTGCTCATCCCGCTGATCTCGGGATGCGCCCCAAAGAAGAAGTGCTCATGTTCTTCCTTGAGCAAAGCTGTCCGTGAGGCCGGCAGGGATGGATTGCTGATGATGATGCGAGAAGAGCCATCGACATCCTCGCAGACATATTCAGTGCCGAGACGCTTCGTCAGCCGTGTCGCCCGCCTGACAATCCGGTGCAGATCGGCGCCCTGAGCGGGCACAGGGTCTCCGGCCCTGAAGCGCAACTTGACTGGATGAAAGACAAGCTTCCGCCAGCGCCCGTTCCTAAGTCTGAGTTCCAGCGCTGCGCTGAAATGATTCGACTTCCATTTCGTCGGGAAAACGAAGTTCCCGAGGCTGTAGACGATCGGTTTGCCGTTATATGTGTCAACCCCCTGAAGCTTGTGAGGGTGGTGGCCGATGACCATATCCGCCCCGGCCTCGATACAGAGGTGTGCCAGCCGTTGCGGAAGGGGATCAGGCTCATCGGTGACCTCACTACCCCAGTGGAATGCAATGATGACGAAGTCCGACTGTTTCGCCGCCGCACGGACATCGTTCCGGAGCATTCGGCGTGTATGTTTCGTCGGCTCCCCGCGGCTGCCATCGACGAAGACCGTCCCGGCATCCTTGTGCGTTGCTCTGAAATGTTTCGTCCCGGGAAGCGTCGCTGTGCTCACGTAGGCCAGCACCGCTACGGTTTGTCCTTCCACAACGAAGACCATCGGCTCACGCGCAGCACGTATGTCCGGGCCAGCTCCAGTATGTACAAGCCCGGCCTCGTCAAGCACCCGGAGGGTCTCCAGCAATGCTTCACCACCGTAGTCCATGATGTGGTTGTTAGCGAGCGTCATCGCATCAAAACCTGCGTCTGCCATGCGTTTTGCCTGGGACGGTGGCGCACGAAAGATGAATTCGTTGCACATCAGACGCCCGCGCTCGTCGAGCTTGAGCGGGGTCTTCGTGCCATGGGTGGAAAGTGGACATTCAAGGTTGCCGATGGCGAAGTCCGCCGACGAGATAAGCTCGCTTGCGTAGGTGAGATAATCGCGATCCTGCAGTGGAAGCACATCTCCGACGAAGAGGATCCTGGCCTCACCGGGAGACGCCACGCGAACTGGCTCAAAACGCTCCAGAGAATTGGGCTGCCAGCTACACTCCGACGCTTCTTCGGACCAGCCAACCGTTTCGAGGAGCGGGCGGAGGCTCCCCATCTCCCAGATTCCATCACGGCCGAGAAGCCACCCTCCGCTGAACGCCGCGGCTGTGATCAGTAACAGCATGGCCCCCCGAACAAGTCGATGCTTCATCTCCGAGAATCAGCCCACTTGGCAGATCAGATAACAGGCATCGACGAAAGTTACTTCTCCGTTCGCTGGTGTTTCCCTTCTCCGTCGCGCATGATTTTAAGACCTTTCCTCTTAGAATCCCCAAATAAACACGCGAATGCCTGTATTATATCAAGGAAGCCATAGTTCGTACGTTGAAGACGTAATGACGAGAACAGACCCTCGCGACTTCGGAACGGAGGATAAGCGAGAATGCAGCCACGCATACTCATTCTCACCCTGGTGCTCCTGTGCATGACTCCTCTGGCCGTTTCGTCAGCCTGTGCTCAGGGAGAGCGTGGGCTGTCTGTTTCTCAGGTGGATGCGACGTGGTTTCCGAAGGTGACCGTCTACGTCGAGGCGCCGGTGGAGCTTGGTGACGTCCAGCCGGCGCAAGTGCGCCTCACCGAGGATGGCGCGCGTCAGCAGGTCACCGAGGTTGGCGGCGTCGGTGAGGAGGGGGCGCAGCCGCTTACCAGCATTGTGCTGGCACTTGACGCCTCGTCGAGCATGGAGTCGGCGATGGAAGACGCGAAGGCGGCGCTGTCATTCGTGTCCAACATCGGGGACTTCGACCGGGTGGCGGTGGTCGAGTTCACGAACAAGGTGGCTGTGCCTCAGGAGGCCACGTGGGAGCGAGATGATCTCTCCGCGGCCATCGAAGACATCGAGCCGCGTAGAACCACCGCTCTGTATGATGCCATCATGCGCGGGGTGGAGTTGCTGTCGGAGGAGGTGGAGCGCCGGGCCATCGTGGTCATGACCGACGGGAAGGACGTGGCCAGCGCGGCGAGCCTGGAGGAGGCGATCGGCGCAGCGACCGAGGCCGGTGTGCCGGTGCACATCATCGGGCTGCGAACCATCGCGCTCGACGGGGAGCCGCTGCAGCAGATCGCGGAGGAGACCGGCGGCCACTACCACTCGACCTCCGAGCCGGAGCAGCTTGCCGGCCTGTATCAGGAGATTGCGGGCGGGTTGCAGGCCCAGTTCGCGGTGACCTACGAGACGAGCAACGATGATACCGACGGCAAACAGCGGCAGGTGCAGGTCGAGCTTGCGGGCGAGCAGATGACGGCCAGCTACCGGGCTCCGACGTGGGAGGAGTACCGGGCGCGGCGGGAGAAAGCGCTGGGGGCGCGGCTGGAGCGGGCCCTGGAGTACACCACCGAGGGCAAAGTGGAGATGGCCATCGATGAATTCGAGATGGTGCTGGAGATCGATGAAGACAACGCCCGGGCTCGCGCCGGGATGGCGCTGGCCTACATCAAAGAGGGGAAGGTTGAGATCGGGCTGGAGAATCTGGACCTGGCCATCGAAGCGGCACCGGAGGACCCGCAGGTGCAGATGACGGCGGCGCTGGCCTACCTCGAAGCCGACGAAATGCAGAGGGCCACCGAGCGACTGGACCTGGTGCTGGACCTGGCGCCTCTGGATATGGACCTGCGCAAGCAGGCGGGCGAGAATTACCTGGTGACCGGGGAATACGAGAAGGCGATCGAGGCGCTGGAGTTGGTGGCCGAGCAGCGTCCGGATGACGCTGAGGCGCACTTCTATCTGGCGAAGGCATACCACAAGGCCGGCCAGAGAGACGAGGCTTTCGCGCAGTTGCACCTTGTGTTGAAACTGAAACCCGACAGTGTGGCGGCCGAGAAACTCAGTGAGCAATGGCGGCAGGGAAAGCCCTGGGAGCGGCCGGGCTCGCGCGCGGGTCAGGAGATCGTGGGCCCGGCGGGCATCACGCTGGTGTGGGTGCCCGGCGGGAGCTTCATGATGGGCAGTGAGGTTGGCTACGTTGACCAGAAGCCGGTCCATCGTGTGGAGTTGAGCGGTTTCTGGATCGGGAAGACAGAGGTGACGAATGAGCAGTACGCGGCGTTTTTGAATGATGCCGGGCCCGACGACGCGTCCGAGTGGCTTGAAGTGGATGATGAAGACTGCGAGATCGAGAGGACTGGCGGTCGCTATGAGGCGAAATCCGGTCGCGGCGATCATCCGGTGGTGGAGGTGAGCTGGTATGGGGCGGAGGCGTATTGCGAGCATTACGGTTTTGAGTTGCCGACTGAGGCGCAGTGGGAGTATGCGGCGCGCGGACCGGATAGCCTGCGCTATCCGTGGGGCGATGAGTGGCAGCCAGACCGGCTGTGCTGGGACGAGAACCAGGGCCCCGGCGGCCGGACGTTCCCGGTGGGCAGCTTCCCATCGGGCGCGAGCTGGTGCGGTGCGCTGGACATGGCGGGGAACGTGTGGGAGTGGTGTGCGGATTGGTACGATTCGGACTACTACGGATCGTCCCCCACGACGGACCCGACCGGTCCGAGCAGTGGTGATGAACGCGTGATCCGCGGCGGCTCGTGGTTCAACTCCGCGAGCAACTGCCGCGGCGCGCTTCGCGGCCGCAACACGCGCGACAACACGTCCGCCGACTGCGGGTTCCGTGTTGCCAGGAGCTGTCGCCACGAAGCACAGGCCCGCAGGACAGATGAGAAGATCGCCTTCGTCAGCGACCGAGATGGGAACTACGAGATCTACGTCATGAATCCTGATGGTAGCGATGTCACACGTTTGACCCATGATCCTGCGCTTGACTACCATCCTGCGTGGTCTCCGGACGGCACTCGGATCGCCTTCGCCAGTAATCGAGAGGGGAACTTCGACATCTATGTGATGGACCCTGACGGCTCCAACATGCGTGCGCTCACATCAGGACCCAAGAATGACTACAGCCCCAGTTGGTCGCCCGACGGTCGAAGGCTTGTATTCGATCGAAGGGCCGGAGACGAGACTGTGGTAACCGAAGCCGACATCTTTGTGATCAACTCGGACGGCACAGGCTCAAGAGAAGTCGTCGGTGAGGGAGACGGAACGCACCGCACTGGACATCAGTTCGACCCATGTTGGACAGCCGACGGGAAGCATGTTGTGTATGTATGGGCTTCGGACAACCAAACCCCAGGGGCCAGCATATCCATCAGCCGCATAAATGGCAACGGGTCAGTAGGCATGTACGCGTTTGCTGGTACCGAGAGTGGGGAGGTACTCGGCTTTGGTCGTACGCTTGGCCCGGAATGGGCCCCGAACGACACCGCACTTGCCGTGTATGCTCTGTCGGATTCCGGACACGACATTGGCGTGGTCTCCGGACGAGGTGACGTGGCGGCCATCCAGCAAGGAACCGACCCATCGTGGTCGCCAGATTCTTCACAGCTTGCCTATGAGGGGAAGGAAACTGACCCCAGCGGGTTGGATATCTTCGTATGCAACAGAGACGGATCAGACGAACGGCGCCTTACGACACATCCTGCAAAAGACATCATGCCCGCGTGGGGAGGAACGAGAACCTACAGCAGAGGACTTCTCACGGAAAGGCTCCATGTCCTTGATGCCTACTGGAAGCGGTTCGATGATACGGGAATCCGCGGGATCGAAATGGGCAAGGATGGTCGATCCGCTACTGTGCAATTGCAGGAGAAGGCGCACCATTTCGTCCGAAGTGACGGGGATTGGGTATTGAGAGAGGAGGCTCGAGATCAATCATCCGGTGCCAGTGTACAGGTCGTCTCTGAGCCCGCAGGCGCAGAGGTCCATGTCAACGGCCATCTGAAGGGACTTACGCCCTGCGACGTGCCGGTCGCGTCGGCCACTGACGAGCCTCGCCAGTATGATATTGTGGTCAGAGCCGATGGCTATCTTCCTGGCTACCAGCCCGTTGAACTGGTGAAAGGCTGTGACGAGAGCCTCGAGTTCGACCTCCAGCCCGCGGAGGCCCTGAAGCCCATCATCGAGGAGCGCTTTGATGACGTGTGGAAGGATGACTGGGGACCGCAGCGAGAGTACTCTATCGAAGCGTTGATCGACAGGGGAATCATGGCGGATGTTGACGGTGATGACCAACTTGAGTTCGTCGTGGAAGTCAACCTTGTCCCGAGCCGCCAGTTGCGGGACAGTTGGTCGCATGGCGAAATCCGTTTCCCCTATCTCATGGCCTGTTGCGACTTAGGCTCAACGCAGCCTGTTTTGAGAAGGCTTCACTGCGTGGCCGAAATTTCCCATGCAGGTCCGATCTCACCAGTTGCTCATGACGTCAACCACGATGGCCTTGCTGAGGTTCTTGTCTGTGAGGACGCCGTCTTCTTCGCGGCTAATCGTGCTGATTATGTGCTGTTGGACCTCTCGCGACAGACATCCCGCGAACTGCTCAGATTTACAGCAGTAGATGATGGACAACGTCCTCGCGGGACTGACCGCACGTATTTCGTGGAAGGGCGAGGAACCGTGGTCAACCGCATCACTTGGGAACATGGCAAAAGGTATGACAGGGCTCTGGTTCACTCAGAGTTCGCGCGATTCGATAATGACGGTAGCATTCGAGAGACACTGGAGGAACTTGGCGTTAGAGGCAAGTTCGAGTGGAGTGAGAGCGAGGGCAAGTATGTCGGGCACATCAACATGCCGGAGTAGATGGCAGATGCGCCAGCGGTAGCACTTACTACAGAGGGAAGACCGCCCGCATACTCCTGCCGTGTGGTTGCGATCGTTGAGGGATAAGCAATGCCGTGGGCAATGCAGTTGCCAGATGGACGCGCGCGCCTTCAGAATGGGACCTACGTGATCGGCCGAAGCTCACGCTGCAACATCGTGCTGACCGACATGACCGTGTCCGGTCGGCACGCGCAGTTGACCGTGAGCGACCGCGAGGCAACCCTCACCGATCTGGGAAGCCGCAACGGGACAACCGTTGACGGCGCATCCCTGTCCCCACAATCCCCGCGAAAGCTCCCGCCCTCCTGCTCCGTGGCCTTCGGGGAGTGCTCAACGACCATCCGGTATGAGGAGGAATCTGCACCTAGGAAGAGCAAGCAGGCACCTCAACAACGGAAGCCGGCGGAACACGAGCGCGAACCGGAGAGGCCAAAAGCGCGAGATCGAGGGGATCGCCGCCGAAGCGCATCTCGCTCGCAAGAGAGCCCCCGCGCCCGGACGGAGCCTTATGAGAAGGCTGCTCCTCCTCGCGACCGGCAGGGGCACGTCTCTCCTGGCGAGTACAGATCGTACTTCGGCCAGGCAGTGCTGGTACTGGTGCTCTACTGGGTCCTGTATCTCCCGGGGCTCATAGCCAACCTGGTGTACCTGCACGATGCCAGCAGGTTCAAACAACGTACCGGGCAGAATGCTGAGGGCGTGGGATGCCTGTGGGCGCTGTTGTGGTTCTTCTTCCTTGGGCCAATCTGTGTCGGGATCATCATTGGCCTCATGCTGGCGGCCGGGGCGCTTCAGTTGTAGGTGGCGCATGATGCTGCGACAGAAGGATAGAGTGAGAGGCACGAAGAACGAAGAGAGAGGACAGTTGCTGTTGGCCCCGGACCTGAGAGATCCAAACCTGAGGAGCAATTCAGATGCGGATGATAGTCGGTCTCGCGGTCATTCTCGCGACGGGGCTGCCGCTTGTCGCTGAAGACGCCACTGTGGCAGTCAGTTCTCAGCCGACGAGTGCAAAGATCTACGTCGACGGCTACTTCAAGGGCCGGACGCCCGCCACAGTGAGAGTGTCATCGGCCACAGAGGAGGCGAAGCCGTACCGCTTCACTCTTCACTTGCCCGGCTTCAAGTCTTTCGACACGCATATCCAGCTGGCCGCTGGACAGAACAAGTCGCTCTACGCTGCCATGGAACGATTGCCGGCAGCAGTTGCGGGACATGTCGTCTGTATCGATCCTGGCCATCCCTCGGAGACGAGCGCCGGGACCTCGGGGCCCCGCGGCAGCCGCCGGGAGCACAACCAATGGGGGATTGCTACCGAACACAAGGACAACCTGGAGACCGCAGGGACAACAGTTGTGATGACGAAGGAGAGCGAGAACCAGAAGGTAACGAACCGACGACGCGCGGAAATCGCCAACGCGGCCAAGGCGGATATTATGATCCGGCTGCACTGCGACGCGGCCCCCAGCCGCGGATTCTCTTTGTACTACCCGGATCGCCAGGGTACGAAGTACGGGGTCACGGGTCCATCACAATCAGTCATCGACGCCAGCCAGGCCGCAGCAGGTCCGTTCTACGAAGGCATGAAGTCAGTACTCTCGATGACGCTCCAGGAACGGGGCATTCATGGTGACTCGGTGACCTATGTAGGGTCTCGGCAGGGAGCGCTGACAGGTTCGATCTTCTCGCAGGTGCCGGTGCTCACCATCGAGATGTGTGTGTTGACCAACGCGCAGGACGAGGCTTTCATCACCAGCGCCTCCGGCCAGAGCACTATGGTCAAGGCGTTACGTGCAGGCCTGGAGTACTACTTCCGCGCTCCGTAGCCTCGTGAGCCTCACTCTGAGCCGGGAGCGCAGGAGGCACACGCCCAACAGCTTAGCCACGCTCCTATCAAACTCCCGGCCGATGCAGATAGCGGCTGTTTTAGTCATCAGACACCCCCACCACCCGCGCAAACGGCACCCGCCGAAGGACTTTCTCACTGCCGGGTTTCCCGACGCCGACGGTACAGCGGTTGACGCGGATGACCTGCGCGCGGTAGATCGTGTCGCGGAGGCGGTAGCGGACCATGGCCCCCGGCTCTACACCCATATCCACCAGCTCCGCCCGCGCCGCGATACGGCGGGCCTTCTTCGCGCGTTCGATCTCCCGTGCCCGCTCAGGCCAGCCCCGAAACGTAGTCACCGCACCGTACCGAAGCATATCCAGCGCCTGCCCGACGCGCCTTTGGCACAGAAGGCTGCGGTCGCCGGCTTCGCGCACCAGACCCATGCACTCCTGCCGCCGGTCGCCATTGTGTTTGTCCGACAGACCGACGACGTGGTGCGCTAACTCATGACAGAGGACGAACGTGAACTCAGATTCACCCAGTGGCAGACGTCCCGAAAGACGAACGAGACGTCGATCCCGCCACTGACATGCCTGACCGACGTAGGACTTCGCACGAGTCGCCTGAGCGAAGTCCGTTCGTCCGCTCATCAGCTCCTGCACCGGGTTAGAGCGCAGGAATGGAACAAGGTCGTCGGCCTCCACGGGCTCGATGAGCGGGACCGCGTCCTCTGGGAAAGCGAGATCATCCATCGTCCTCACCCTCACCATTCAGCAGCCCGAGCCGCCGGACCTGGTCGATGACCTCGCTGCGCCCGCGGGCCCGGAGCTTGCGGGCGATGTTCGCCGCGTGCACCTTGACGGTGCCCTCCGCGACGTCATGCTTTTCGGCGATCTCCCGGTAGGGCAGGTCGGGATTCGTGATGTCCGGCAGCAGCTTGCGCTCAGTTTCAGTGAGGTCCTCCGGGGTGGGCTCATTCTCCAGTCGACCCTCCATCGGCAAGAACGGCGCGATTTCCTCGAGGTGCTCGCGCGCCATCTTGATTGCGTCCTCCGTGGTCTCAGCGCGCAGCTTGCGGCGGGCGCGGTGCAACGCGGCTCGGACGTTGTCCTTACCGGTGCCCCACACCTCCGCGATCTCGTCCATGGAGTGGCTGCGGTCGGTGAGGTAGAGGGCGGATGCTTCCCGCGGCGTCAGTGATTTCGGCCCGTACTTCGGCCGGTCGGACGCTTTTCCCGCGGGGATGAAGACGTCCCGCGGCTCGTCCAGGAACACCTTCATCCGCAGCGTGTAGCCGGCCGTATCCGGCAGCACCGCCAGCTCATCGAACACAAGGTGGACGACCTGCCGCCGCTCATCGGAGTCCATGGTGTCCCACAGCCGTTCGAAGTCAGACACTATTTCGTACACTCGCTCGGCCCGGCGCTCACGGGTAGTAATGTCGCCTGCGCGCTCTTGCAACTCCTCCAGGTCTGCGTCCAGCCGCTCGATCCGCTCCTGGTGCTCCTCCACCTGCGCATCGAACTGGTCTCGAAGCTCCGGGCGCTTGGCCGCCTGGCCTATTAGCCACTGAAGCTGATCCTCGGCCTTCTCCAGTTCGTCGCGCTTCGCCTCGACCTGCCGCTGCAGTTCACGGTCGTCCACGGACAGCAGATCGTCCAGTTCGTCGCTAACGAGGCGTTGGATACGGTCGCTTTCGGCGAAGTCGCGGATGGCCCGGACGGTTGCGGTCTCAATGTGCTCAGCCTTACAGGCACCGACGTCGCATTCGTCCTGAGTGTCATCCCAGCTGCTCGAATGTTGGTAGTACCGCTTGTCGGAGTGAGTCGACGCTCGCATCAGCCCCCCGCACTGACCGCAGGTGAGTGTCCCCGTCAGCCAATACGAATCGGTGGAAGAGAGGCCCGGAAGTTGCGCCCGGCGCTCCATCTCTCGCTGGATCTCGTGGAAGACATCTGGATCGTAGATGCGATCGTGGAAGTGCTGGCCTTCAACGTACTCTCCGTCCTCAACCTCGATGAGCCCCGCATGTTTCTCGTTCTCGAGGAGCTCCTTGACAGCGACAGCGTACCACCCGGAGGTGCCCGGTGGCGGGGCGCCCTGTTCCGTCAGCCAGAAGGCGATACGGCGGTAGCCCCACCCCTGAAGGTACTTCTCGGCCATTCGTTTCATCCACGTGGCCTGCGGCTCGACACACACCAGGCCGCGGGCGTTGGGATCACTGGCCTCCTGCACGGTCTCCAGACGCCAACCATGGGGAGCGCCGCCTGACTTGGGCAGACCGCGGCGCGCGCGTTGCTGCTTCCCTTCGCGAGTACGCTCGGCCACCTCACGGGGCATTCGAGCGCTGATCACGGCCTCTATCATGAACATGAAGTAGTGTTCGTATTCGCGCAGGTGGTACTCGCGGCCAGATGTCAGCACCCGCGTATCCGTCTCGGCAAAAAGCTCCGCCAAAGGCACTGCCACCGACTCCTTGCGGGCCAGTCTCTTGGCATCGCGGCATACCACATAGTCGATGTCCCCCGAGCGAACCCGCTCAACAAGCCGAGCGAGACCGGGTCTGAACTTGTCTCCGCCCTGCTCCTGGCGCCACCCGACCGTACCAGTAATCCCATTGTCCACTTCGAAGGTCAAATCGAAGTTGCCTGCGCCGAAGCGGCGTTCGCACAACTCCTGACACATCGTGCGCTGGGACGGTATTGAGTTCTCTTTCCGAGCCTGTTCTTGCGTCGAAACGCGGCAGTACGCTATGGCGAACGGCTTCTGCTCCATGACGCTTCACCTCACCTTGGTGGTTCTACTATTATAGGTTTAGTCTTTAGCCATGTCAAATGGTGGATTACCTGACAGCAGATCGTATTTCTACATGACACCTCCGTTTTGGCCATATTAGGCAACATCAACCGTCTTGAGGGACTTGTATGCGCATATACGCGAAACACGGCAACTTAAACTATTGGATTAAACCTCACCCTGTTCATCGGCCTCTTCCGCGGCTCGGACGGCGACTTCGGCCAGCATGGCCGCGATCTGACGCTCCCGGCGGTCCTCTTCTTCCGTCTGGCGGTCGTCTTCTGGTCGCTCATCGCACACGTTACTCACCCCCCTCCCCCACTGCGTAATCCGGCAGCAGCTCAACCGCGCGGCGCGAGGTCTCGGGGTCGGTGCTCAGGTAGCGAGCGGTGGTCTCGAGACGCTCGTGCCCGAGCAGACGCTGGACCGTCCGCACGTCCGCTCCCGCTCTCAGCCACTGCGTCGCGGCGCCGTGGCGCATGGAATGAGTAGTCAGCCCGCTATCCTCAAGGCCGGCGCGTTTCAGGATCCGGGGTCCACATCCGCTGCAGGCTGGTTGACCCGAGCCGACGGCCGACCTGATTCAGCAGTAGGGGCGCAGCATCTGAGGAGCGGTCACGGAGGTAGGCAGTGATCTGCCGCCGCAGTGGCTGGGGAACGGGCAGGTCGCGTTGCTTTGATCCTTTCCCATCCACACGCACGGAATTGAGTCCCGGGCTGAAGTCGGCGACGTCGAGACTGAGCAGTTCGCTGCGCCGGACCCCGAGGTACATCAGACCCCCGAGGATGACGCGCTCCAAAGGCGTATTGGAGGCGGCCATCAGCGCACGGCAATCGCCCTCGGCGGCGGCGACGGGCAGCTTGTTCTCACGGCGAGGGCGGGGTATCTTCGCAACCACGTTTTCGTCCACGACGCCAATGTCCCGAAGGTAGTTGAACCAGGAGCTGAGAGCATCCAGAATCCTGCAGACGGTCGCCGGAGCCAGATCCCGCAGGGATGCGGCAAAGCGCATGAGATGCTCGCGAGTAATCTCGGACGGATGATCCACGGAGCCGGCTTCGGTCGCGAGGAAGTCGATGAGACGTTGAGTATCACGCGCGTAGGCCACACGGGTGTGCGGCGAGTAGCGCACATGAAGCTCGAGATAATCGAGGAACTGCTGCCGGTATCCGTGCAGCGTGTCGCCGATTCTTTGTTCCATCTCCAGACACTCCTCCGGGTGAGCTGGTGTTCACCCGTACAGGAACTCTGGAGTCGGTCTTTTGCACGACTACAAACAAATAGGGTAGCTAATCACGAAGAGGGCGCTACGCGCTGTGCACGTCGGGGCTACTGCTCGAGGTGATCTCTGAGGATCTGCTTCATCTGCTGCTCCGCTCTGGTGACAGTGCTACGGCTGGCTCCAGCGACATCGGCTGCCTCGCCCCGAGTCAAGCCCGCCATGCGGGCCTCCATGATGAGGCGCCGCTTGTCCGATGTTAGCTCGGACAGCGCTTCCTGAGCGATGGGCAAGTCCGCCACTTCCTCCCAGTCGATATCGCGTGAGGGGGCAGATGCGGATTCCGACGGGGCAGGCTTCGCTGCGGATGTCTCTTCAAGCTTCCCGACTTCAACCGTAGAAACTTCAGCTTTTGCCTCACGGTCTTCGGCCCGCTGCATTTCCAGGTAGGTACGAAGCGCCTGCACATACGCGCTGAAGCGCAGCCGAAGGTGATCGCGAGCACTGTCGCGGTCGAGGACGAAGGCAGCAATGGCCCCGCGCAGGGCAGGCCATTCTCCTTCCTCGCCGAACAGCAGGAACTCGCGCATCACTTCATCAATTCGCACAACCGTGTTGGCCATCGGCCATGGGCCACAATGGAGCATGGCGAAGAGATCGGCTTCCCGGCGGCTGATCTGATCGGAGGCGAGGAGGGCACGGTGGACGGCCTCTGCTGCCTTGTTCCAGCGCCACAGGAACTCGACGCGACCCTGCCACAACACTCGTGCCAGCCGTTCAGGTGTGCCGATGTCGCCGGCAATCCGACCGCGCTTCACATCCTGCAAGTGCTGCTTGAGCTTCGACGTATACTCGGCCTCGCAGCGGAGGTACTTCTCCGCGACCGCCGCATCGTCGAGTTCGTCCAGATCCTCGGGACGCAGTGCTTCCGCTTCGAGGAAATCATACTCCATATCAAACCGCACCCGCCCGTCCCAGTCCTGCAAGTGCTCAACCAGAGCCGGGTCTTTATCATCGAGCTCGTCCTCAGGCGGTTCATTCAGAGGCTTCAGCCACGGCGAACGCCAGATCAACACTTCATCGTGCAGTCTCTGGAGTTCTTGATTCGTTGGAAGCGCTTCTCGTGTTGTCTCGTTGTTCTGGCCGTAGAGCGCAATTACTCGCTCCCACGCGGTGCCCTCCTCGTCAGCGGTGACCTCAGCAATGGCTGCCTCTCCCCACCCGTATCCGTGGCCCAGGATGTCGTGGCTTGTGAGGACCCGCCGCTTGAGACACACCAGGCGATAGAGGCGGGCGAGGAAACAACTCGTGTCGATGCGGTCTTGGTCCCATCCAGCATCGCTGGCGTGCTCGACGAACCAGCGCCGTGCGAGGAAGTCGAAGTTGCGCCCTGCAGTCAACAGCGAGAGGGCGAGACCTTCGGAGAAGTAGGTCGAGTCGGGAGCCATTACGAGGGCGGCGTAGCGAAGGCGACACATCGGTTGGCCACCGATAATGAGATCGATCTCGCGCTTGTCTTCTACCTGTCTTACGGAGACTGAAGCCACGGTGGACACCTCCGGAAGCCAGCTAATGTCGGACCCACTGCAGTCTGATGGGATGAGAGCCTCAGTCTGCGTTGTCGTCTACGCGTCCCGCACCTTCCGCAGGTAGCTCTCAAACAACCACCCCAGCAGCGCGGCCCCGAACTGCCGGTTGTCGGTGATCTTCCGGTACAACTCGAAGTTCGCGTCCACCATGTCCTGCAGCGTGTCATCGACCACCTGGTCGAAGGTCAGTCGGGCGTTCTCTGGTGTGTTTACCTGCACCGCATTGGCGAGCGTCTCGTCTTCCTCCAGCTTACTCTCAAGCTGCTCCAGGAATACCCGGTCGTCCTCGGTCAGGTCCGCGCCGAAGCGGTCGTTGAGATCCACAATGATCTCGGACAGCGGGTCCTTCGGTAGCTCCTCCGTGTGCCGCGTCTCCGCCTCCTGCAGCGGCTCAACTTCCTGCTCCCCGCGGTCCAGGGGGATTCCTCCTTCATGGGTCCGCTGCACCCGGTAGCTGTCCATGTCGATCTCCCGAGTGACCTGACGCGGCAGTTCGTCTCGGTTGATCGGCAGCTCGCGCAGCAGCAGGCGCGCCATCGTGTAGAGCTTCTCGAGGTCGGTGTCGTGGAAGTCCACGATCTGCGACAGGAACGCATACTGACGCACGTACTTCGTCAGCATGCTTCGGAAGTCCGACTGCTCGTCCTCCTCGCGGTCGTTGTAGCGATCCACCGGCGGCTGCAGCGCCGAATGTACTTCCTCCTGAGTGCCGTCCTCCGAGAAGTAGATCTTCGCCAACCGCTCGATCTCATTTCGGTCGAAGATCTCGAACTCCATCAGGCGCCGCTCAAGCTCATAGAGCAGGTTCGGATCGCTCTCTTCCGAGAGGAGTAGCTTGTCGTAGTAGGGCTCGAAGGCCGCCTGGATGTCGTCCGCTTCGTTCGCAAAGTCCAGAACCATGCACTCGTCCTTGTCCGGATGTACCCGGTTGAGGCGCGAGAGCGTCTGCACCGCATGCACGCCCCCGAGCTTGCGGTCCACATACATCGTGTGCAGCAGCGGTTGATCGAAGCCCGTCTGGAACTTCTCCGCCACCACCAAAAAGCGGTAGTCGTCCTCCTCGAACTTCGCTTTCGTCTGGGCCTGCGGTACGCCGTTCAGCCCCGCCTCCGTGTACTTTTCTCCTGTATCCGGGTCCTTCACTTCACCGCTGAAGGCAACCAGCGCCCGCCAGGGCAGCTTCTGTTCCCGGAGGGTCTTCCGCAGTTGCAGGAAGTAGCGCACCGTATGCAGGCGCGACCGTGTCACGATCATCGCCCGTGCCTGCCCATCGATACGGTCTGCCACCGTCTCCGTGAAGTGCCCGACGATGATGCCGACCTTCTCCGAGATGTTGTGCGGGTGCAGGTCCACCCACTCGCGCAGCAGATAGTTCGCTTTCGGCCGCTCGTAACGCGGATCATCTTCGACGGCTTTGCGCAGGTTCCAGTAGGTTTTGTAGGTCGTATAGTTCTCCAGCACGTCGAGGATGAAGCCCTCCTCGATGGCCTGGCGCATCGTGTAGAGATGGAAGGGCGCAAAGCTGCCGTCCTTCTGCCGCGTGCCGAACATCTCCAGCGTCTTCGCCTTCGGCGTCGCCGTGAACGCGAACAGGCTCATGTTCGGCTGGCGCCCGCGGCGTTCCATCTGCTCGCGGATCTCATCCTCCACGGTCCGCGTCTCGGTCGGCTCCTGCTCCTCCGCTTCCTCCAGACTATCCGCGGCCAATGTCTCCCGCATATCCCGCGACGCCTCGCCTGCCTGCGAGGAGTGCGCCTCATCCACGATCACCGCGAAGCGCTCGCCGGGCAGGGACGCCACCTCGTCCACGATCACCGGGAACTTCCACAGCGTCGTGACGATGATATTCTTGCCCTTCTCAAGTGCGTCTTTGAGCTGCTGGGAGGTCCCGTCGATCGTCTCCACCAGCCCCAGCGTCTGCTCGAACTGCTTCACCGTCTGCTGAAGCTGCTCGTCCAGCACGATCCGGTCTGTCACCACGCAGATCGTGTCGAAGACCCGCTCGTCATTCTCGTCGTGCAGCACAGAAAGCTGGTGCGCCAGCCACGCGATTGAGTTGCTCTTGCCAGACCCCGCGGAGTGCTGGATCAGGTAGGTCTCGCCCGGGCCGTGCTCCCGGCAGTGGTCGATCAGCTTGCGCACGCAGTCGAGCTGCTGGAACCGCGGGAATATCACGCGACGCTCCTTGCGCTTGCGGCCGTTATCACCCTCGACGATCTCCTCGAAGTCGTGGATGAAGTACTGCACCAGGTTCAGCACGCTCGATGGAGCCCAGATCTCTTCCCACAGGTAGGCGGTCGGGAAGCTCGTCTTGGCCGGCGGGTTGCCCGCGCCGCCGTTCCAGCCACGGTTGAAGGGCAGGAAGCGCGTGTCCTTGTCCTGCAGGTGCGTCGCCATCCGCGCCCGCTCGTTGTCTACTGCGAAGTGCGCCGCGCAGCGCCCCTGCCGGAACAGCTCCTCGCGCGGGTCGCGATTGTGCTTGTACTGGCGTACCGCGTCCTCCACGTCCTGTGCGTTCAGGCGGTTCTTCAGCTCGGCCGTGAACAGCGGCATCCCGTTGAGGAACAGCACTATGTCCAGGCTCTGCTCGCCGCCCGTGGAGTAGCGAAGCTGGCGGATGACGCTGAACTGGTTCAGTTCATACAGCCGCTGCAGGTCCTCGTTCAGGCGGCTCGCCGGCTTGAAGTAGCACATCTCGAAGGTGCAGCCGCGGTCCTTGATCCCGTGGCGCAGCACATCCACGAGCCCGCGCTTGCCGATCTCCCCGCTCAAGCGGCGCATGAACGCGTCGCGCGTGTCCTCGCCGTGGAACTCCCGCAGCCGCTCCCACTGCTTCGGCTGCGTCGCGCGGATGAACTGGTAGACCTTCTCGGTATCGAGGCACAGGCCGCGGTCATAGTCCGCGTAGTCGCGTAGGTCGTAGCCGCCCGGCCGCGCACCCGTCAGGCCCTCGACGATCGTGTCTTCGAAGTTCCGTTCGGATATGTCCACCATGAGGCCCCCTCAGTGCGTCGGGAGTTCTGCGAGGTTGCGTCCTCGGTCCCTAACTTCGCTCGTAGCTGCGCTCCAGCAGCGGCTTCGCTTTCTCGAAACCCTCGGGTGTGCTGAATCGCACCTCGAGGTCTCCTGTGCCGAACGTCCCGATATTGCTGGTATCTCTCGTGAAGTCCTGTTCCAGGTCAACCTCATCCGGATCCACGTTCAGATGAATTACCAGTTCGCCGCCTTGGGGGTGTACCTCTACGCAGGCAAAGTTGCGCAGGCGACGGAAAGCCACATAGTTCTGGCGTGGGCGCTCGATCACATCGTCACCCAATGACAGAATGAATGCCTCAAGCGCTTCGTACAGGTCTACGAGGTCCCCTGAAGCGCCCTCGAGATGCTGCTCGACTGTGTATTCAGTGACCTCGGACGAAGCGGTTGCCGGCGGCGCGGTCCCAGCGTTCTCGGCTACCGTCGAATGCACCAGCTCAAACAGTAGCAGCCCCTCCCCGTAGCGGCGGTAGCGCACGAGGTCGATGTTGCGGTTGATCTGCTTGACCGCGTGCTGGTCGTACTTCGTGAAGTCGCCGGCGATGCAGATCAGGCGCGGGGCCGACCAGTCGATGCTGTCGGCGGCCTCCCGCCCCAGCGCCTCCAGCACCAGCCTGAAGAAGTCCCCCTGGTGGTCGAGCAGCCAGTCGAGGTAAAACAGCCCCTGGTTGATGACGTTCTCGTTGGTCGAGCGCTTGTATTCGATGATGCAGGGGCAGCCGTTCTCGTCAAGGCCCAGCGTGTCGATGCGCCCGCCGTGCACCGGGCCGGTGGAGTGCTCGGTCTTCACGTAGCGCACGCCGAGGAACGTCTCGCAGTGCTGCTCGATGAGGCTCTGCAGCGACTTCTCCACCGCCACGGAGTGCCCCTCAAGCTCGCAGACCTCGCCGTCGGTGGTGCGGAACAGCTTGATGTCGCTCATCCGAGTTCCCCCTCACATGTCGCGCACGTCGATCTTCCCCGTCACCGCCGCCGATATCAGCGCGGTGCGATACTCCTGAAGCCTGGTGATGGCTTGCTCAACCTGCTCGACGAGGCCATCGATCAATTCCGCACTATGATTGATCTGCTCAAGTATGACCCGCTGCTCACTCACGGGCGGCACCGGCAGCTTAAGGCTCCGTATTGTCTCCTGACTGATGTTAGGTTGGCCGCCACCATAAGCTTTGCCGAGCAGGTGACGACGAGCTGACACGAAGACATGGAATGCAAATTCTGGCAGTATGACGTCGCTGTCAAGAAGTGCGCAGCAGGCCTGATTGACTGTGGCCTCTGTCGCAAGAAGCCCAACTTTGCCGATGGTTGCCCCATAGAGCGCCACGAGAACAGTCCCGGGCGCATAGAGCTTGAGAGCACTGAATTCACGGAGGGCTTCCTGTGTGATCTTCTTCCCTGTGTCCTGAATCCTCGCGTCCCTCAACTCACTGGTGTTGACCCAGCAGATGTCGCCGTCATAGTACTCCCGGCTCTGTGAAGGTGGCGTTGTCCCGCTCGACACCTTCCGAAACGCGTGGGCCGTCTTCCAGACCTCCCAATGCTCGGGGATGTCGCCGAGCCATTCGACGCCGGAGGGCTTGAGGGGCACGTCGGGGTCGAGGCCCTTCGTGACCGCGCGGGTGATCAGCGCCGTGCGCTTCTCCTCCAGCAGCTCGATCAGCCGCCGCTTCCTCTCGATCAGCGCATCGATCCGCCCCGTCTCCCGATCCAGAAACTCCGCAATCGCCCGCTGCTCGGCGAGTGGGGGGAGTGGTACTGGCGTTGCTGAAAGCAATTCAAGTGTCAGAGCCCTGAATGTAGCCCCGGCACAGCCAGCATCCCACCACTGGTGCACTTCAGTGCTCCTCAGTACCCAGAACAGGAAGTGTCGATCAACCTCAGAACCCGCAGCCACGCGTGCGGTCCCTTGGGTCAGATTAGCACCGTCCAGTTCGTCGGGGACGATCATTGCCTTTCCGAAGCTCGGGCCGATGGAGACGACGAGGTCGCCCGGGCGCAGCGTCGAGCGTGAATAGCGGGCTGCAATGTCCGGTGCCGTGCGCTGCAGGTTATCGAGTTCTGCGCCACACTCGTCTCCCATGTCTACGGGCCGAACATAGGGCACGCCATTCGGGACATCTGGCCCGCACTGAACGATGCCGTAGGTAATCGGGCGCTCGCCACTCACCAGCCACCGGAGACTGGCGAGATCCCAGTGGTTCGGAAGCCTGCCGAACCAATCATCTCCCGATTCTCCGTACTCGGAATAGCCCGCCCACTTCCCCGTCGCCTGCTCCACCGCGCTCATGTCTCCAACTCCTGCTCGAAGCGCTCGGTGCTCCAGATGCGCTCGGCGAGCAATCGATACAGGTGCTGGCGCTCGTCCAGGTCCTCGCGCTTGAACTGCTCATGCGGCCGGAACGGCAGCCCGCTCTCCTTCACGAACCGCACGAAGCCGGGGTTCCTCTCGTAGCACTTGGGATGCAGCGACCGCGCGAGCAGGTTCTGGCCGAAGTAGTGTTCCAGCTTCTCCTCGTAGGGCAGGTCGCCAAAGCTCTGGTTGAATTCCTTCGGCAGAAGCAGCAACCCACCGATGCGGTCGCGGTAGCTTTCGAAGCGTTCCTCCACTTCGAACTCGTCCTCGTGCTCTTCGAAATGGTTGGCCCAGATATGCTCGATCTGATAGCGGGGTCCGACGTCACCGGAGACGAAGGTTTCGAAGTCGGTGTCCACACCCGACTGCTGCTCGATGTAGTAGGTTATGCGGGCGAGAATGCGCTTGATGTAGACCTTGCTGAAGCGGTTGAGGTAGAAGCGATCCATGCCCTCGAAGTCATGATCCATGCCATCGACTTCGGCCTTCAGTCGGTCCGCAAGCGCCGGCACGTCCCGGCGCCGGATGTCGGTCATCAGATTGAACATCCCGCGCCTGATACTCGAATAGCGCATGGCTTTGAAGTTCATGGCTCGGCGCGCGATAAAGATGTCGCAGAAGCCGGCGACGAGTTGCATCTTCGTCCGGGCGGTCTGGTCGTCATCATCGGGCCGGATGGCGGCGAGCATGAGCGGATACTGGAGCGTGAAGCCGAGGTCCCTGTTGAAGTAGACGTACTCCAGCCCCGGCGTGAACGTCTCGGAGGCCTGGAGCATGGTCAGGTAGTGATCCGCGTAAAGCCCGAACCGATCGTGGACGAAGTCCCGGTAGTCGGCCGGGGCGATCAGACCCAGATCTTCCCGGTTGTCTCGAACCCACTTGTGAAAGCCCGTGCCTATTCGGTCGAAGTCGCCGGGAGTGCTGTTCTTGCCGCCTGAGCGGATGTCCTGTGCGTGCTGGCCTCGCAGCCATGCCTTGACGAACTCCGAATCGGCATCGTCGTCGAACTCGTGAAGAACGAAGACCTTTTCGCGCCAGAGGTGGTTGGCGGTCTTCTTCTCTTCCGCCCCGTCGATATTGGCGACAATGTAGCCCTTGAGCATATCTATGGGAGCCAGGCTCAGGCCACGGTCGTTCATCGTCTCGAAGATGGTGTAGGCTTCGTTGGCAGTGAACGCGGTGATGACTACGACCTGCACCTTCTCGATCAGCCAGTCGATGAAATACGGAAGCGCCTCGTCGCGCAGCGACTCAGGGAACAGCTCCTCGATGTCGCGATAGCGTGCGATGATGTTCTGGACGGACTCCGGCTCGCCATTGGGGTCAATGTCCTCGCCCTCATAGAGGGCTCGCAGGACCGCCTCTCGCTCCTCGACTTGGAGGTTGAATGACTTCTTCTGGTACTTGACAGAGTAGATCAGGTCGCTGACATCTACCTGCGCCTCCCGATCCTGCTGCAGGTGATGGAGGAAGATGAGCAGCAGTGTGAGGGTGGTGATGCGCTGCTGACCATCAACGATCAAACGCTCCCCGTTGATGGCGCTGATGACCATCGGGCCGAGGAAGTACTGCGGATAGGACGCAACGGCCTCATACTCGTGGGTCTCATCCCAGGCGCCGAGGAAGCGGCTCTCGAAGTCCTCCAGCATGTCACTGACATGCTTCGTCTGCCAGAGATAGTCTCGCTGGTATTCGTCGATGCCGTACTTCTTCCCGTCGAGCAGTTCGCGAACGCTCATCGCATCAGACTGGATCTCCGCATTCACTGAGTGATCTCCCCTAACATCCGCACGATCTCGGTCTCAAGCTCCTTGATGTCCGCCTCGATCTCCTCAAGCGGGCGAGGCGGATCGTAGGTGTAGAAGTAGCGGTTGAAGTTGATCTCGTAGCCGACGCGGCCTACGCGGTCGTCCTTCTCGTCGGTGTAGTCCTCGTCGATCCACGCGTCCGGCACGTGCGGCGCGACCTCGCGCTCGAAGAACTCCTGTACGTCCTCGGTCAGCGGCACCTGCTCGTAATCGCGCAGGTCGGTGTCGTACTCGGGATTCCCGTTGCTGTCGCGGCAGATCTCGGCCTCCGGGTCCTGCTCGCCGAGCGCATCCACGATCATGTTCCTGTGCCTGGCGTAGAGCTTGACGCCCGCCTCCTCGGCGGCGCCCTTCAGGCGCTGCTCAAACTCATCGCGGCTGGTAACAAGCTCGTCGCCCATGCCGCGGAGAAGCTCGATAATGGCCTGCTGCATTTCGCGGCCCTCGGCCTCCGCGGCCTTGCGCTCCTCCTCGTCCTTCTTGCGGCTCTTCGCGAGGTTCTGGAACTTCGTCTCGTCGCGCAGGCGCTGGATGCGCTCCTCGGAGGCTTGGAAGTTGAGGCGCAGCGGGCGCTCCACGCGGACCTTCCGATAACCGAACTCCTCGTTGGCGAAGATCTGGACGCGGTCGTTCTCCTCGAAGGCATCGTGCAGGCAGGCGATCTCCGTGATCTGCTCGGCGGATATCTGGCGGCGCTTGTCGCCGAGGCTCTTGCGCATCGGCACCCACATTTCGGTGGCGTCGATAAGCTGGACGGTGCCTGCGCGGCGCGGCTCCTTGCGGTTGGTGACGATCCAGACATACGTGGCGATGCCTGTGTTGTAGAAGAGCTGCTCGGGTAGCGCGACGATGGCCTCCAGCCAGTCATTCTCGATGATCCAGCGGCGGATCTCGCTCTCGCCGGAGCCGGCGTCGCCGGTGAACAGCGGCGACCCGTTCATAATGATGGCGATGCGGGCCCCGTCATCTTCCGGCGACTTGATGTGGGAGATCATGTCCTGCAGGAAGAGCATCTGCCCGTCGCTCTTACGCGGTGTGCCTGCGCCGAAGCGACCGGCGTGGCCACGGTTGGCCTCGGCCTCGACGGCGTCCTGGTCGGCCTTCCAGTCCTTCCCGTAGGGCGGATTGGCGAGGCAGTAGTCGAAGTCGCGGACGTGCTTGGGATCAGAGAGCGTGGAGCCGAATGCTATGTGGTCGGCGTCATGGCCGGACGGGTCCTTGATGAACAGGTCGGACTTGCACATGGCGAAGGTCTCTGGGTTGACCTCCTGGCCGAAGAGGTGGACATCGGCCTGCGAGTTCATCTCTTCGATGCGGTCTTTGGCGATGGTGAGCATGCCGCCGGACCCGCAGCAGGGGTCGTAGACGGTGCGAACGATGTGGTTCTCGGCGAGCATGTCCTCGTCCTGGTAGAGGAGCAGCTCGGTCATGAGCCGGATGACCTCGCGGGGCGTGAAGTGCTCGCCGGGGTTCTCGTTGAGCGCCTCGTTGAAGCGCCTGATCAGCTCCTCGAAGATGGTCCCCATCTCGTGATTGGAGACGGTCTCCGGCCCGAGATCGACCTGCGAGAAGCGCTCCATGACCTGGAAGAGCAGGCCAGCGTCATCGAGCTTGTCGATGGTGTTGTCGAAGTCGAAGCGCTCGATGACCTCGCGCATGTTGGGGCTGAAGCCGTTGATGTAGTTGCGCAGATTGGCGGCGAGCGCGGGCGCGTCATCGAGGAGCTTCGGGAAGTCATAGACGGACGTGTTGTAGAAGGCATAGCCGGATGCGTTGCGAAGCTGCGGATCGAGGTTCTCGAGTCGGCCCTTGAGCTTGGCGTTGCGCTCAAGCACCGCTTCCTTGGTGGGCGCGAGAACGCAGTCGATCCTGCGCAGGACGGTGAACGGGAGGATCACGTCCTGATACTTGCCGCGCTTGAAGTGGTCACGGATGAGGTCTGCGATGGACCAGATGAAGCTGACACGATCGCTGTGCGTGCGCACTGAGGTTCCCCCATCGGGTACGGCGTTGGGAAGTGGGGGGCATTTCGCGGGAGGGGCGCACGTTCCCTCCCGCGTTAATAGGCACCTTCGGTGTTGCGTCAACTGCTCAGTGGGTGAGCGGAAACGGAGGCATGCAGGTCAGCATCCGCAACGTGCGTGTAGATCGCCGTTGTGTCTAACCGACTGTGCCCCAGCATCTTCTGAATGGAGACGAGGTCGCACTCGCCGCTCTGCAGCAGCAATGTCGCGAAGGAGTGTCGCAGCGTGTGAATCGTGACCCCGTCCCGCTCGATGCCGCTCCGTTCAAGCGCCCGCGACCACAGCCGCTGAAGCTGCGTCGATCCGAGGGGATTGCCTTTGAGCGTAACGAAGAGTCGATCACATCCGTCATCGGGACGGAACTCCAACCAGTCGGAGACGGTCTCGATGACGTCATCCACCAGAGGCACCACGCGCGACTTGTTTCCCTTGCCGTTGATAATGCGCACCTGGCGCTTGGCGAGGTCCATGTGGTCCTTCTTGAGGTTCAGCAACTCGCTGCGACGCATCCCGGTGAAGATGAATGTGGCCAGGATGGCGTAGTCCCTGAACGCGCAGAACACCACGCGCTGATCGAGGGCGGCGTCCAGAAGCTGGCGAAGCTCGTCCTCAGACAGATACGTCGGGAGCGTTCGCTCCCGCTTCGGTGTTGGTAGCCGGCGCATTGGATTGCGATCGGTGAGATCGACATCCAGAAGGTAGCTCCAGAAGCTTTTCGCAGCATGGACGTGGCGGACGATGGTGTTCCGCTTGAGCCCGCTGCGCTTCATCGCAACGATCCACCTCTCCATCGTTTCCCGGGTCACGTTGTCGATAGTCGGCTCCAGATCCTGTTGCTCCATGAACTCGGCCAGTTGTGACAGATCTGACCGATATGCGACGGCGGTTCTGGGGCTGTAGCCCCGTACGGCCTCGATGTGTACGGCGAATCTGTCGGCTGCTGTGTCGATAAGCATAGCGCGACCTCCACACCTTCCTTGGTTTTGGGGAAGGCAGCGGTCCCATCTGTCGCGCTCATATTCGTCCGAACAATGATTGTTGTGGGGGATCTGCAGCGCCGGTATGTTTCAGGAGGTTATTGCCTGGCGCAGCACCCGTCATTGTGGCGATCTGACACAGTTGAGGCCGGAGAGCGTGTCTATAAGCCGAGTTCCGTTCTCGGTTATCGGGTGGCCGTGGACAGAAGTTCTGACGCTATGAGCACAACGTCTCCGACTATTATGTCCTGGTGCTCGCGAATAGTGTGGTCGTGTGTCTCTTGCTTCGCGGCTCGCTGCGGGAAACCTCTTGTCCGCGGCTCTTTCTGCGATCAGCGACTCGAGCCGGCCGCCACAGGACGCCGTCGCCGCCCATGAGCGAGGAACTGGCGTCGGGTGCGGCCCATCACCGTCCCGTTTGCTGGTGTTACCTCCGGACTCCGGGCATCGTTACGCCGAGCAGTTCAGACTTCTTGCGCGTCCCCCGATGTGATGGCAGAGAGACCCATGACCATCAAACGCGCCCAAAAGCAGAGAACCCGCTCGTCCCACCGCCAGGCGTCTCATCTGCTTCTGCTGCTCGTGATCGCTGCCTCGCGGACCTATCTGTTAGGATGCGGTGACTCGTCCGCGGGCACACCGGTGACGGAACCAAGCTCCGCAAATTCCGCGCCGCACGCATAGCAATCACAGATGCCAAACTACCATGCGCTCAGCGAATGGGTCGGGATGGTCGAGGAAACGGACTTCGACGACTATGCGGAGTTGGACCGAGAAATGCTGACTGGGGGCCGCGTGGAGGGCGTCTCGCCCCCGACACTGAAGCGCGGATTTCAACCCCTACGCGGACAATCACCACGCGCGAAGTCTGGATCAACCAGGCGACATTCGAGCGCTATCCGAACATCATCGATCAAGCGACCATCTTCCCGCACGAGGTGATCCACATCAAATCCGGCGAGGGTCCCACTCTCGCCCGTGGTGGTCCGCCCAGAGCGAGTTCTATTTCCACTGGACTGAGCAGACGGCAGGCGCCACAAGTGCACCGTAACTCAGCTTGGTTGCTGATCCGAATCGGTGAGGCGAATGGCGGCGCCATAAGGAGCCCGCCGGATCTATGCCTGCCGATCAGCGACCAAGCGTTGATATAGCTCGAGGTGCCGCTCGACCATGCGATCGACCGTGAATTCCCTTTGGATCCGATCGCGGCCCGCCTCCCCCATCGCCTCCGCACGCCCGGGATCCTGAAGCAGTGAGAGAATCGCCTCAGCCAGTGCCTCGGGATCCTCGGGAGGTACAATGAGCCCGGTCTCGCCATCGACGACGGCTTCCGCGCAGCCGCCAACGTCGGTGGCGATGACGGGTTTCCCCGCGGCCATGGCCTCGAGGATCGTGATGGGAAAGCCCTCCTGCCGCGATGACAACACGAAGAGGTCCGAGGCATGAAGCAGGTCCGGCACATCTCGGCGGCGGCCCAGCAACGAAACGTTCTTCTGAAGCTGGTGCTGCTCAATGGCGCCGCGTAATGCCTCGACGGTCCGTGGCTCATGTTCCATGCTTCCAGCTATCCAGCACTGTGCTTGTGGAAGTCTTTCGCGAACCATTGACATCGCACCGACAAGGACATCGTGTCCTTTGCGATGTCCGATATTTGCGATATTGCACACAACGGGCGCACTGCCAGAGGCGCCCAGTGGCTCGCGAATTTCGATGGCTTCACCGCTGAAGGCGACCCGCTCCGGCCGGATGCCATTCCAAACACGTATGGCAGGAGCACATTGCTTCCATCGAATCTCGAAGCTCTCAAGCGAAGCATTCGATACGCAGACGACCCGGTCCACTGAGGGAATGAATATGCGGTAGACCCAGTGGGCCCAACGCGGATAGACGTCCTGGACGTTGTGCTCGGTGTACACAAAGCAGGGATGCGAGCGCATGGTTCGAATGGCAAGTGAAGCCCAGAGCGTGGGACGGGGGACATGGCTGTGCCAGATCTGAGGGCGGAAGTCCTTGACGAGACTGCGGAAACGGAATGCGCATGAGGGATTGAAGTCAGCCAGAGGGCTGTCGGCGAGTTCGGTTCGTGCCATAAGACGCTCGCAACGGATGCCCCGTGCCTCAAGTTCAGGAACGACCGCATCGGTCCCTTCCAAGAATGCGATCATGACCTCGTGCTCGCGTTCGGCGAAGCCTAACGCGAGATCCTGAATGACCTGCTCCGCGCCCCCACCCTCGATGGCCACGCCGGAGAGCATTATGCGCATTCGATCATTCCGATCCTTCTGCCTGAACAGTCGGAAATCATATGGGTAGACGGGACCAGATGCGCGGTCCGAGCGCCCGAGCTATGGACGCCGGCACTCGGGGCCACACTTTGCGGAAAAGCCCATAAGCTGTGCTTTCGCGACCATCGTCCACTGTCGGCTGCCCTGAGATTGGTACCCGGCTGTAGTATAGCTGGTGATCTTCCATATGCCACGACTTCTTATAGCGATAAATTCCCGAGTCCACCGGAGATCGGCCGAAATTGGCCACACTGCATTTTCGTTCAATGCCTGCTTCGAATAAACGCCAGTAGAGCAAGTTGTTGGGATACAGATCGAAATACTCTCGTTTCGAGTGTGCGCACAATACGGTTAGCACGTCTTTGAATCTGATTGCTACCGCGGCGCCTACCTCTACTCCCGTCTCTTCGAGGCGCACAGCGATGATCACCATGTCATCCGGGAAGAGTTCGAAGAGCGCCTCAAAGAACTCGTTCGAATGCATCGGGGATCCGAGTTCCTGCATATTTGTCGCGTAGATATCGTAGAAGGTGTCCAGAAAGGCGCGGCCGGTCTCTTCACTGCTCAGACCATCGCGCCGGGCCCGTCGCACCTTCTTACGCATGTTCTTTGACAGATCATCCCATAGTATCTCACTGTTTTCGGGCAGTGGCATTTCGAGAGTCACGCGGCTCTCGTCCGTGACTGCTCCGATAGACAGCGGGTCTCGCTGTCGCACTTCGAGGTAGGACGCGCCCAGATCTTCTCCCAGTCTCGCGGCCGCCCGAACCAGCTCCGCCTCCACCTCAGAGTCCTCCGTACAGCATCCGCCCTCATCGGCGAAGGGCGGTGCATACAGGACTCGTCCTTCTGCTAAGACCGAGCGTAGCATCACCGGCATCATCCCAACGATCTCGTCCCCTCGACGAGCGGCAAGATAATGCGGGGCGCCCCCGTATACATCACTAACAATCTGGAGCCATTCGTACTGATGGCAAAAGCACGCGCCTGGTGCTCTCGCGATCCAAGCGTTCCAGGCATCCGCGCCTCCATCGAACTCTTCGACTGAAATGTCTGAAGTCACAACAAAGCCCCCGGAGATCGGGAGTGTTTGCGAACCGTCGAATTCGGCTGTTCTCAGGCATCGTGCCCGAAGTACGTCTTCACTCGGTGTCCGAGATATCTGGCAACGCAGGAAAATCGCGTCTTGCAGTATTGGAGCCAACTGATAGCTCCTCGCCATAGAAAAGGAACGGCCAAGCAGCTATTCTCACTCCCGCATGTGTCGCTCTCAATGCAAAAAGACCCATTGCATAGTGCGGTGAGCAAGCCATCCTGTGTGAGCTTGTCTGTCGCGATGGAAAGTCGAATGCGCGGCCCAATATCGTGATTTGCCACACCATGCAGGTCCCATCCAGCGAAGGCCAGCACGGGCCATTGGCGCGCCGTTTCCTCCAGCAAAGCGAGGACCGGTAGATTCGGCGACCCACCGTCGTGTTTCAGGCTCCAAACCTCCCACCCATCATAACGGGCCGCGGCGCCATCATGCAAGGAGAGATCAAAGGTGAACGCCGGATGAGCCCAGATCGTGATCCCGCCGCACTTGCGAACCGTGTCTGGATTGTCAACGACTTCCGCATCGTCGAGGTTTGATAGACATTGCGACGGGGCTAGCGCGATGACGTGACGTCCCGAGTGGGCAAATTCGATACCAGGTACAAGAAGCGTCTCTGTGCTCAATCGCTCGCATTCTTTGAAGAACTCCTCGCGCTTTCCCGGCGGCAGGCTCTCCGCATGATCCGTAACGCAGACGAAATCCAGTTCTGCAGCAACAGCCCAATCGCGAATTTGAGTAAGCGTCATCTCGCCATCGGAGAACGTTGAGTGCACATGAAAGACGCCGGTGAACTCAGCCATCACCACGCTGGCTCCCGAAGAGGTTTTTGCGGATGTACGCCCACGAGGCTTGCGGATCATCGAGGGTCAGCAGGCCTTCGTGGACGCGTGGGTCAATCAGATAGCGCAGGTTGGAGAGAGCCGTCCCCACACCGTGGAGCCCAACCCGCATACTCATCAAGCCGCTGGCAAAGTACGTCGGCATCAGGCGGAGACGTACGTTTTCTCGATACTCCGGCGTATCTACTGCTTCTCCGCAAGCGCATCGGTAGTAAAGCTCCGGGAAGTTCACCCCCGCCGCCTCCGAAAGGGCGACAGATGCCCAGAAACGGGGGTTGATCTCAAGCAGGTAGAACTGGCCGGTTTCGCTGCAGCGACGGAATTCTACCATCGCCACCCCGGTCCATCTCAGTTCGTCGAGGAGCCGCCGTCCATATTCCTCCAGTTCTGGAATGCGCACGCTCTCACAGACTGCTGACGGACCGCCCTGCGGCGGACACTCGACAAGACGCCTGTGCTGGAAACTGGCGACACAGTGATGATCGCGATTGTAAAGAGCCTCAAATCCGTAGCTCTCTCCCGGAATATACTCTTGCACGAGGGGCTG
Source organism: uncultured Armatimonadia bacterium (assembly GCA_964484945.1). Classification (GTDB taxonomy): domain Bacteria; phylum Armatimonadota; class Zipacnadia; order Zipacnadales; family UBA5352; genus UBA5352. The sequence goes on along the minus strand of CAZAHB010000006.1, from coordinate 3,918 downwards.
TGGCTGGACATCATTGAACTGCTCCCATGTCTCTCGGAGGGTGTCGACTGATCTCACAAGGGCATATCGATCCCCGGGGCCGAAATACAGGCCAATGTCATGCCTGAACTTCACAATGGTCGGAAACTCAATCAACTCAGCGATTCGCTGCAAGTCACTCAAGTCTGAGGGACACCAGGTATTGGGGGTGGGGACGTCGCGGGTGCAACTGAAGTCATGTAGTGCCCACTTATCATTGGCTCTCAGGAGGGTTTCCTCGCGGGGAATGAGCATGCGGAAAACGGCGTTAAGAACGTCTCTGTTTTGCGCGACCCGGAGCAGACTATTGAAGCAGGAGGGCATGAGGACGTCGCCGACCTGGCCGATCTCCATGAGTTGCGTGATCCATGCGCCCGCAGGCTCTTGCCAGTCGCCGAGCGTATGGGCCTCCGCGGCGTATCGTGACCGCAGGCCCGGACAGTGATTGCACCGGTCGGCTACCTCGGTGGCCACGACATCTATGCCGGACCGGCCAAGCGCGCGGATCACATGCAGGGCAACGCGCTCGGCTGCATCGGTTACCACGGCGCGGGTTAGCGGTAGCTTTGACATATGGAGGTAGAAGCCTCTCCGATGGACCGATTTGACGCTTCGTGACATCTCTGAAGGAGAGGTCGATAAACAAAGCGCAATGTCCCAAAAGGTGGAATCGCTCCTTATTCCCAGTAACTAGGTTCGGGCTTTTCGCCCCCCCAGGTCGCACGCCAAGCTTGTATCTTTTCCTGAAGCTCGCGCCTTTGCTCGAGAGAAGGACGTCCGTTGTATAAGTAATTGGACATATCCATCGGCGGGAACTCGTAATCGCCCGAAGCAACTTTGCTCACAGCTTCCGGTATCATCTCGGCGCCCCGTCTTATGATACGATCATTGATCTCCTCGACAGTTTCCCCCAGAGTGAATGGTATCCGCTCCTGCATAACAATGTTTCCCGCGTCTGCCTTCGGAACAGCGAAATGAATTGTCTCCCCAATAGCAGTGAATTCCTCGTTGTAGAGGGCCCAGAAGGTTGGCTCCATACCCGCATTTCGCGGCAGCATTGCCCCATGTATGTTGAGGCAACCTAACGGGGGAATAGATAGGCCCTCCTCACAGAATAGACGCGTTGCACCGATGCAGATTATGTCAGGCTTGCAGCTGCGTATTTGTGCCAATGTTTCAGAATCGTTGATCGATTCAACGGGGAAAAATGGGATGCTCGGATGTCGTGCGGCTACCGTCTCAATGCACTCCCTAGCTATGTACTTCTGGTGGGCTGCTTTGAGCACAAAGCTCATTAGTCTTAGTACACCGTGCTCCTTGACGCGGTTTATCGCATATCGCCACTTTGACCGTGTCAACCGTGTGGCACGGTCCTCGGCGAATATGCCAGCAACGTTGTGAGCTTGAATCAGGCTCTCCGCGAACGGGGCACCCGCCATGACCGATCGCTTCGTAAGAATCACGACGCGCGGGAAATCCGGGTGATCTTTATCCATGACGCAACCTCCAGTTTCTCGCTTAGGGCGCACCTTCCCATAACGGTTGCACGGCACTAAGAGACACAGAAAAAGTCACGGCTGGACTTCACTACTCTCATAGACGTCGTCTCATTGTGCGCTGTGCAGCACAGGCAGCACCACGTTCGATGTCACAATGGATCGCGCGGCCGCGAAACCGCTTGTTGCTCCGACCTCACACTGGATCCACTCGTACGCGTCCATTGTCCTCGTATAGAAAGCTCGTGCGTCGATGTTCGCAGCCTGCAGGCGCGTCACCAGTGCGTCTCTTCGCTGCGCGTCACCCTCCGTCAGGCGCGTGGCGAAGCGTAGATACGTCGGCTCGGCCTCCTCCGGAACCGACTGGCAGCACAGGCCCTCCACCTCGCCGAGGGCTTCTCGCATCGCCGCTGCAGATCTCCGGCGGCGTTCATTGTACTCCTCGAGCCGTGACAGCGAGATCAACCCCAGTCCCGCCTGCCAGTCCGCGAGCTTCGACGGATGCGGGTCGAAGCTCTGATCCTCTACCCCGACCCGCAGGCCCGGGAGACGCTTCGCAAGTGCCCACGGCCAGGGGTGCGAGAGTAACGTGATCGCCGCCTGCTTCAGCTTTTGGGTCGCGCCTGACTGGGCGTCAGGCAGCCGTTCGAACTCCTCGGTCAGGGCTTCTGCTATGTCCCTCTCCCTGGACCATAGCAGTCCTCCTTCATAGCCTCGCAGATTCTTGCTTCGCCCCATACTCAGAAAGGCCACGTCGCCGTATGTCCCGACTAACTCGTCGGACCACTTCCCGCCCACGCACTGGGCGCAGTCCTCGATAAGAAACGCGCCATGCTCTCGACACATCTCGGCCAGTGCCGGCAGATCGCACGGCATGCCGAACATGTGCGGTGCGACCACGGCGAGGACGCGCTGACTAATGGCCTCCGCGACGCGGACTGGATCAATATTGAATGTGTCAAGCGACACATCGACGCACAGCCCGCGCAGTCCAGCCTCGACCACCGACCGTCCAACTGTCGGACAGGTGTACGCCGGAATAATCACCAGATCTCGATCGGGCCTGAGCCGATGCAACGTCCGCAGGATCACCCATAGCGCCGCCCGAGCGGTGGATATCCCGAAGCCCGCGACGGCGTCATGATACTCGGCGATCTGCTCCTCAAGCGTCCGTCGCGCGTCCGGAATGTGGCACGCACGCCGCAGATCCCCCAGCGTCAGTGGCATTGGGACGGCGGGCACCGGCTTCATCGCGAGGCAGCGATCTCCCTGTAGAGCGCAAGCTGGCGATCCAGCACGTTCTCGAGGTCAAAAAGTTTCGCCCGCTTTCGGGCCGCACGCGCAAGTCGGGTGCGTGTGTCAGGTTCGTCTATCAGCTTCGCGAGGCACCGCGCCAGTCCCTCCGCGTCGCCGGTAGCGAACAGCAGGCCGCACTCGCCATCCCAAACCTCCTCCCGGCATCCCGGGATATCTGACAGCACCACCGGCACACCACTGGCCATAGCTTCGATGGGGGCGATCGGCAGACCCTCTCGATGCGAGGCGAACACGAAGATGTCCGCCGCGCAGTAGAGATCAGCCACATCATCGCGCCAGCCCAAGAGGCAGAAGCTGTCCTCCACACCGGCCTCCGTGATTGCTCGACGGATCGCGGTCTCGTCCTTGCCCGAGCCAGCGGCGAGGAGGACGAAACTGTAGCCCTCGTCAAAAAGAAGCCGTGTTGCGTCGATCATCTCCTGATAGCCCTTGTCATCTGTCAGACGGGACACGGTGAGCAGCACTGTCTCATCTTCCGACAGATTGAGGCTCTCTCGAACCTGCCGCCCCCGCTTGACGCGTTCGTCTTCATCGCGTTGGAAGTCCGCGACCTTGATGCCGGCGCCAGGCACGTGAACGAACGTGTCCGGAGGGCCAACGCCCAGTGTCCGCGCCAATTCCTGCTCCGCGCGGCTCACGCAGATGACATGATCCGCCGGCTGCAGGCCGACCTTCTCCAGTCGCAGCCACGCCGCCCGCATGAGCGGATTGAGGCCCTCATGGACGTAGAAGCCGTGCTGGGTGTAGATCACGTGCGGGCCGAGGCGATGAGCGACAGCGTTGCCAATGATCCCCCCGAATGAACAATGGCTGTGGACGATATCGAATTCCCGTGAGCGAAGGAACTCTCGAAGCTGCCGTCGCGCGCCGATCATGCGCAGGGGGTTGAACGAGTGTCCCGCATGCCAGTGATGCACTGAGAAGCCGGCTTCGCTGACGCGTTCTTCGGTGCCGTCGAACTCGCCCATGGCCTCACACTGGAAGCCGTCATCACGCAAACGCTGCATAAGTGGCAGCGCGAAGCGCTCCAGCGACAACATCTTCGCGGCAATCTGCAGGACTTTCATAGTTTACTTCCAGAAGGGCA